>CAMVJQ010000003.1 GCA_947167845.1 uncultured Prevotella sp. | reverse complement strand
TTTGTTTCGTACCTTTGCAAATCAATAGATGATTATAACCCTCTAAAAAGAAAAGGAAATATGAAACGAATGATGCTATTACTGGCCTTTTGCGGCATGCTGACAGCCACAATGGCCGACTGGACCTACGGTACAGCTTATTTTTCAGGAAGCCAACCCTCCAACTGCCTGAGTCATGGCACGGTAATGATCTGGTATGACGGCGAGCTTAAACAGACCGGCCTCAACGGTGGCGTAGAGACCTGGGAGGGCACCGGCGACATCTGCGTCGTCTATCCCAAGAACTATCGTGGCCCCCAGATGCGCTTTACGTCCAAGGGCGGTACCGTGCAGATACAGACGCTGCGATGATAAAGATGATATGACATTGACGAAAACAGGCGTGTATTAATACTTTTTTCGAAAAAATGTGTACCTTTGCAAAAAAATCGGCTCATAATGAACGTCATTTGAAAATAAATGCTTATCTTTGCAACCGTGGCGGAAGGACCGCCGCAGTCATGACATAGGAAGCGTTTAGCTTTTTCCAGCTGGTAAACTTCGACAACTTACCTGTAAAGATTGGAAAAGTAAAGACGTTCTTCCCTCTGTATTGATAGTAGGTGGATTGTATCCAATTGCTACATACATAGGGTGTGAGCCGTTTTTTCTAATCTATCTTTCAGGCAGTCGAAGGCCTACCAGCGGATTAGCTGACAGGCTCACACTTCTGTTTGTCGTGATTTAACCTAAAACTTAAGTATACATCCTCTGAGCCAGGACGATATTTGTAAGCATGATGATGGAACGAAAAGTATTCTACAATCAAATTAACACTATACTAGATGAGAGTGGTGTTCCAATTGGTCATAAACGAAGAATATTCCTAGCAATTTCATGGAAGAAATATGAAAGGAAATTGCATATGCATCTTTCGGATTATAAAGATTTTGGTGAAATAATATTTAAGATGAAAAAAGCTCGTACATATATAAAGTATCGTATGTGTGTTACGAATGGCGTTTTTTATTAAAAAGATAATTTACTCTTCTTAATTTCCATGAGTATGTTTATCATTATGGTATGTTCTACTGGGAAATCAATTGTAGATTGTTGAAATAGTAAATATGGAGAAATACATTACAAACATTAAAGACTTAGTCATTCAAACAATGACGAATGGCTCAGAGATTAAAGCAAAAGCTGAGAGTGGTGATGCTTTGTCTTGTTTCCAAATGGGTATGATTCATTTGTTGGGTATCAACACTCCAATAGACTTCAAAGTAGCGAGTAGTTTTTTGAGCAATCAGTCGTTGAGTGATGACCCAGATGCAAACCGCCTATTGGGTTTTATTGCAGAATGTGAAGGAAACTATTCTCTGGCTTTCAAGAACTATGCTAACGCTGGTAAGGCTAATAGGCCTTATATTAACAAAGTATCTGAGGAAAGAATGCACCTTCAAGGCGATTTCAAGAGGTTGGAATTGCCAAGTACGGTACAGAATAAAATAATAACGAATGTCCTGAATGAATATATTAAAGGTGGCGATACTAAAGTTGAAGCAAGTATCAAAATCGCTATTATTTGTGAAGATGAAAAATCCTGTCTGGGTGCTGCACAAGCCTTATATGATAATGGAGATTACTTTTCTGCAATGAGATGGCTTCAAAATGGTAACATATCTGAAAATAATAACTTATATACTTCTGTAAAGAATAAAATAACTGATTCAAAGAGCACACAGAATATTCCCAATACATTAGAGGTTATAGAAATTGATGGTAATTCATTTTTGGCCAATATTGATACGACTCCTTTCTATGCTGGGATAAAGTATTTATGTGATGAAGCGGCTGTTGTATGTCTGAAAAAATGGTATGAAGGCGTTTCTCCAAAGATTGTTAGCGAAAAGAAAAAGATAGAAGATGAGGAGGCTGCTCGAATCAAGAAACAAAAAGATGAGGAGACTGCACGATTAAAAAAACTGAAGGCAGAAGAAGATGCTAGAATCAAGAAGCAAAAAGAAAAAGAAGCAGCTTTACTCAAAAAACAACAAGATGAAGAGCGAAAAGCGCTTCAAGCTGCTCAAAAAAAGGAAGAACAAGAGAAATTGTTGAAAAAAAAACGAATTGGGCGTATAATCGACAGAATTATTGCTATTCTTTTATTCCCGATCCTATTAGGATGCATTTTTGCCGACATGACCACTGTCAATAAAATTGTGGGATTCATAATGTTTGTTGTTTTTCCATTTTTGGTATTAAGATGGATAATAAGAAAGGTTGTTTTTTTATTTGTTAAATAGCTATTATTACATTGATTAAGATGAAAACAATAAAGCAAATAAAGCAGTTAGTTGAAAATATAGCAAGTGAGTTTAAGAGATTTCCTGTTAATGAGAAGAGTAAAAAAACGTACAAGTTGATTGAGGATGAGTATAATGCGCTTTTAGTTGCTATAAGAGATAAATATCTTCCTTTTTTTCAACTTAACATAGAGGCTTCGTCTACAGAAAGTGCTAAGGCAATACTTAATCAAATATCTGAGAATGCTACTTGTAAATGTTTTGCAGCTTACCTCCCAGATGGCCAGCACACGGTTGACAAAGTTGGCGATATGGTTATGGAGACTCCTACCATTATGGAGTGGCAAGGTGGTAAGGCAGGGCAGAACTTTGTGATTAGCTATACAAATAAGACGAAGGAGAAAGCACAGAGCGTGTTGAACCAGCTGGTTGTTGACATGCTGTTATCTCTTCCTGGCAGAAGTATCAATCTACACTTCGTTGACTTGGCATTTTCTGCGCAGGCTTCTTTCTTAACAAGGAATCTGGATGAAAAGTTGTATGGGAAACTCATTAGCAGCCCCAATGAGTGGCAACAATTAAAGGATTCTCTTAGGGCAAAAGTGGCTAAGTCACTTGAAGAATATGGGGACGTTGTAAAGTACAACGAAAGTAAGAACAGAGTTGCGGTGCCATACGACGTCGTGGTCATTACTGATTTCCAGAAGTGTCTCAACGATATGCGCGATTTGGATGCTCTGTTTGAGAATGGCCATAAGGGCGGAATCTACTTCGTGCTGCTGAACAATGAGGATTTCAAGAACGACAGGGATATCGACTCACTGATGGCAATGACGAACTCCTATCAGGTGCTTGATGCTGCTACATACGGAAATTACAGCAAGGATGCCTTTATACGTTGCACGCCTATTCTTGACAACCCTATCTTGGCTAAGGCTTGTTTCAACTATATTAACGAGGGGGCAGAGCAGCCACAGGTGGAAGCAGCAAGTGTTGATTATGGTGAGATGATGTCTGGCGGTTTTGCTGCAATTGACAAGGCGATGGTGATTCCCGTTGGCTCATCAGACAATGGTGAGTTGGTAGATTTTACGCTTGATACAGTTAGCCATATACATTGCTTCATTATTGGTCAATCAGGTACAGGTAAGTCCGTATTCCTGCATGATGTGATTATTGGCGCAATGGCTAAGTATTCGCCAGAAGAACTTGAACTCTATCTGATGGACTTCAAGATTGGTGGTGTGGAATTCAACCGCTATCGGAACGAGAAGCATGTAAAGGCATTGCTGGTTGATAACTCGGATATTCAGATTACGCTGGAGATTCTGAGAGACATCAGCAATAAGATGCGTGAACGTGGTAAACTGCTTCGAGCCAGTGGTGTTTCGAACATTGTGGAGTATAATCAGGTGAATCCAGACAAGAAGATGCCACGCATCGTGTTCATCGCTGACGAGTGCCACGTTATGTTCCCAACGATGAACAGCAAGGAAGCTAAACTGTATCGTGAGATTTCGGAGATTCTTCAGAAGATTGCCAAGGAAGGACGAAGCCAAGGCGTACATCTGGTACTGGCTACACAGACCATTGCACAGGCAGAGATTTCGAGCGAGATTCTGAATAACATATCAGACTTCTATCTGCTGAAGTGCTCGCCTGGAGACTCAGAGCGTTTGGTACGTGGCTCTGTGGATACAACAAGTCAGCTGAAGACGGGTCAGGTGCTGCATCATGACATTGACAACGATGTGGTATTCAAGTCCACCTATCTGCCTACACCTGAAGCCCTTGAGATTATCAAGAAGATCAATGCCAAGACGAAAGGCTTTGAGAATGATCAGTTCTACTTTGTTGGTTCGCAGATATTTGAGATTGATGATGAGGTGAAGAGTTTGCTTGATCAGAAGGGTAAGGCTGCTATCGCCTTTGGCCGTTCTATTGACACAAAGATGGAGCCAGTGATTATTCCGTTGCGCAATGAATATGCAGACAATGTGATGTTGTTTGGTATTAACGATGAAGAACAGGTATCCAGAACGACGATGGCTTCTATTAAGAGTCTAAAGATTTCTAATAAGGCCATGAAGATTAAGGTCATCAACTGTCTGCCTGACGATCAGAGAAAGACGAGGAAAATGCTGGACGATTTGGCAGGAAAGGGCGAGATTGAACTGCTGAATCCTGGAACCTATGGGGCAGAGTTGCAAAGAATCGCTTCTTCTATTAAAGATAGGACTGCTGAGCCGATGGTGCTGTATATCTTGGGTCAGGAGCGTTTCAGAGAGTTGCGTATGGATATGGAAATCGCTACAGAGAAACCTGCATCTGCAGCTGATGATTTCGGATTTGATTCGAGTATGTTCTCTGGTGGGGGTGATAGTGGCGATACTGCATTCAACAGCTATCAGAAAGTGATTGAATACATTCTGAAAAATGGTGCAGAGGTTGGTGTTCATGTCGTCTTGCAGATAGACAAGCCCAAGCAGTTGTTGTTCTCTGACTATATGTCTGCCAAGGACTTCTTCAATATGTTCCACCACTTGGTAATGCTGAAGAGTGACGACAATGCTGTCAATACCCTGGGACTAAGTGATGACTTGAAGTTAGAAAATCTTTCTTCTGACATCGAACGTCTCAGGGCTATCTATTATAATGAGACTAATAACAGTTACACACTGTTTACTCCGTTTGATTTCTAACTATTAACAATTTAAAGTATAAGGACTATGGCAAGTGATGCTGGTGTAAAAAACATAGAGCAGTTGGCTCTGTTCGGAAAGAATATTAAAAGTCTTGGGCAGAATATGTATCAGACAATGCAGGCAGCCCAACAACGTATGAACGCCGTTTCTGAGGGTTGGCAGGACAAACAGAACGATAAATTCCGTGAGCAGTTCGACCGTAGCGTGCAGGACATTAAAAAGATGTCGGAGATGTTTACGGAATATTCGAACTACATCGCCAAGATTACCTCGAAACTGATGGAATATCAGAGCATCAGATAAATAGGGTATGGCTAATAGTGATGTAAAGGTAAGGGAGATACGGCTCTTGGAGTCGTATTCCCAAACCTATAACCGTTTCATGGAGGCTACTATACATATGTCATATAGGTTTCAAACTCTTTTCGCAAATAAAGACGATGAGGCGCGAGACCTGAAGCGTAAAATTGAGGAACACCTCAACATAGTCCACCAGAAGTTAGGTCATGCTAAGGCTGACTATGAGGCCTCTGTCAAAAGAGGCGGAGGTATGGATGGTCAGGAACTTGTACATCGGGAACAGGCTTTGGAGAAGTATAAAGCGCTTTACAAAAAAGCTCAGAATTATGCGGAATCTGCAAAGAAACTCTATCAGAATCTTCATGGGGAGACAGAACGTGTGAGGCAAATGACTAACCGCCAGCGACACAAGTTGGAACAAAGTAAGGAAGAAGGTGACAATTTTCTGAGAAAGGCAATTGCAGCGTTAAATGAATATAGACAATGAAACAGTTGAAGATGCTGCTGGACGAGATGCACCAGTATGTGCAGGCGTTCAATCGGAATAACCAAGTGCTGAAGGATAATTGGCAGGACAGGAAATCGGAGCATTTCAGCGATACTTGTATTACCATAGTCAATAATACTTGTCAAGAGTATATGCAGACTGTAGAACAGGCTCAGGTGGGTATCAATAGTTCGATAGAACAGTTGAAGAGTATGGAACAGGAACTTGCCAAGGAACTGAACTCTCCTGAATGGGCATATAAAGGATAGTTGCCTATGGTTGCAAATCACGACAATATGCTTGATGCCTTCTGTCTGTGTAATGAGAGATACTTTGAAGGTAAGTTGCCCATTCCATTGTTTGACTTGCTACACTCATTCCGCACTTGTGGCTATTTCCATTGTGACTATGAGCAAGGGTGGTTTAGCAAGAAATTGTATAATTTCAGTATATCGATGACGGACTATTATGACTTCACCCCAAAGCAGTTTGAAGATATACTCGTGCATGAGATGATTCATTACTATCTGGCATACTTCGGAATAGACAAGAGCCTAAGTCATGGGCGGGAGTTTAAGAAGATGGCTAAGCGGCTTAATCAGACCTATGGTCTGAACATCACGAAGACATTGGACATTTCGCAATATAAAAGAAGAGAAGGCACACCGACGATTTCGTATTGGTTCGTCAAAAAACTGTATATGTAATGAGGTTTTTCAAAGAATTTCATGGTTTCTTTTTCGAGTTCAACTCTCTTGGGGAGTATCTTGAGTTCTTGCTTGGCAGGCTTGTCGGCGCTATCTTAGGCATTGGCGTATTGTTCCTGATTGGCTATCTCCTCTATTTGTATGGGCAACAAGCATAGTTCTTTGATTGACAGGCTGGACGCGCTGAAGGCGTTCTGCAGGGAGCAGGGGATGGATGCGCCTGAGTTTTGGATGATCAATCCGGATAGGTATATTGACCCAGAGGGTGGGTGTCTCATGCCTTACGCTGCTGTGCTTCATCTCTCTGGTAAGGATCGTTGGGAGGAGTTCGAGGCGGGGACGATCTTCCTGCTGACGGATTTCTCTGAAAGGGAGAATCGCGAGATGGAGCGATCGAAACTGGAAATTGCATTCAGGGATTTCGGTGAGCCTGTTGTGCTGATGACAAGGGTGCCTGAGGGGCTGAGTCGGCAGAGGAACAATCTCAATTTCTACAGGAGCGTGGGAATGACAAGGATGCCCGTCACTTGGGAGGATGAGGCTCAGCGTGAGTATGAGGTATATGTGAAAGGCCAACTGGAGATGGGGCCGTTTGCGAACCTGATGGAGCGGGTGGAGTATATAGGTAGGGAAATCGTGTATAGGTATTATAGGTTATGACTGAGGATGAAAGATTGTGGTTGGATAATTTAGCCAAACAACCAAACAGGATTGGGCCAAATAACCAAACAGAATTAGGCCAAATAACCAAATTTGGTTAGAAAATATTTTGTTTTCCAATGGTTTTTTGTATCTTTGCACCATCAATCAAAAAATCATAATATGGCAGACAATACAGAATATAAGAAAAGAATTGCAGATGCCTTATTAGCAGATAAACTGGATGCTATGGGAGCCGTGCTGATTGAGGGGCCGAAAGCATGTGGCAAAACAACTACTGCAGAACAACAAGCCAACAGCATTCTATATATGGATGACCCAGTTAACATGCGGCAGAACTTGCAATTGGCAGAAACAAATATTAAGCGCCTGTTGCAAGGTGATAATCCTCGACTTATTGACGAATGGCAGATTGCACCTCAAATTTGGGATGCAGTCCGTTTTGAGACAGACCATAGGAGGGGTGATGGACTATTTATGTTGACGGGGTCTGCGGTTCCTGCTGATGACTCTAAGATAAAGCATAGTGGTGCTGGCCGATTTGCATTTCTCACAATGCGCCCTATGACCCTTTGGGAATCGGAGGAATCATCTGGAGATGTCAGCCTCAGTGAACTTTTCTCTCATCCTGATAAGATAGATGGAGAAAGTTCGCTAATGATGGAGGATGTCGCATTTGCAATCTGCCGAGGGGGATGGCCAATGTCATTGAACAAAAAGACTAAAAAAGCCGCATTGAGGCAAGTGACGGAGTATTTCGAAGCTATAACACGCTCTGATATTTCAAGGGTTGACGGCGTAGAGAGAGACGAATATAGGGCTAAAAGGCTTTTACGTTCCTATGCAAGGTTGCAGGGGGCTATGGCAGGTATTCCAACCATAGTTGAGGATATGAAGACAAATGAGCCTGAAAGCATGAGCGATGAAACAGTAATATCCTATATAAAGGCTTTAAAAAAGATCTTTGTTATTGAAGACATGAAAGCCTGGAATCCAAATTTGCGTTCTAAGACGGCTATTAGGACGAGTGATACAAGATACTTCGTAGATCCATCTTTAGCCATAGCCGCATTGGGTCTCGGCCCTAACGATCTGCTTAATGATTTGGAAACAATGGGGTTGTTCTTTGAGACTCTCTGTGTACGTGACTTGCGTGTATATGCCGAGGCTAATGACGGTGAAGTGTTCCATTATAGGGATAAGAACGGACTGGAATGTGATGCAGTCGTTCATCTGAGAAATGGTAATTATGGCTTGATAGAGATTAAACTCGGTGGTGATACACGTATTGAAGAAGGTGCAGCAAATCTTAACGCATTGGAAAAAAAGATAGATACGACAAAGATGAAGAATCCATCTTTTAAGATGGTATTAACGGCTGTCGGACAATATGCGTATATGAGAAAAGATGGTGTGATGGTCGTACCAATTGGCTGCCTAAAAGAATAACCAGTATCGACAGTCAAATTCGGAAAGGAAATTGTGTATAGAAACTATGAACAGCGATAGAAAGTATAGTCTGAACTATGGGCAGATGCTCAAGGACAGGATGCCTGTGGCGTTCGACAGCGTGGGCATTGAAGAAGGGGAGGAGGTGGAGCGGATGTGGCTCTCTGACATTCTCGACGGGAAGTTCGTTGAGGATTATGTGGTAGTGCGGCGGTCAGCATACGATATTGAGACGGATGAGACTGGGGCTGTGCTGGCGAAGATAGAGAACGGACGGATGTTAGTGAAGGCGCCTAATGTGGCGTATTATCGGATTCCTGAGGATGTCTATCGGATAGCGGATCATGCCTTCAAGGAATGTAAAACGATGGAAGAACTGGATGTGCCTTATATGGTGGATGACTTTGAAATAGACAATGCCTTGAAACAATGCGACCATCAGTTTAAGGTACATCTGTGGAACTGGTCGTATGACAGCACGAGAAGTGAACAACTGGAGAAGGAGATTGCAGAGGGGTATGTTGATGAATATGGATTCGTGTACAGTCAGGACCGCAAGCGGCTCTTGAAGGCTGCGCCCAAGGTGAAAGAGTATTGGATTCCCGAGGGGGTGGAGAAGATAGACCGTCTGGCTTTCCATCATTGTGTGTTCGAGGACTTGCACCTCCCCTCTACCTGCAGGATGGAGGAATGGCCCTCGGAGGAATACCCCGTGTTTGGCAATGAGCGTATTCAGGGCTGTATCTGGCCGTGGGAGGAGCCGTACTCGTCGTTATCAGGTACCAAAATATGAGGTCTATGTGAAAGGGTATATCGACATGGGTCCGTTTGCGAACCTGATGGAGCGGATGGAGTATATAGGAAAGGCTACGGGTAGGCGAGTTCCGCCCCGGAATGAGGAAATCGTGTATAGGTATTATGGGGTATGATTGAGGATGAAAGACTATGTGTTTCCCGCCTTTGTGTCAGATTTCCCTCAAATTATTTGGAAGTTTCATAGATAATTGCTATTTTTGCGCAAAAATCTATAGTATGGGTAAAGATCTAAGAGCCAAGCTCACATATATAATTAATTGTATTGCGGTTTTCGCAGAGCATTTCGACCTGCAGCCCAAGCAAGCCTATTCATATCTTAAACGATTTGGCGGGCTGGCGTTCATTGATGAATGCTATGCCGCAGAGCATACCTTGTCCCTGGACGATGCTGTGGAAGATATGGCTGTAGTTTGTCGGCGTAATGGGGGAGGGCTGGTATGATACTATATCATGGATCTAACATTGCTATTGACAGAATCAATCTGTCCTTGAGCAAACCCTACAAGGATTTTGGCAAAGGTTTCTATGCAACTGATATCAGGTCGCAAGCTGAGGATATGGCAAAATTGAAAAGACTATGAGTATAGAGCAGAAATTCCTTGTTGAGAGTATGATAGACGATATTGCAAGATATCTTATAGAAGAAAGTGGAGTGTCTATCTTAGAGGCTTTGGATATTGTCTATAACTCAGAAGTGTACGAAAAGTTGGTGGATTTAGAAACAGGTCTTTACTATCAGAGTCCTGCCTATTGTTACGAGTATCTGAAGCATGAGTTGAAATATGGGCAGATAGTGTCGCATCGGGAATAGAACGTTAATCCTGAGGAGAACGAGGAGCTGATGCCGGCGGTCTATTTCTGGGCAAAGGACTATGCGAATCGTATATTCTTTTTGAATTTTCAGATACAATCTATATACACTTATACACTAAATGTGGGTAACTCTCTAAAATAAAGACTATTACGATATTTTTCATAATGTCTGCCTCCTTATTTAATCCGTGCGCGATTCTTCGGCCACCATATCCATAACCTCGTTAAACATCACTTGCATCTCCTCGTCGAAACTGATGCCCTCGTATTCTGCATAGCGCCTGGCAATCTCGATGGGCTTCTCCTCTTGGAATTCTTGTACCGTCAACACCTTGACATCTTCCTGTCCGACAGCCTTGCGCTTGGCATTGATACAGCAGAAGCGACACTGCTTCCCATCCGTCAGACTGGCGGCTTCGGCATTGGCCTCTACGGGCAGGAAGTCGTCTATCTCCACGTTCAGACGGATGTATGCAGGAATATCGTCAGGGAATTTGCCCAACAGCGTCTTTGCCTCTTCCCATGTAGTAAATCCATTTGTAGGCAGCGTCACCAAGGGATGCGGATTCTGGATCTCGATCTCCTTGACCGCAGGTGTCTCTCCATGCCTACCTATCTCCACGATGCTCACCGAGTGGGTGAAGTTCTCGTCGAAACTCACAGGCAGTGGCGTGCCGCTGTATCTCACATTGACCTTCAGTCGAGCCTGCTCACGCTCAGCACAGCCGATGCATGCATCGCCCTGCTCTCGCTCAATCGCAGCCTTGTGCCTGCCGCTATGCACAAACTGCCCATGGTGGATGTGCCCGAGCGCCAGATAGTCGTAGCCCTCGCCCATGTTCGCCAGTTCCAGCGAGTCGATACCGCCTACGGTTAACTCCGTCGCGTGGTCATGCCCCCTGAAGTCGCAGCCTTTTACTGTTGTATGGGCAGTCATCACTACTGGTAGGTTTTCCACATTCCTCTCTGCCACCCTGTCCAGCAACTGCTGGAAGAAGCCCTCAGGGATATTCCGCTCATTAGCATACGGGACAGCGACGATATAGCCCTTTCCCGCCACCTCGATGATGTGTTCATCCGAATGGTCCTTCTCCAGTTGGCCGATGGCATACACCTTCAGGGCTTTCCAGGGCGTCTGGAATATCTCGTGCTTCGTACCGCTGTCGTGATTGCCGGCCGTCATCACGATTGTCATCTCCGGACAGGCCTCGTGGATCCGCACGAGTCCATCGGCCAGCATGGTCTGCACGGCAGCCGATGGCTGTGGCGTATGATACACATCGCCGCACAGGAGGAACACGTCAGGCTTCTGCTCCTCCACGATGTTCACCATCTGCAGGAGCATCGCCCGCTGCTCTTCCGTCCTGTCGTAATTATATAATGTGTGGCCGAGATGCCAGTCACTGGTATGTAATATCTTCATAAGCCTTTGCAATTTGCTGCAAAGTTACGAAATAAGTGAGAGAAATGAAAAAGAAAACCCATTTTTTCTTTTTCATTCAAGTTCAGGAAATAGGGCGTTCAATATCTTGTACCCAGTTATCACCGACTTTTGTAGGGCATTTTGCTTGTCATATGCCGAACCTCTGAAACTATAGTTAGATTAGATGTGAAACCTTAATCTTCTTCCATTTCTTGCCTATGCCAAGGATGTCTGCCGTATTGTCTTTGATGACAAGTTCTCCTTTCTGTAGTCCGGAAATGGCCGCTTTCAGGTCAAGGAACTCCTTTCCTGATACGCCAAAGATATCCTTCAGCACACCATCGGAGATGCTTTGCTGTTTCATGATCAGAGGATATTGTGCATTAGCATAGAAATCGAAAGACTTGCTCTTGAAGTCATCCATGTTCTGTGTTGCCAGGATGATGCTCAGTCCCTTATTCCGTCCTACGGCAATCAGATTCCTAAGAGGCCGGTTGTCGAAACTTAACATATAGTGGGCCTCATCAATGATGGTGAAGTGGCGGATCTCTACATAGTCTTCGCTGACAGCCTGTTTCTCCAGTTTCTCGTAAATATTGTTAAGTTTGGAAATGACAAAATAGACAATTGCTTTGGCTACAGGTCCGTCTTTAGGGTACGAGTCCATCTTGACGATAAACGAGTCTTTCACTAAATCCACTCTGTCTTCTTCTGCAAAGAGGTGCGCTCTGTCGAGTTGCTTCAGAACAGATGTTACGCTGTCGTCCTTATCGGGATTTGGCATTTCGCTCTCTGTGCTGCGGGAGTGGCTGTTCCGTATGTAAACACGCTGCCATTCATGTTCAGATAGACTGACTCGACCGGCTTCTCGGCTTTGTTCAGTATATAGGTTCTTCGGAGGATATACTTCTGAGTCTGATGCAGCACCTGACCTGTAAACACCAGTTCCAACTCTATCTTTGGCTCTGTCTTGCCAAAGGCACCGTTGTTCAGCAGTTCTTCAAAATGCCTCTTGTTTTTGATGTTCAAACCATAAAGGGCACCATAGATGGCCTCGAAAAGCGTAGTCTTACCTCCACCGTTCAGTCCACCTATTAATATAATGGGGCACTCGTCTTCAACCTGCAAGTCCAGATCCAGACTCAGATAGGTCTTGAAGTTGGTCGCTTTAATCTTTTGTATCTGCATATCTTGCCTCTCCTATCTTATCTTACAGTTTGTAATGCCTTGTTGATGACGCTCTCAGTGGTAGCGTCGTCCATCTCGATTCTGTCCACTTTCTCCTTATGGTACTGACTGAGGAGACTGTCCTTCACCCAGTCGGCATTCAACTCATGCTTTTCGCAGAGTTCTGTTATTACTTCCAAATCAGGCTTTCTGATGCCATATTCCAGAAAAGCCCTGTCGAGTCCCTTCTTCATATCTTCATGATTTTATGGTTCTACATTGATCGTG
Source organism: uncultured Prevotella sp. (assembly GCA_947167845.1). Lineage (GTDB taxonomy): Bacteria > Bacteroidota > Bacteroidia > Bacteroidales > Bacteroidaceae > Prevotella. The sequence continues at coordinate 79,749 of CAMVJQ010000003.1, read as the reverse complement.
GCCAGGTCCAGCGCATCCCATCCTGTCAGGTCCGTGGTGTTCTCGATGTTGAGCGGACTGTAATACCAGTTGTCGTTTTGCTCGATGATGACGCCGCCCATTAGTCGCTTGTGGTTCTTCTCGTTCTCGCTTTTGATATACCTCAGCAGCGCATTGTGCTTGTTGGGCGCATTGGGGTCGCTGTCCTTCGACTTGGTGTCAAACAGGCAGACGGTGCCATTCTTCAGACGGATGATGTAGTCCACATAGAAGCAGCGGGGCACGCCGTCCTTATCGGTATAAGCCACAGCGAAGTGCATGTGCCCACTGTCTGCATTCTTATACCACCAGTCGATGACCTCGTTGTTCTTGTCCAGCATACGGCTGAACTTGTATTCTGGCTCCGATACCCTGTTCTCCTCAAAGAAGGGCAGCAGGGCATGATGATAGATGTCCGCGCAATGGTGGCTCACCTCCGAGTTATACATCCTCGTGTCGGGCAGTTCCCACTTGAACGACACGTACACCTCTGGGTTACGCTCTTGTTCTCGCTTCTCGTATTCCTCGGCATACCTTGCCTCTGCTTTGGCCAGATAGGCGGCGAACTTCGGCTTGTTCAGATGGTAGAGCACCACCTTGATGGCATCGTTCTGAGGCATGCCCAGATAGTCCTCGAAGAACTCGTAGATGGCCGAGCGTATCATCTCCGAACTCTGTCCAGGCTCGTAGTCGCCTACATTTTTCCTACAGAACTGGTAGAACGATACCAGCAGCTCATCCTGAGTGCGGGCAAAGCGGGCAATATCTTCAACGTCTGTACGGCCTATCTCACCTGTTATCAGCAAGTCCTTGGGAATCTTCACCATGATCTTGTTGACATCTGTTCGGATGCCGTGCCTGCCAGCCTTCCGCTTGTTTTCCGAGAAGGTGTAGTCTGCCTCTTCTTCCGACGGGTCATCCTTCCCAAGGTCATCCCAGCCCATGTCGGCCCCCCATAGTTCTGTCTGTGGCAGGTTCCACTCCTGGGCCACCACCTGCTTGAAGAACTCCTTGAACGGCGACATCAGCACGTGTGGCGTCTTTCGCCGGTCCTGATAGACGGCGTTCAGTTCTATACGTCGTGCATCCTCGCGCTTCTTGGCGTAGAGCGTAGAGATGTAGTTCATGTCGTCTTTCACGATCTCCACTCTGTCGGCGCTGAGGTTCGTATATACATAGCCATAGTTCAGCGCCTCGTTCTGATAGTGCTGTTGTTGGGGCATGCGGAGAATACGTCCCACGGTCTGTGCCGTGAAGGTCATGCTCTTGATGTCTCGGTAAATCAGCAGCACTGAGGCCCTGGGACAGTCCCAGCCCAGCGCGATGGCTTGCTTAAAAAGCAGCACCTCCACCATGTTGTTCTTCTTCTCGATGTCGTGCAGGTTCTCATGGCGGTCGCTCAGCCAGACGGCCAGTTTGCCGTTGCTCACGTTGATGTCCTTGTTCACGTCCAGATATTGCTCAATCTCCTTCACCAGCGTCTTCTCCTCTGTGTCGAGGGTGTCTTTCGTGTCGTTGGGCAACTGTATCAGCAGCAGCGGGTTGATGTCATACTGCCTGTAGGCTCTGGCCAGGTTATTCCTCCGCTCCAGGGCCTGTTCCAGTAGCTGGTCGTCCATCTTCAGTTCATTCGAGCCTTTCAACTGGGGATTCAGCTCGATGCCTTTTTTGATCATCTCCTCGGCTATCACCTGATGGCGAGGCACCTCTATCAGCGGACAGCCGCCAGTGATGGGAGTGGCCGAGACGCGCAGTTCTATCTTGGGCATGATATTCTGCAGCACCAGTTCACTCTTCTTGGCGTTCTTGCCGCCAAACATGTGCTCCTCGTCTATCACCACGATGATGGGCAAGCCCTTCTGCTGGGTGCGTCGCGTCAACTGGTAGAGGTTGCGGTTCTGCTCGTTGTCGCGTATCAGCACGGCATTCTCCTTGTTGATGCTCTCCCAGTTCAGGAAGAGCACCTGTCCTGGCCGTAAGCCCTCGGCAGGGTCAGCCTCATCGAACATCACGGGGCGCAGCGAACGCGTCTCGCTGAAGAAGTTCCTGAACGACAGATAGCTCTGTATGTGCAGTTTGTTGGGTGCTATCCAGATGTAGGCGCAGTCCATGAACTTCATCTCCAGGTCGCGCTTCAGTTCGTCGAGCAGGGCAGAGGTCATCACCGTCTTGCCGCTGCCCGTCGGGGCCTTCAGCACCAGCTTTTGTCGCATCCCGTCCCAGCTGAGCATATCCACGATGCGCTCCTTCAGTTGCCTGACGGCCGATTTTTGATAGTCTTTCAGTTCAATCATATCTATATTTTTCTTTTGTTTTCTTTGTTTATTCAGAATAAAGTGTTAATTTTGCAAGCGGAATCAATAAATGCAGAATGATTATGGAAGCAAACAAGTCTAATTTTGAACGTCCGACTCATGAGGAAGTCCTGGACATGTTTCGCCGTGCAAAGGCCCGCCAACAGAAATTGCAAGAGGAAGGCCGAAGGATGTGGGAAAATGAGCAGAAGATTAAAGCAGAGGCCAAAGAATACTACGAGCTTGAATATGCATAAGTCATGAATCACCTTGACGTTAATCTTATCAATCTTTTCTCTTCTTATCATGTATGGGAGGAGTCTAATCGTTTCTATTTTGAGACGGACTACGACTTGAAATACTTTGTGGATTTCTCTTTGGAGGATAATACACGCTTTGTTGCATATTGGTTTAATCTCGTAAACATGAGCGGAGCTGCTTCCCCCAAAGACATGAAAATCTGGCAGACCGTATTTTGCATCATCGAAGAGTTCTTTAGAAAAAATCCGGATATTCTTCTTTACATTTGCAGCACTGCCGGAGAGCAGCAAGCTCAGAGAGCAAGGCTCTTCTCCTATTGGTTCAACAAAGCTGGGCAACAGGCGCGTTATTTCTTTAAGACGGCTGAGATTAAGGGTGACAACCCGCAGAATAAGGACTACAAGGAATATGTAGCTATCATTGTTCCACGAAATCACCCTCAGGCCGAGGAAGTTATCACCTTCTTCGATGAGGAAACTGCTATGTTCAACTCCATGAAGCCCTAAATCCGTCATATCTCTATTCTTTTGATTCAAACGCGATGGCTTCCGCCATCATCGCCTGCTGTTCCTCGTTGGTCAGTTCTGTATCGTCAACCTTTGTTGTTGTCTCTTCAGGCAGCGAGTCCTTGATGCCGCGATAGTAGGCGTAGGGCATAGGGACAAGCGACACCTTATCCACGACACTTGCGAAATCATCGGCGTAGGGATAGGCTCCGTCTGCAAAGATGTAGATTTTCAGGGGCTGTTCCTGCTCGCCTCTCTGTGCTATCTCATTGACAATAAAGGGGAGGACCCTCGTATCGCACACCATCAGCATCTCCCGTCCGTTCTCTGCAAAGTAGCGGAGCATCTGCTCCTTGCCTTCTAACGATAGCGAGCCAAACTGCTGCTTCTCCTGATAGATGTTCTCCTTGATGCAGAGCAGGTCCTTCAGACCGTAGAACAACTCGCGGTTGCCTTGATGACTCTGCTTGCGCGGGTTGAAGTCCAGTTTGTAATAGCGCAGGTTGTTATGGTTCAGGCCTGCCACTTGCTCGCCTTTCGGCGTGGTGTAGCCCTCAATCACACGCTTGTTGCGCTCGTAGGTCACTTCCTCGCAGATGTTGTTCTCGTTGTTCGTCACGAGGATGCATTGGCGATGGCCTCCGTCCTCGGCATTCAGTTGCATCGTAGCGTGGAGCGTGGTGCCGGAGCCAGCGAAGAAGTCGAGGATGGTGGAGTCTTTAGTTGCGGCTGTAGCAGAATTTATGACGTATTTTATTAATGAAGTCGGTTTGGGAAAATCAAAGGGTAATGTATCTTTCTCCGCAAAAATAGTCCTTAATTCTTGCGTTGCATCTTCATTGGTGCCGATTTTGTCATCTATCCCAATTAAAGAAGACATTGCTTTAAATTTTTCTCCTTGATTATATCTTTGTACATTAATACGGAGCGTTTTACTGAAATAGAAAACACTCCCATTTTTCAATTCATAGTCTATTGTTTCTTGAGACCACCTAAACCTCCCTTTAATCGAAAAATCGTTGATTATTATATCTCTATCAATTATAAGGTCATTGAATAGTTCAACCGTTAATTCTCCATCACCATATAATCCTTTTGGTATTATATTAGTTTTCACATCACGTCCTATATGGGCAGTTCCTTTCCTGAAGTACACTGTAGCTTCATTATTTGGGCGGTTTAATAATGGGACAAGTTTTTCTGCGTAAGCTTTTTCTCCGTATAGTTCAATATTTGTAATCCCCTTTTTGTATATACATACATATTCCGTAACTTTACGAAATTCTTTACTCAAATTGCTTCCTTTCTTTTTACGCAACCATGAACATGATCCAATAAAGTTACTACTTCCAAACACCTCATCACACAACAGCTTCAAGTTCGCCTGCTCATTATCATCAATCGAGATAAAGATTACGCCCTTCTCCGACAACAGCGTCTTGGCAATCTGAAGCCGTTTCTCCATGAAAGCCAGCCACTTGCTATGACGGTAGGCATCGTCCTCGCCAATGAACGAATCGTTATAGACGAAGTCCTTGTTGCCCGTATTATACGGTGGGTCGATGTAAATCACGTCAATCATCCCAGCATGGGTATAGGTGAGCGCTATCAAGGCATGCAGGTTGTCAGCCTCGATGATAGCGTGGTTGGGATAGTGCTCGCCAGCCTTGTCGTTGAGGATTCGCTTGTCGTCCACCTCGTTCAGCACGGGGATGCTCGTCTTCATCTTCTCCCAGGCATCCTCCGTGGAGTCCTCCCATACCAAACCATATTTCTTCTGCTCACGAATCAGACGGATGAGTTGTGACTTCTGTTCGTTGTCCAAGTCTGTTGATGACATTACGGCTGCCACCAGAGCCTCTTTGTCTATATGCCTGCTCATAGCCGTACCCTCCCTGTGGTTAGGGTACAACGATAGTAGCGGACAGACGATAGTTTTAGATTCTTCATAAAGCGCCAACTTTTTTGATCTAAATATTCTACGTTATCTGTTCTTAGTTATCTCGGTTGCCGACAATAAAAAAGGGTACCCGATTCCTAATAGTCCTTAGTGTCGGGTAGTTGGCGCAAACCCTGAAAAGTAAACGTTTGGAATAGGGTACGCCATAACGGCGTATCCTTAGCCCAAGGTTACTTTTCGTTTCATGCGCCAACATTAGACACAAAGACCTCAGTCATAAGATACGAATCTTATCTTCAGCAAAAATTCGGAACATCCGCCGGCCCGCTTGCTGTAAGCAAAGACAGCCACACGTCCCTTCATCGCGTCTTAGCCAAAAGCGCCACTCCCTCTGGAATGTTGCCGACAAGGATTTACCCCTGCACTGGCTATAACACGCAATGCAGGGGCAAAGTTACACATTTTTTCTGAAAAGCCAAACAAAATGGTTGGGAAATATTTGTTTATTCCGATATTATTTGTAACTTTACAGCAAGAATCAAAACGTTTTGAGATTATGAGTACAGCAGCAAGAACAATTCAAGTATCATATCGACAGAAAACTACAGAAAAAGATTTTGCAACAAATCGTGGAAATCATTTGCCAAATACCAGAATTTTGACTATCTTTGCAGCGAACTTTTCGAAAGACGACGAAAGCAAACATGATTATAATGTCAGTGATTCAGTCATTTAGAAGATAATTTTACGGCTCATGAAATATCCTTTAGGCATGCAGAACTTCGAGAACATCCGCAAAAACGGATTTCTCTATGTCGACAAAACGGCACTCGTCTACAAACTGGTGCAGGATGGACAATATTATTTTCTGAGCCGCCCCCGCCGATTTGGCAAGAGTCTGCTCATTTCTACACTTGAAGCATATTTTCTTGGCAAACGGGATTTGTTTGACGGCCTCGCCCTGAGCCGATTAGAGCAAGAATGGCAGAAACGCCCCGTGCTGCATCTGGACTTGAACGCTGAGAAATACACCACACCAGAAGCATTGGACGCTATTCTTGGCGGCCAACTGAGCCGATGGGAAGAGACCTATGGAGCGAAGGAAAGCGAGAACACACTGTCGGAAAGGTTTAAAGGCATCATCCAACGGGCCTATCAACAGACAGGCCAGCAGGTGGTAATTCTTGTGGACGAATACGACAAGCCCCTGTTGCAGGCCATCGGCAACAAAGTCCTGCAGGAAGACTATCGTGCCACACTGAAAGCCTTCTATGGAGTAGAGAAGTCAATGGGAGCCTGCATCCGTCTGGCCTTCTTCACAGGTGTCACAAAGTTCTCGAAAGTCAGTGTGTTCAGCGACTTGAACAATCTGACAGACATATCCCTCGACAAACGCTATGCGGAGATCTGCGGCATCACGGAGCAGGAGATCAGGGATAATCTGGACGATGAGGTCGGCGAGATGGCCACGCAGCAGGCTATCAGCAAGGAAGAGTGTTACGAGTTATTGAAGAGGAACTACGATGGCTATCACTTTGAGGAGGAATCGCCAGGAATGTATAATCCATACAGTCTCCTCCGGGCACTCGACAGCAGGACCTTCAGAGACTACTGGTTTGAGACTGGGACGCCCTCCTATCTCATAGAATTGCTCAGACAGAGCAATTATCCGCTTGACAATCTGGATAGAGAACAGACTACGGCTGATACGCTAGGCAACATCGACACAATCGACCAGAATCCTATCCCTCTGATTTACCAGAGCGGTTACCTGACCATAAAGGGATATGACAAGGAGTTTCAGATGTACAGGCTCGGATTTCCCAACGAAGAGGTTGAGCGTGGCTTTACACGCTTCCTCATACCATATTATACGCCACTAAAGTCAAATCAGGGGCAGTTGTACATCGCAAATTTCGTAAAGGATGTCAGAGCCGGACAAGCAGAGCGGTTCATGCAACGCCTTGAAGCGCTCTTTGCCAGCGGCGACTATCAGATTGTAGGTGACGAAGAACTGTATTTCCAGAATGTCGTCTATGTTGTCTTCAAGATGATGGGCTTCTACACAGAAGTTGAACGTCATACGGCAGACGGGCGAATGGACATGATTGTCAAGACAGAGGACTACATCTACATCATAGAATTCAAACTTGACAAGAGTGCTGATGAGGCACTTCAGCAGATAGAAGACAAGCAATACGCAAAGCCTTTTGCAAATGACAGCCGCATAAAATATAAGATAGGTGTCAATTTCTCATCAAAGACCCGCCGCATCGACGACTGGAGAATTGCCTAATCACTGAGCCTCCCATCCCCTTCAGCCCTAAAAAAAAGGCCGCAGGCCCGGCCTCTACCACACATACCCCTCGACATAGCCCATGAAGCGGGGCTCCTCAGTCCAGCCATTAGCCCGGATGACCTGGCGGACATACTGCTCTACCTCGGGCGTCAGCGGACGGGTGCCGTTGTGGTACTCGTAGTAGCGCTTCCGGGAATACTGGCTAATCAGGCGGTTCTTGATGCTGCGCTCCATACGGCCCGGCATGTCGTGGTAGACTGACAGGATGCCATAGGGCATGCGGCGCGGCTGCGAATCACGATACAGCGGACAACGCCCCGACGCGACCTCGGCATTACGGGGGTTGACGCACGGCGACACCAAAGTGTCACCAGGGATGTACTCGCGCAGGATCCAGCGGAGACAGGTCTCGCGACGGGCACACGACTCGTTGAAGCAGACGGTGTAACTGGCTGCCTTCTCCCTGAAAAGTTGGTCTCTCTTAGCGATGGACATATTCTGTTCTGGCATAATTCACGATAGTTTCTTGGTTTCTGGGCGCAAAGATAGTGATAATTTGTGATACTACAAAAAAATCTCCAACAAAAAATGTCAAAAAGAGGCCAAAACATACATCATCGCATATAACATACTGAATCATAAAATGTTAAGTGATGTATGTTTGCCATATTCTGTACTGAGAACCTACACCAAAAGCATAAATCTGAGCATAAGATGAGAGAAAATCAGTGCTATCTATCTGATAATAAGGCTGTTTCGTAATAACATAAGGATTGGAAACATTTTGTTTCATAGGCGGAAACACTTTGTTTCTCAGGTGGAAACAAAATGTTTCTAATGTGAAAACGACTCCGAAACAATATCCTGACGGATGACACTGACAGTGATTTTCGGCACGAAAAGGGACTCTGGTGTAGGTTTGCCATTTTAAAATCAACAAACATACACCCTTTATCATTCTGAAATACAGAGTATTACAAGAAAAGATGTATGTTTTTAGCAAAATTAAGAAAAAATTGTGAGGAAATCAAAAACAAATTATTACCTTTGCACTCCCAGATAAACAGAAAACAACAGCAATATGACAGCATCGAAAGTAACCATCGTCAAGAACTATCGTAACACGGAGACACTCCGAAGCGCAGAGTTCACTGAGGTCGTCCGCAGCATCCAGGCGTGCGAGCATCGGGAGGCCGTGCAACAAGTGAGGTACCTCTATACCGCCTTCACCCTCACCCGTCAGTCTGACGGCAGTATGAGCGGAGCCGAGAACTTCACCAATAAGATTCCGCGCGTCTGCTTCGCCTCGGAGATGGAGAACCGCAGGAAGCAGCGCGTCATCAAGGGCTATACAGGCCTCGTCGTGCTCGAAGTGAACAACCTGACCAGTTACGACGAGGCCGTGGCCATCCGCCAGGGAGCCGGGCTGATGCCCCAGACGCTGCTGGCCTTTGTGGGTGCCAGCGGGCTGAGCGTGAAGATCGTATGCCGTGGAGAACTGTTCGACGGCGGACTGCCCAGCGAGGAAGAGGACATCCGCCGCTTCCACCTGAACCTCTACGAGAAGGCCCGTCTGGCCTATAACGCCCAACTCGGCGTGACCATCGACAAACTGGAGCCCCGCCTGGAGCGCACCTGCTACGTCAGTTGCGATGCAGACCTCGTCTACAATCCCACGGCCGTACCTTTCTATACAGACAGTTCGGAACTGGCACAGGCCCTGAAGCCGCTGAAGCCGAAGTCGGACATGCCCAACGAGATCGTGCCTGGTCGCAGCCGCTATCAGTCGATGCTGCTCATCTACCAGTATAATCTCTCCAAAGCCTATGACGACGTGGAGGGCATCACCGACGAGGAAGAACGCATCTCGCTGATCCTGACCCGGCTGGCCGGCTACTGTCAGCAGACAGGACTCGACATGGCCTTCGCCCAGCGGCAGACGCTCTTCAGCCTCACGCTCGGCAAGCAGCCCGACGTGGTGCGCAAGACCTTTGAGAACGCCTACCGCGACGAGCACGAACGGCAGTACCGCAAGCGGATGAACATCGTGAAGCCGCTGAAGAACATCCCGCCGGAGACGCTGCTGGCGATGAAGATAGACATCTTTCTCAACACCAACTATGAACTGCGCAAGAACGTGATGCGGGGCGTGGCGGAATACAGGATGCGGACAGGCCTCGGCTTCTCCTACCAGGACCTGACCGAGGAGGCCCGCAACTCGATCACGATGCGGGCCATGTCGCAGGGCATCAAGTGCTGGGACAAGGACATACGCCGCTACGTCAACTCCAACGACATCACGCCCTACGACCCGATGGACGACTTCCTGGAGCACCTGCCGAAGTGGGACGGGCACGACCGCGTGGAGCCCCTGGCCCGCCGCATCGAGACTGACTACGAGGCCTGGCCACACCTATTTCATATATGGATGCGCTCGATGGTGGCGATGTGGAAGGGGAAGGGACAGTTGACGGGCAACGCGCTCGTGCCGCTGCTGATAGGCCGCCAGGGCTGCGGCAAGTCATCCTTCTGCCGCATCCTGCTGCCCAGGGAACAGCGGGAGTACTACAACGACCGCATCAACTTCAAGAACGAGAGCGACCTGAACCTCGGCCTGACCTCGTTTGCGCTCATCAACCTCGACGAGTTCGACAAGATCACCCAGCGCCAGCAGATCGTACTGAAATATCTCGTCTCGACGGCCGACCTGAAATACCGCCCGCCCTACGGCAAGGCCTACAGTTCGCACCGCCGCTACGCCTCGTTCATCGGCACCACCAACGAGACGATGCCGCTGGTGGACCCGACGGGCTCGCGACGGTTCATCTGCGTGACGGTCGACGGCAACATCGACTTCAGGACACCCATCGAATACGGGCAACTCTACGCCCAGTTGAAATACGAAGTGGAGCAACAGCGCGAGCGCTACTATCTGACAAAGGACGAGGAGCACGAACTGATGCAGCACAACCTGCGCTACCAGCGACTCAGCGGCCTGGGCGAGATGCTGCTCTCCGTCTATGAGAAGCCCTTGGCGGGCGAGGAAGGGCAATGGCTGTCGATCCCGGAGATCTCCGCCCGTCTGAAACAGGCCTTCCGAGGCGCCTACCAGGAGGATGAAGGCACCTTCGAGAAGATAGGCCGCTTCCTGAGCCGTCCCGAATACAAGTTCGAGAGCAACCGGACGAAGACAGGCATGGCCTATCTGGTGAAGGAGCGGGAGTGACTACAGAAGGTTTAATCACATATATAATATAATACGCAAGAAACTATTTTTGATTATGAGAAAACTACTACTTTCATGCGCCCTGCTGGCAGCCATATCGGCTCATGCTCAGGGTGAGTTCTCGGCTCAGGCAGGTGCCTATAAGAGCCAGTATCAAAAAAAGGTGGCCAGGACGCGCGCCGCCGGGCAAGAGGTGCCCCAGGCAGGCCCCTTCGTGGTGACCTGCAAGGCGGCAGCCAGCCCGCTTACCGTAGGCGAGAAACTGAAGGCACTGGGTGCAGACGTGAAGAACGTCTTCGGGCGCAACCTGATTGTAACCATCCCTGCCGACCAACTCGACGCGATGGCCCAGACCGAGGGCGTGCTGCTCATCGACGTGGGCCAGAAGGCAGAGAACAAGACCGACATCACCCGCAAGGTGACGCAGGCCGAAGAGGTGCAGACCGGTACGGGAGCCGGGCTGCCGCAGGCCTATACGGGAAAGGGCGTGATTATCGGACTGATAGACCAAGGCTTCGACTTCACCCACCCCGCGTTTAAGGACAAAGACAACAACCTGCGCATCAAGGCCGCATATATGGGCGGCAACCTGAAACTGCCTTCAGAGAAGGTCACGGTAGAAGCCCTGGACAGAAAGACCGGCCAGATCCTTCCCCTTGAACTCGGTCCCGGCATCGTGAGCGACCCGAAGGTGATACTCGACACCACCAAGGTGAAATCGGAAACAGACGACTCGCACGGCACGCACTGCGCCGCCATCGCTGCGGGCAGAAGGATAGAAGACCTAAAGGGTCTGGCGGGCAAGCCCCTGGGCGGCATGGCTCCCGAAGCCGAACTGATACTCTGCGAAGAGCAGATGGACCCAAGCATTGAGAAGCAATTGGAAACAATACCTAACGGCGAATTCGTATATACTAGTTATTATCTCGCCTATATGGCAGATTATGCCAAGAAACAAAACAAACCGCTCGTGGTAAGTTGGAGCCAGAACAGCCACTATGGCTGGCATAACGGCACAAGCCCCGGGGCACAACTCGTGGGAGAATTCTGCAAGGAAGGCAACGTGATAATGCTCTGCGCCAGCAACGAGGGTAGTGACAACATCTACATCAACAGGACCATCAAGGCCGGCGACTCGCTGAATCTGGCCATCAATCCAAAAACAGGGGAACTCAGGGGTTTCTACCACTTCAAGACCGTGAAGCCGCTGAAGGTAAGGGTAGGCATCATGGAAGTAAGCACTGGCGAGGAGATATACAGCATACCCTACACGCTGAACACGGGTAGCCTGACGGTCGACACCATACCATTATTCATCGACCCCAAAGGACAGAATCCGAGGGTAAAGGCCAGCCTGAACACCATCGACCAGAAATGGCTGCCCGTGCTGGATAAACTATCGAACTACATCTCCTACGCATTTGGAGCCTTCACTACCAGTCAGGGAACGGCACTGGAGAGCGCGGAGAGCGACAAGACCTTCAAGTACACCTTCTTGCAATTGGAGGGGGCAACCCAGATGGTGATTGACAAGAACGACCCGAGAAAAAGACCGCTCTACATACTGACCTTGCACGTCATCCCAGAGGAAGACACTGAGGTGGTATCGTGGATGGACGGCATGGAATACCTGAATAGAGGCATCTACGAAACGGGCACAAACGAAGTGAGTATGGGCGACTGGAACACCTCGGGCGAGTGTGTATCTGTAGGCGCATGGAATGCCAACAACGTGAAGAAGATAGTCAATAAGGAAGCAGAAACCGACCCGTATTTTCCTCTGAACGACATCGCCTATTTCTCAAGTTGGGGCACCGACCGCGCCGGGCATCAGCACCCTCAGGCCTGTACACCAGGCGCAGTGGTGTATTCGGCCCTGAACAGTTTCGTGAAGGATGAAAGCCAGCAGTATTCAGTATACGGCGAAAAGGGCTTTACCAACCAGTTTGAAGGACAGACAAGGGAGCGCTATTATGACTGGGGCTGCGCCAGCGGCACCTCGATGGCCACACCGGCGGCTGCAGGCATCGTGGCCCTCTGGATGCAGGCAGCGATGGACAAGGATCCCAACAAGCGGCTCACCTGTAAGGACATCAAGGACATCATCAATCACAGTTGCGACACCGATGAGTACACCAAGGCCAAGCCGGAGCGCTTCGGTGCAGGAAAGATCAATGCCTACAAGGGCCTGCTCTACGTGCTCGGAATCGACACCGCCATCAAGGGGCTGAGCAAGAACCAGCCCGAAGGCATCACCTTCCGTGTGGAGGGCGACCTGCTATGGGCCGACGGTGCTGCGGACGGAACGCCGGCATCGCTCTACAACCTGCAGGGCGTGCTCGTGAGCGAGACCACCGTACAGAGCGGCGCTATCAGTCTGTCAGGCTTGCAGAAGGGTGTCTATGCCCTACAACTCGGCAAACTCGGCTCGACACTCATCCGCCGATAACTCATAACACAGGGACGGCTCTTTTGTTAGCGGAATGCACTAACAAAAGAGCCGTCCCTGTGTTATGCGTGCTCACAATTCCGCCGCCACGAGATTGGTCAGTTCCACGAACTGGGGGATGGAGAGTTGCTCGGGGCGGAGCGTCATCATCGGGCTTTCGAAGAAGCCGGGAGAGGCGGGATGGTCACCATTGAATATCTGGCGGAGGGAGACGCGGAGCATCTTGCGGCGCTGGTTGAAGACAGTCTTCACGACACGACGGAAGAGCAGTTCGTCGCAACCGAGGTCGGTGACGTCATTACGCGTCATGCGGATGACGGCGCTCTGCACCTTGGGAGGCGGATTGAAAACTCCTGGTTCGACGGTGAAGAGATACTCCACGTCGTACCAGGCCTGAATCAGCACGGAGAGGATGCCATACTGCTTGTTGCCCGGCTGCGAAGCCATCCGCAGGGCCACCTCACGCTGAATCATGCCCGTACAACAGGGTATAAGGTCCTTGTTGTCGAGCATCTTGAAGAATATCTGTGAGGAGATGTCGTAGGGATAGTTGCCCGTGAGCACAAACTGCTCTCCGCCGAACACCTCATGGAGATCCATGCGGAGGAAGTCGCCCTCGATGATCGGGGATGCGGGGGTACGGGGGTGCGGGGGTGCGGGGGTGCGAGCCTCCCGAAACAACGTCTGCTTCAGATAGGCCACCGACTCGCGGTCGATCTCGACCACCTTCAGCGGACGGGGTTTCTCGACGAGATACTGTGTCATCACGCCCATGCCGGGCCCCACCTCCAGCACGGGAAGACTGCCGAACGGCTCGTCGACCGTATCAGCAATACGCTTGGCAATACCGAGATCGATCAGGAAGTGCTGACCGAGATTCTTCTTGGGTCTCACTTGTTTCATGGGGGCAAAGATACAAATAAGCGGGCGAAACACCAAATTTATTTGAGACAAATTACGCGATGCAGACTGCGTTTACGCAACCGTTACGCCCGACAGAAACAGCCTGTGGCAAACTGCCGTCGCTCTGTTTGCGGGCACAGACGTTTTTTTGACTTTTTTCTTGCAAAAAAAAAGGATTTTTTTCATCAGAATCAATTCTTTTTTGTATCTTTGCACAAAGGAAACATAAAAACAAATGAATCATCACATGAGAAGAACCCTTATTTTGCTGAGCCTGCTGTTAGGTATATGTAGTGTCGTCAAGGCACAGGAGGACTATACCCAGGGGCGCCGCATCCTCTCGAACGGTACAGACTTCTTCGTCCCGCACTGGTTTGCGACCATCCAGGGCGGCGCTGCCTATGATGTGGGCGAGGCAAAGTTTACCAATCTCATCTCACCGGCCCTCCAACTGTCGGTGGGATACCAGTACAACCACTTCCTGTCCACCCGGCTCGCCGTCAGCGGCTGGCAGGCCAGAAACCAGTATTCCTACCCGCTGGCCAGATACAGTTGGAACTTCATCCAGCCCTCACTCGACGCGATGCTGAACCTGACGTCGCTCATCGGCGGGTGGAAGCCCGAAAGATTTGCCAACGTCTATGCCTTCGCAGGACTGGGCGTGGCCTACTCATTCAACAATGACGACGCGGAAGAGGCCGACAAGCGCTTCGGCATAGACTTCCAGAAACTCTGGTACGGGCACCGCTGGAACCCGGTGGTCAGAGCCGGCGTGGGAGCCGACTTCCGCATCAGCGACAATATCGCCCTGGGAGCGGAGGTGAATGCCAACATGCTGCCCGACCACTTCAACTCGAAACTGGGCAAGAAGGACAACCGCGACTGGCACTTCAACGCACTGGTAGGCATCAAGTTCACCATCGGCAAGGACCATGGACGGACGGAGCAGATCTACGAGGAACTGCAGCCGCAACTGGTAACCGTACCCGACACGGTGTTCATAGACGTGCCCATCGAGAAGATCTCCTTCAACGTGAACATCTACTTCCTCATCAACCAGAGCACCATCCGCTCCAGCCAGATACCGAAGTTGACCAGTCTGCTGAGATTCCTGCGTGAACACCCCAGGGCATTCATCCGCCTGTCGGGCTATGCCGACAAGGAGACAGGCACACCGGAGATCAACATGCGACTCTCGAGAGAGCGAGCCCAGGTGGTGTCGCAATACCTGCAGGACGAGGGCATCCAGGAGTGGCGCATCCGCAGGTTCGCCAAGGGCGACAAGGTGCAGCCGTTCGACATCCCGGCCGACAACCGTGTATGCATCTGCTTCGTCTACGACCCGGACAACCCCGTTCCGCAGCCATTTGAATATTGAAAATATTCGGGGGCGCAGGGGTACGAAGGTACGGAGGCGCGAGATTTCTTAACGATAACAATAAGGAAATACTAATAATTAAATAAGGATATGAGAAAATACATTTCGATGCTTGCCCTCCTCATTCTGACGGCAGCATGCACAGACTATCAGGACGAAATAGACGCACTCGACTACCGGGTGACAGTTTTGGAGAATCTGGTGAAGAAGACGACCACCGACCTTGAGGCCCTGCAGACGCTCGCCGCCGCCCTCGAGAACGGCGACTACATCACCAACGTCACAGAGAACAGCCTGGGATATATCGTCACGTTCAAGAACTACGGCTCCATCGTCATCCAGGACGGAATAGACGGAGCGGACGGCCGCGACGGACTGGACGCACAGGTGCCTGACATCTCCATCAAGCAGGGCGAGGACGGGCTCTACTACTGGGTCATCAACGGAGAATGGCTGATGGGGCCAAACGGACAGCCCATCGCTGCCAACGGCAAAGACGGCAAGGACGGCAAGGACGGCAAGGACGGTAAAGACGGCGTCGACGGCAAGGACGGCAAGGATGGTGTCGACGGAAAGGACGGCGTCGACGGCAAGGACGGTGTCGACGGCAAGGACGGCATCGACGGCAAAGACGGCAAGGACGGCATCGACGGCAAAGACGGCAAGGACGGCGTGGCCGTATCTCCCAAGATACGAATCAATCCGGAGACTGGCATCTGGGAAATCTCCGTCGACAACGGCGTGTCATGGATCTCCACAGGCACGTCCGCCACAGGCAAGGACGGCAAGGACGGCAAGGACGGAGAGAACGGCAAGGACGGCAAGGACGGAAAGAACGGCAAGGATGCCAACGCCATCGTGAAAGTGATCACACACTGGAACGAAGGCTATGTGGAGTTCATCACTTCGGCTGGCACTTTCCGCGTACCCCTACAGACAAATTAACAGCATCGGCTTATGAGACACATATCAATCAGACAATGGACCGTCGGCGTGATGTCGCTCCTGTTTCTCGGGGCATGCAACGACAAATACGGCGACGACCTGCGGGGACTCGGGATCAGAGTAGAGATCCTGGAAGAGAAGGTGCTGCTCATCAATAATGACATAGAGACGTTGAGCATACTCCTGCACCAATACGAGGCAAACGGGTACGTGACAGACATCACGAAAAACCAGAACGGCTCCTACACCATCAAATTCAACGACGGCACTTCGCGAACCCTCCGGCACGGCCATGTCGGCCAGGACGGCACCGACGGAAAGGACGGAGCGGAAGCAGACCTTCAGATCGGAGTCAGACAGGACGAAGACGGCATCTGGTACTGGACGATCAACGGCGAATGGATCATCACCGATGACGGTCAGAAGATGCGCGCCTCAGCCATCGACGGAAAGGACGGAAAGGATGGCAAAGACGGTAAGGACGGTGTCGACGGTAAGGACGGAAAAGACGGCAAAGACGGCAAAGACGGCGTCGACGGTAAGGACGGCAAGAACGGCAAGGACGGACGGAACGGCACCGACGGCGTGGACGGCAAGAACGGCCACGACGGAAAAGACGGCCAAGACGACACCAACCTGTCGCTGCCCATCCCCAGAGTGCGCATCAGTGAGACCGACGGAACCTGGGAGATCTCTACCGACAACGGCGTCACCTGGGTCACTACAGGCATACCGGCCAACGGCAAAGACGGCAAGGACGGAAAGAACGGTGAAGACGGAAAGGACGGAAAGGACGGCGAGGACGGAAGAGCAGACATCTTCTTCAGTGTCGTCGCCTCAGAAGACGGCAAGACACTCATCATCGCCATGAAGGACGGAACCGTATTCACGCTTCCCATCATGCAATAGACAAAGACATTGGAACCAAAGAGCATCATCGGAAACATCATCAAGATAGCGCTGCCCATCATCCTGGGCGGTGCTATTCTATGGTGGATGTACCGGGGTGAGGACTTCGGCAGCATCCGCCACGTACTCACCGACGAGATGGACTGGACCTGGATGCTACTCTCATTCCCCTTCGGCATCCTGGCACAGATGTTCCGGGGCTGGCGATGGCAGCAGACGCTGAAGCCGATAGTCTCGGAGGCAGACAGCCGGGGGGGCGGAGGTGCGGAGGCGCGGGGGTGCGAGAATAGCACCGAGAGGATACGCTCCTCCGTCTGCATCTACAGCATCTTCATCAGTTATGCTGCAAGTCTGGTCATACCGCGCATCGGCGAGTTCTCCCGCTGCGCCGTGCTGAAACGCTATGAAGGCATCTCCTTCAGCAAAGCCCTGGGCACTGTGGTCACAGAGCGGGCCGTCGATACCCTGATCATCATGCTCTACTCAGGTCTCATCCTGCTGCTGGAGATGAGCACCTTCGGCACCTTCTTCCAGAAAACGGGGACATCAGTAGACCGCATCCTGAGCGGTTTTTCCCTGACAGGCTGGCTCGTGACGGGTGTCTGCGGCATTGCCGTGCTCATACTGCTGCACGTGCTGCTGAAGAACTTCTCTATATATAATAAGGTGAAGATGACACTGAACGGCATCTGGGAAGGCGTCCTCTCGCTGAAGGGTGTCAAGAACCTGCCACTCTACCTCTTCTTCTCCATCGGCATCTGGGTGATGTACTTCCTGCATTACTACCTCACTTTCTTCTGCTTCGACTTCACGGAGCATCTCGGCATCGGCTGTGCCCTGGTATCCTTTGTGGTGGCCAACTTTGCCGTCATCGTGCCGACTCCCAATGGTGCCGGCTCCTGGCATTTTGCCATCAAGACGATGCTCGTGCTATACGGCGTGGCCGACGAGCAGGCCCTCTGGTTCGTGCTCATCGTACACACCGTACAGACGATGCTGGTTGTCGTCCTCGGCATTTGGGCGTGGGGAGCATTGGCATTTACGAGGAGGACTGAGAGAGGATTCTTTATAGAGGAGAGAGGAGAGAGGAGAGAGGAGAGAGATATGTTATGAAGGTAAGGAGAGAGGAGAGTTTAAAAAATGATTATATATGGCTAACGATTTTTTTTACAAGAAAGTTGAAGCATACAAAAAGGCTAAAGAATTCACGAAGCAGGTTTACTACCTGTTACGTAAATTTCCCGCATATGAGCAATATGCCTTATCCGACCAACTCAGGCGAGCAGTGATATCCATCCCATCAAACATAGCAGAAGGAATGGGGCGTATGGCTATCAAGGAGAGAATTCATTTCCTGGAAATATCATATGCCTCTCTTACAGAAGTTACTTGCCAAATGGACATTGCCGAATCACTCGGATACATCACCCAAGAGGATCTGACACAAATTGAGAACAGTGCAACAGAAATAGGTCGCATCATGTCAGGCCTTCGAAAGTCACTAACAGACAAACTTGACAATAATTAATAACCACAGGACTGCGGGATATTGGTACAGCAGGAGTATTCTCTCTCCTCTCTCCTCTCTCCTCTCTCCTCTAAAAAGAACAACTATGAGTGAAATCAAGAATCTGAACCCAACGTGCATCTGGAAGAACTTCTATGCACTGACACAAGTTCCACGTCCAAGCGGACATCTGGAGAAAGTACAACAATTCCTGCTCAACTTCGCCAAGGAGGCGGGCGTGGAGGCCTTTAAGGACCCGGCAGACAACATCCTGATGCGTAAGCCCGCCTCGCCAGGCATGGAGAAGAAGAAAGGCGTTATCCTGCAGGCTCACATGGACATGGTGCCACAGAAGACACCTGAGTCAACCCACAACTTCGAGACCGACCCCATTCAGCCCTGGATCGACGGTGAATGGGTGAAGGCCAAGGGGACCACTCTTGGTGCTGACAACGGTCTGGGCGTCGCTGCCATCATGGCCATCATGGAAGACAAGACTCTAAAGCATGGTCCTATCGAGGCCCTGATTACTGCCGACGAGGAGACGGGTATGTTTGGTGCCAACGCACTGCCGGCTGGTGAACTGAACGGCGACATCCTCATGAACCTGGACTCTGAGCACTGGGGTAAGTTCGTCATCGGCTCTGCCGGCGGCATCGACGTCACCGCCACCCTCGACTACAAAGAGGTGGAAACGGATGCCGACGATGCTGCCGTCAAGGTGACCGTGAAGGGACTGCGCGGCGGGCACAGTGGTTTGGAGATTCATGAGGGTCGTGGCAATGCCAACAAACTGCTCGTCCGTCTGGTCCGTGAGGCCATCGAAGACCTCGATGCCCGTCTGGCCTGCTGGCAGGGTGGTAATATGCGCAACGCCATTCCTTTCAAGGCTGAAGCCGTGCTGACGTTGCCAAAAGAGAATGTAGAAGCCCTGAAAGAACTCGCCCAAGACTGGCAGGATGATTTCCAAGACGAATACAAAGGCATCGAAAGCGGCATCGAGGTCATCTGTGAGGATGTGGAAACCCCGAAGATGGAGGTGCCTGTAGAGATTCAGGACAACCTCATCAATGCCATCTACGGTTGTCACGACGGCGTGATCCGCATGATCCCCTCCTACCCCAGTGTCGTGGAGACCTCATCGAACCTCGCCATCATCAACATCGGCGGCGGCAAGGCCTCGCTGAAGATCCTCGCCCGCAGTAGCCGTGAGGATATGAAGGACTACATCGTAAAGACGCTTGAGAGTTGTTTCAACATGGCTGGCATGAAGGTGGAGACCGCCGGCTCTTACGGTGGTTGGGATCCGAATCCAGAGTCTCCTATCCTTCACCTCTTATTAAAGGAGTATAAAGACCTGTTCGGCAAGGACGGCATCATCCAGGTAGACCATGCCGGACTGGAGTGCTCCATCATCCTCGGCAAGTACCCGCACCTCGACGTCGTCAGCCTCGGCCCCACGATGAAGTCGCCCCATACCACCACCGAGCGCGCCCTCATCGAGACCGTAGCCCCCTTCTGGCAACTGCTGAAGAAAACACTCGAGGACATTCCGGAAAAGTAAAGAATGAAGAATGAAGAGTGAAAAAATTCACTCTTCATTCTTCATTCTTCATTTTTTTTAGTAACTTTGCACCCGATAAATCAAATTAGCAACAAAATTATGGACGATTACCCGGCGGAAACATTCAAACGTTAAGGCTGGAGGACGGGCAGGCAAGACCGCTAATCCTCTTGCCGCTCAATCATTTCACGTGCCACAGCGCCACCGCGCCTTAGCACCACCGTAGAATCCCGCGCCACCGCACCACCGTGCCACAGCGCCCCAAAAAGGATTAGCAAAATGAAGACATTTTGGAACACCCAAGGCGGACTGACCCAACTCTCAGAGTGGCAGCCCAATTGCTGGATACAGGTGACATGCCCCACCGAAGACGACCAGCACGAACTGGAAGAGAAGTTCAACATCCCCGACTACTTCATGTCGGACATCAGCGATACCGACGAGCGTGCCCGCTATGAGTACGACGACGGTTGGATGCTCATCATCCTCCGTATCCCATACGTCAAGGAGATACGGTCGAGGACACCCTACACCACCGTGCCGCTCGGCATCATCCACAAGCGCGACGTCACCATCACCGTTTGCTATTATGAGACGAACATGATGATCGACTTCGTTTCGTTCCAGCAAAAGCGAGGTGAGGGCTTCACCGACTATGTCGACATGATCTTCCGGCTATTCCTTTCGAGTGCCGTCTGGTATCTGAAGCGCCTGAAGCAGATCTCCATGCTCATCGACAAGGCCAAGCGTAATCTTGACCGGGAGGTGAACAACGAGAGCCTGATCGGGCTGAGCCGTCTGCAGGACTCTCTGACCTACTTCATCACTTCCATCCGAGGCAACGAGACACTGCTTTCGAAACTGAAGTTCAAACTGCAGATTGACGAACTGGATGCCGACCTGATAGAGGATGTGAACATCGAGATGAGTCAGGCCCGCGAGACGGCCAGCATCTACTCCAACATCCTGGAGTCGACGATGGATACTTATCAGAGTATCATCAACAACAATATGAACACCGTGATGCGTACGCTGACTTCCGTCACCATCATTATGATGATCCCCACACTCATCACTTCCATGTTTGGCATGAACCTGGTAAATGGCATGGAGGCAAAGCCTTGGGGGTTCGTCATTGCCATCACCATTTCAATAGGCGTTTCGAGTCTTTGTTGGTGGTTTTTCCGTCACAAAAGACTCATTTGAGTGCTTTTTCGTAAAAAAAATCGCTAAAAATTAGGTCAATTCAATAATTTATACTAATTTTGACCCGATTATGTGACGATGCCAGGGTCAGAGGACGGTTCTCTGACCCGATGCGGCAAATCTGATGGCGTCAGAGAACCGTCCCCTGACCCAATACTAAAAAGTTAAATGATGGACTCTCAAGACAACATCCTCGTAAACGGCACAGCCGCTTCGCCAGCCGAAGAAAAGGGGAAAATCGAAGAAGTAATCCAGGACAGGCCTCAGGCAGACGAACCCAACTCGGATATTGCCCAGGCTCCTGAAGTAGTTAATGAGGAAGCAACGGAAGACGCTTCACCAGCAGAGGAAGAACAGCCCCGGAAGGTCTATGGGACCAAGACCGAGGTTCTCGACCGTATCAAAGAAATTGCACACGGTGACGAGATGCCTCAGAAGGATGAGATCGACTATCTGAAGACTTCCTTCTACAAGTTGCACATCGCCGAGCGCGAGGCTAAACTAAAAGCCTACATCGACGGTGGAGGTGACCCTGAGACTTATCAGATCACCCCTGACGAAGACGAAGAATCGTTCAAGGCCGAGATGGGCATCATCAAGGAGAAACGCCAGAAACTCTTCAAGGAGCAGGAGGCAGAGAAACAGGCCAACCTGGAAAAGAAACTGGCTATCATCGAGAAGATCAAGGGTATGATCACCTCCCCGGAAGAGGCCAACAAAGCCTATCAGGAATTCAAGGCCCTTCAGGCAGAATGGAAGGAGATCAAGAATGTGCCCGCAGAGAAGGCCAACGAACTATGGCGCAACTATCAACTCTATGTGGAGCAATTCTATGATCTGCTGAAGTTGAACAGCGAGGCCCGCGAATACGACTTCAAGAAGAATCTGGAACTGAAGACCCGACTCTGTGAGGCCGCTGAGAAACTGGCCGAAGAGCCCGATGTCATCAGTGCCTTCCACCAGTTGCAGAAGTTGCACGGCGAATACCGTGAGATCGGTCCTGTCAGCAAGGAGTTGCGCGACGAGATATGGAACCGCTTCAAGGCAGCGTCCACCATCATCAACAAGCGCCACCAGCAGCATTTCGAAGGCATCCGCGCCAAGGAAGAAGAGAACCTGGCCCGCAAGACTGCACTCTGCGAGAAAGTGGAGGCCATCGCTGCCGCCGAGAACAAAGGCAGTGGCGACTGGGAGAAGCACACCAAGGAAATCATCGACATACAAGCAGAATGGAAGACCATCGGTTTCGCTCCACAGAAGATGAATGTCAAGATCTTCGAGCGTTTCCGTGCCGCCTGTGACGACTTCTTCGGACGTAAGGCAGAGTACTTCAAGGGGCTGAAAGACACCTTCAAGGAGAATGCCGACAAGAAGCGCGCCCTCATCGAGAAGGCCAAGGCTCTGCAGGACAGCACTGACTGGAAGGCGACTGCCGACAAGATGATTGCCCTGCAGAAAGAATGGAAGACCATCGGCATGGTGCCCAAGAAACTGGGCGACCAGTTGTGGGAAGAGTTCCTGGGTACCTGCAATAAATTCTTCGAGGCACGTAATGCGGCCGGAGCCGGACAGCGCAGTGAGGAGCACACCAATCTCGACAAGAAGCGCGAGGTGATCGCCAAGTTGCAGGCCGTTGCCGAGGAGGCTGGCGAGAATATCCAGGAGAAGGTGCAGAAACTCGTAGAGGAATACAATGCCATCGGCCATGTGCCCTTCAAGGAGAAGGACAAGGTCTACGAAGAGTATCACGCCGTGCTCGACAAACTCTATAAGGAACTGAACGTCAACGTGGCCAAGCGCCGTCTGAACAACTTCAAGCAGAACCTCAAGCAGGTGGCCGAGCGCGGCGAGAATGCACTCGACAACGAGCGCGCCCGCCTCTTCCGCCAGTATGAGGCCATCAAGCAGGAGGTGCAGACTTACGAGAACAACCTGGGCTTCCTCAACGTCTCATCGAAGAAGGGCAACAGCCTCATCGACGAAATGAACCGCAAGGTACAGAAACTGAAGGATGACATGAATCTCGTCCGCGAGAAGATCAAGGCCATTGATGCCGAGAATAAAGAGAAATAAAAAAATAAGTCCTCCCGTCTGGGAGGATTTATTTTTTCATTCAGTCAAGTTTACTTCCAACTTTTTGAGATCCCCGTCACGCGAACTGTTGCCGTAGAGCAGTTCATACTGTCCGGGCTTGGTACGCATGGAGTTTGTCTCTGCATCCCAGAACTCAAAACTCTTCCGCTCCAAGGGCAACGTGACAGTTGTCTTCTGGCCAGCCTTCACACTGACACGCTGGAATCCTCGCAGTGACTTCAGCGGCCCCTCTGCATCAGAGAGGTTGCGCAGATAGAGTTGCACTGTCTCTGTACCATCACGCTTTCCTGTGTTCTCAACAACTACTGTCAGAGTACCAGTACCATCTGCCTTCAGATTCAGTTTTCCATCCTTCACCTCAAAAGATGTATAACTCTGTCCATAGCCAAAGGCAAAGAGCGGATCATCAAAGTAGCGATAGGTGCGTCCCTTCATCGAATAGTCCTCATAGTCAGGCAGTTGACTGTCATCCTTATAGAATGTAACGGCCAATTTCCCTGAGGGGTTATAGTCGCCGAAGAGCACATCGGCCACAGCCGTACCACCCTCTTGTCCCGCATACCAGGCCTGCACAATAGCATCACAACTCTCTGTCTCAGGCTTCAGGGCGATAGCCGACCCCGAACAATTGACGAAGACGACCTGCTTTCCTGCGGCCTTGAGCGCCCTCAGGAAGTCACGCTGTACCTGAGGCAGTTCAATGCTTGTACGGTCGCCTCCTTTAAAGCCTTCTATCTGAACAGGCATCTCTTCACCTTCAAGGGCGGGAGAGATACCACCGACGAAGACCACTTTGTCGATACCCTTCAACTGGGCTATCATACTATCGTAGTCGATGGGCAGTTCCTTGGCAATATTGATTTTCAGGTCAGCATTATAAGTAGGTATGTGCGAGAATCGCACCTCGATGTGGTAACTCTTACCCTTCTCAGCCTGTATGGCGGTGCGGTTGGGTGTGGTACGCCAAATGTGGTGTTTGTATTGCTGAACGCCGTCGATAAATAGTTCAAAGTGTCCACAGCCATCCACATTGACGACATACTCACCCGGTTCCTTCGGG
The DNA here is from genome assembly GCA_947167845.1 of uncultured Prevotella sp. Classification (GTDB taxonomy): domain Bacteria; phylum Bacteroidota; class Bacteroidia; order Bacteroidales; family Bacteroidaceae; genus Prevotella. Next base: position 55,230 of record CAMVJQ010000003.1, on the reverse strand, counting down.
GTGAAGGTGGTCTCATACTTAGCAGAGAAGTCCTCCAACTGTACACCTGGTGCAAAATTGTGCATACCAGCCGTGGTGACAGCCAGCGGTGTAGTATAGTACTGCGTAGTGACAGGCTTGCCTTCCATTTCACGGTTGTTCCAGAAAGTACCTTTCAGTCCTTTCTTGCCATCCTGACTACACGCACTTCCCATCAGACAGTCCATCACCTTATCGTAAGTCAGGTCACAGCCAGGAAAGAAGATCAGGTTCTTATGTTTGGCCTTGATACCGTCGAGGATGGTCACCGTGTGATTAGGCATTCCATTGTAGTTGCCCCACATCATCGGAGCGTTATGGGCATTAGGGCCTATCACGGCTATCTTCTCCTTGTTTTTCTGCAGAGGCAGGATATTACCTTTGTTCTGCAGCAGCACGATCGTCTGTCGCGCCATATCGAGAGCCAGTTGTGCACTCTTCTTCGTAGACATTGCAGAATAAGGAATCCTGGACCATTCCACCAGCGAGGGATCATCCATCTCGCCAAGGTCGAAACGGCCTTCCAACAGTCTCATCACGTGCTTGTCGACTTCTGCCTCAGCAATCAGTCCCCGCTGCACAGCCTCAGGAATGCTCCTATAGGCATAACCATAGCCACACTCCACATCAGTACCGGCTATCGTGGCCTTGGCAGAAGCATGTACAGGGCTGGATGAAGACTTATGCGACTCATAGAAATCGGAGACTGCCCCGCAGTCACTCACCACCAAGTACTGGAATCCCCATTCATCGCGCAGGATGGTCTGCAACAATCGCTGGGAGCCGCAGCAAGGATCATCGTCCAAACGCTGATAGGCACACATCACCTCACGCACCTTGGCATCCTGCACCAGTGTCTTAAAGGCTGGCATATAGGTCTCCCAGAAGTCACGGGGAGAGACATCTGTAAGATTGGCAGTATGGCGCGTGTACTCTGGACCGCTATGAACGGCATAGTGCTTGGCGCAGGCCCACAACTTACGGTATTTAGCATCCTCTGGTCCCTGCAGTCCGCGCACCACCTGTGTACCCATCACGCTCGTCAGATACGGGTCTTCCCCATACGTCTCCTGCCCCCTGCCCCATCGCGGGTCACGGAAGATGTTCACGTTAGGAGTCCAGACGGAGAGGCTATGGAACTTCTGGTCTTCACCGCCGTTAAGCATCCGCTGGTTGTACTGCGCCCGAAACTCTGTGCTGGCCACATCAAAGACCTGATACAGCAAATCCGGATTCCACGAAGCCGCCATTGCCACAGGCTCGGGGAACACTGTTACATTCCCCATATTAGCCGCTCCGTGGAGCGCCTCACTCCACCAGAAAAACTTCTTGATGCCAAGACGGGGAATGGCTGGACTCTCATCGAGCATCAACTGCGCCTTCTCTTCAAGAGTCAGGCGGCCACACAAATCCTTTGCGCGCTCCTTGGCACTCAAATTAGGATTCTGATAAGGAAGAAGTGTCTGTGCCGACGCTGAAAGGCCGACACAAGACACCATAACAATTGATAATAAGTAATATTTCATTTCTTTCGCGCTGATTGACGTTGCAAAGATACAAATTATTCCGAATGATGCTTTTACCATAAGTAACAAATACTTTGCAAGGCATTCTCTGTCAGAAAAGCGCCCCGTCTCACGACGAAGCACCTTTCATAAAATACCAAAACAATGTATACTTAAGTACGAATATTTCGTTTCATCTCTCTCGTCATAATCGACGGTGCAAAGGTAGACAAAAAACGAGACATACTCATTGGAATATGTCTCATATACTTTTGACAATGTAACAACAATGCATAATACACAATGCACAATACACAATGCACAATGAATCGGAGGGGGCGCATTAATTGTCATTTGGGCTGCAGGTATGTGTGGCTGTGCGATCCTGTTTCAACAGTCGGTCAGCCATTTCCCTGGGATGAATGTCCAAGGGTCGCGCCGCGAAATCTGGGGTATTGTAAGAGTACATCAACTGTCTATAATAACGACGGGGATTACGCTGTGGCAACAGGAAGGGCTTTGTGGCCTTGCCGGTCTGTTTATCAAAGTGGGCGAAGTAGAGACGAGTATAGAGTCCGTCCTCCCTACGGCTGGTAAAGAGGAACCAAGTGCTGTTCGCACTCCAATTGTGGAAACTCTCCGAGCATTCGCTATTCACTTCTTTCAATGCACGAGTCTCTTTGGTTTTCAAATCAAGCAACCAAAGGTCTGCCTCGGGATGCCATATCGAGAAATAGCCATAATCCGCCTGGGTGTACATCAGGTAGCGACCATCATAGGAAGGTCGTGGCCAACTGACGCTCTTGCCTGTTGCCGAAGTGTCGATAAGGGTATCCACCTGCTCCCCTAAGCGCCCCGTCTGTTCATCAAAACTCACACGGCAGAGGCTATACATTTCCTTGTCATAATCCGTAGGATATACTTGCCGCCTGGCGGTAGTAAAATAGATCCATTTGCCGTCAGGCGAGAAGGCGGGCGTATTCTCTGCCCAATATTTCGTCATGACAAGCGTATCACGAAGAACAGTATGTGTCCGTGTGTCATAGACAAACACATCCGATGACGAGTCATAGACCTCTATTCGCTTATTCTTCATGTTAGAATGGAACATCTGCGAAGTCTTATTAGTAGAGAAGGCACAATAACGGCCTCCCGGATGCCAATAGGGGTAGACCATCGAGCCTCCAAGCGTATCATTCTTCGCCATCAGCAACTCTCCTGAAATCACTGTTGCCCCGTGCTCACCACGGACATGAAACACATACTGATCCGGATTCGTGCGATTGGTGGTATGACAATTCACGCAATTTCCTTCCAAACGGGTATTCTGGAGCAGTTCTGATTCCTCAAAAGTGCCCAGTTCCCGCTGATAGAGCCCCATCCGGCTATAGAGTTCATAACTGGGAGGGATACGCCGATAGGTAACCCCCCACTCTTCCAACGGATCCTGACTCACATGGACGGCAAAGTCTCGAAATTGCAGCCATTTTGCCTGTTTCTCGGCACAGACGGTAAAGGTCAGGTATCCCCCTCTATTCTGCTCTAGCAACCGATGCCACTCATCTATATCGAAGTCGGCATAAGCCCCATTGGCATGCATGGCACCACCTTTTGAGCCTTTCACTTCCACATCGATAATAGAGAAAGCCTCATCAGACATCGAAAAATTCAGCGGTGCCAGCCCTACAGGAATCGTCACATCCACATAGTCTGGATATATCTCAGGCAATGCATCCACACGGCTCACGTCCGCGGGCTTCTTACTACACGCCATCAGCAGCAGGCATATTCCAATGCACAATGCATAATGCACAATGCACAATTTTTCATTCTTCATTCTCTCTCTATTAATAGAATAGCATGTCGTCTTCTTTCTCATAGATCTCCTTCAGTTGATAGAGTCCAGGATAATCCTTGAGTCTGCCAGGATCCCTAGCCAGTGCCTTCATCTTATGGGCATATCCTCGGTAGAATGTGGTACGCTCCAGAAGTGAAATATACTTCAATGCCACTTTATGGTTACCTGTGATGATATTCGTTTCCACCAGTTTCTGCAAAGCCCTCACACTCTTATTATAGTTAGGTATTGCTTCCATAGCCTCAAAAGCAGCACGCTGTGACATGTTCGTCAGTCCAATAGGCATACATAACTCACTCATCAGAAAAGCCGAAGGAATACTGTTCAAAGCCTGCTGATTCAGATTAATACGTTCGAGCATCTCCTGCCTGCTAATACGATTTTGCTGCCACATCACCACCTGTACGGCATTATAGACAGAGAGAGACTCAGATCCTTTCTCGTTATACAGTTCTATCATCTCATCCCATCGCTGACGACGCATCAGCATGTCATACTCCATCATATCAAGTGAGCCCATCGTTTCCTTTTGCCAATAATAGTCGATCCCGCCGGCTATCTGTTTCAACGGATAGGGTACAAGCCAAGAACTGCCGACGATGCTCAGCACCAAAAGAGCCAAGGGGGCTGGCCTAAGCATCAAAGATGTATGACGACAAAACAAAAGATAAACCGCCATGATAACCACAGCAGGCCCGAGCAGCCAATAGCCAACAACCGTCATCAGGCATCCTACAGTCATCGTTCGGCGCTTAGGAAGGAGATGCATCATTGCCAGTGTCAACAATACTGCTATAATAGGCGTCATCGGGATATTCGGATTGCAGGCTAAAAACCAAAGGACACATGACGGCACGAAACTCAGCAACTTCTTATTTTTCGCAAGCCGCCAAACCAACCATTGTACGATCGTAAACAGCACGGCATACCAAAGTGCGCCATACACAGGATTCAGGAAAAACTGCACCACGAACTCACCCAGATACTGAGCCAAACCACCAGGCACTGCCAGCCTCTCCTGCAGATAGTCGGTAGTCCAGAGAAACAACTGCACCTGCTCCCTGGCCGTCATGAGAAACGGCAGTTTGAACATCCAGAAACAGAACACCGCAACGGCAAACAGCGCTGTCAACAACCACTGCCAATAAGAGACAAAAAGCGTCTTCAGTTTCATTCTATAATCCATAATGGGTACCTGCGTTCGTTGGTCATCATATATTACTGCTGCTTATTTCTTGGCCACAAAGTTAAGCATTTTCTGACAAACTGCCAAATAATATCAAAGAAAAGACAGAGTGCCGCGTCTCGCAACGCAGCACTCTTGGGAAATAACAAAACAATGTATACTTAAGTACGAACTTATCGTTTCAAATCATTTATTCGCTCTTTGAGTATCCAGGGTTCTGCTCAATAAGCGTATTCTTCAAGATCTCATCAGCAGGGATAGGCATGTCCATCTTGCGGATATCGAAGTCGAACGTACGCTTTGACCAAGGATAATTTGCGTAGTCACTGCCACCATCATCCTTCGGATAGTTGTAATTGATGTGATCCTCCATGTAACCAGACTTGATCATGTCCGGGCAGAGACACCACTCTGAGTTGAACTCCTTACGACGCTCCTCGTTGACAGCAACCTTCCAAGCCTCAGAGGTGTGGGTATAGCCAACGCGATTAGGCTTAGCCTTCAGTGCGGTGTAATACTCCTTAGCAGAAGGTACAGTAACAGTCTCTGTCAGCACACCGACAGGATATTCAGTCATCGTGAGGTTCTTGTTATTGCCAGAATATACGTTGTTCATGTGGGCAAAGTATTTACTGTAGTCCTGACCAACAGTCAAGTTACCCCATGCACGGTTACGGAGGATGTCAAGTTGCTTCCATCCCTCGTCTTCCTGTCCTGTGCGGAAGCAGCACTCTGCATAGTCGAGCAGCACGTTGGCATAGCGCTTGCCGTAGATGATGGTCGGCGACCACATCTGCGTGCCCCAAGAGTTGCCGTCAGCGTATGCATTACGCCAAATCTTCGTTGTCCAGATGGCAGGTGCGAACTCACCGTTGGTGAAGTGGAACTGCATGGTCTTCGTACCCGACAAGACACCTTCAGCATTGTAGAACGGATGAACGACGTGGCCTGTGGCATCCTTCACGCCGAGCGAATCCTTCAGATAAGGATGATATCCCCAAGCGACCTTCGACGGCTCGATGCCATACTTCGCCATTTGGTCGACAGGCACGGCACCTGTAGCACAAGAAGCGTCGCGGCGGGTGTCACCAGGCTCATAGCAGGCATACCATTCCCAAGAAAGGTACTCAGCACCCCAACCACCGTTCTCAGGACAAGCGGTGAACCACTTTAACATGTTAGGATTAGCGAAAGTGATGGTACGGTCGCCACCCCAACTGCTCCACTGCTGACCTTCGTCAGAGCACATGGCCCAGACACACTCCTCGTTCCAGAAACCTGCGGGATCCCAGTTGGTAGCAAAGTTGGTAGAGAGTTTATAGGTACCGCTATCGATAATGCTCTTCAACTCTGCCTTTGCCTTGTTGTAGCAGTCAGCAGCCACTTCGGGACAACGGTAGGCCTTCCACATATAGGCATCAGCCAGATAAGCCTTGGCCATACCCTTGGTGCAGCGGCCATACTGCCCGTTGAAAGGCTTCCAGTCAAGGAGTTCTGCAGCCTTTGAGAAGTCTTCGATGATGAAGTCCCACATCTCTTCATAGGTCTGTGCAGAAGCCTTGTTCGGCGTGTTGTTGAAGTCCTCACCAGTGGCCAGCATAGGCACGCGACCGAAAGTAGTAGCCAGCCAAGAGTAGAAATAGCCACGGAGCGCACGGGCCTCTCCCTCGCAGAGTCTCTTTGCTTCAGGCGAAATCTCCGTTGCCTCGGCCAGTCCTGCGAGATAGAGGTTGGCGCGGTTGATGGCAGCATAGCAGTGAGCCCAGCCCTGACCGAGTTCGCCTACGTTGGCATCCCAGGTCTGGTCGAGGAACTTCACGTCCCATCCCGTACACTGGGTGTCCATCGTAGGATGGCTGCCGGTAAACAGATTGGGCTTGTATCCCCAACAGTCGTCCTCCTTACTTACATTATTATAAGCGTAAATACCATTCAGGCCGATACGGGCATTGTCGTCATTTCCAAACTGAGCCTGAATGTCCTGCTTGTCGTACAATGGCACGTCAAGAAAATCTTCGTTGTTACATGAAGACAGCGCAACTATTCCCAGGCCTGCCAATGCAACATATTTAATATATTTTTTCATAATCTGTTTCATTTTTTATAATCCGTTTTTACCTTTTTACCCTTTTACCTTTTTGCATTTTAGAAGGTGACGTTAAGACCACACTGGAATGTGCGAGGTGAAGGATAACGACCAGTATCAAGACCTGTATAGATCACTGAACCTATACCGACTTCGGGATCGCCATACTTGGTGTATGGAGAAATCGTGCAGAGGTTCTGTACGGCCACGTAGACGCGGGCAGCATTGATGCCGATGTGACGGAGCAGCGTCTTCGGGAGATTGTAGCCCACCTGGATATTGCTGATCTTCAAGAAGTTTCCGTTCTCAATCCATGCATCGCTGATGCGGCTGTTGAAGTTGTTGTCAAGACGGGTCAGACGAGCCAGCGAGCCGCCGGGGTTGTCCTTGCTCCACATCTTTTCATAACTGTCCCTCAACAGAGCGGGCGTCCAGGAGTCGTCAGAGGGGTTCATGATGCTCATACGCATCTTAGAGTACGAGAGGATGTCCATGCCGATCACGCCGTATGTGTAGATGCTGAAGTCCCAATTCTTATAGTTGGCACTGACATTCAGACCGAAGTTCATAGCGGGCAGACCGTTGCCGAGAATCTGGCGGTCACCGTCGTCGAGCGTGCCGTTCTTGTCGGTATCCTCAAAGAGGAAGTCACCCATCTCAGCCTTCTGTCCCTGGTCGAGGGCCTGCTTGAGCATGGCATCGTTGGTAATCACACCGATCACCTTATAGCCATAGTATGAACCTACAGCCTCACCCTCACGGCAGATGGAGTGGTCGTTCCACATGAACGAGTTGCTCGAGCCGCTGACTGCACCAAGTTGTGAACCGTCGATATCATCGGCAGAGTAAGTGCTGTTACCACCGCTACAGGTTGATGTATAGTCGACACCCATCTTCTTGATCTTGTTCGACAGGGTAGAGCCGTTGAACGCAACGTTGATGCCCCAGTCCTGATTCAACTGCTTGTTATAGTTGATAGAGAACTCAAAGCCCTTGTTGTCGATCTGGCCGAAGTTGGTATAGATAGAGGAGTTACCGGCCGACTTACGGATCTGACGGTCGAGCAGCAGGTCCTTAGTCTTACGGATGAAGTAGTCCATCGTGATGTTCAAGTCTCCATTCAGGAAGCCGAGGTCGATACCGAAGTTCAACTGCTCGTTGGTCTCCCACTTCAGGTTCGTGTCCACCAGAGGCGCATAGAATCCCTGTACACGCTCGAATGAGCCTGTAGAGCCACCGCCCATACCTTCCTTATAGAACTGGTATTTTGTGTCTACATTAGTCAGTGCGTATGTAGAGCGACCGACGATACCACCGGCATTACCTGTCTGACCCCAGCCGATACGAACCTTAGCATTACTGATGGCCTTCACATCCTTCAGGAAAGTCTCTTCCTTGGCACGCCATGCGAGTGCTGCCGAGGGGAATGTACCCCAGCGGTGTCCCTGTGAGAAGTTCGACGAACCGTCGCGGCGCAGGGTAGCGGTCACGATATAGCGGTCGAAGAGGTTGTAGATCAGACGTCCGTAGTAGGAGATTGTCTTCACCTGGGGGTCGAATCCGCCGCTGCTCGGGTTGATAGTCTCTGCCAGTGAGATCAGTCGGTTCTCAGGCGACAGGAATGTGTGGCCGCTTCCGCTCACCCATGAGCCTTCATACTTAGTCACCGTGTTACCGATCATGAAGGTCAGGTTGTGGAAGTCTGTATCCCAGTTGTAGGTCAGATAAGTCTCGATACCCTTCGAGAGCCCCTTGCTCTGGCCGAGGCCGAAGTTGTGGTATTCCTTGTCACGTCCCTCGTAGTTGACCTTCGTCAACTTGCCGCCGATCACGTTGAAGCGCTGGTACATACCCGAGAACTCGTCATTGTCAGAGTTGGTCTGCGTCCAGTTGGCGATGGCATGGAGGTTCAACTTGTGCTGTTTGAGATTGAGGAACTTGATGTCGATATAGGGGTTGATGGAGATACGGGAGTTACGCGTCGTGCGGCCGATTTCCATCTGTGAGGCGTATGGGTTCTGCGCACCGGCAGTCATACCTTCCCATCCGTCAGGCGTCGGGGCCTTGCCGGCACCGTAGGTTCCGTCGGGATTGACCACATTCACCAGCACATGCTCACCGGTGACGTCATCGATGTAGTCGAGCGACGGCGCCATCTGTGCGATATCACGCTGTGAAGAAAGGTTGGCATTGTTGCCCAGACCGATGTTGTTACCCTTCGTCGTAGAATACATATAATTAATGTCACCACCGAACTCGATGTAGTTGTTCACCTGCGACTTGACGCTGGCACGTGAAGTCAGACGGTCGTAGTTGGTGTTGACGATGATACCCTTCGTATTCAGGTAGCCCACAGAGAAACTGTACTGAGTCTTTTCGGTACCGCCACTTGCAGAAACGCCATACTGCTGACGAAGACCTGTCTGATACATCTGGTCCTGCCAGTCGATATAGTTGCGCTTGCCGTCGTAGGCCTCAGCCCATATCTGGTTGTTCAGCGTCTGACCGTCGTTGGCCTTTGACTGACGGATTGAGCGTGCATAGTCATCGCCCGTCAGGGTCTTCAGTTTGTAAGGAATCGTCTGGAGGCCCCAGTCGCCTGTGATATTGATGTTCATCTTACCCTTCTGCCCGTGCTTGGTGGTGATCATGATCACACCGTTGGCACCAGCCGAACCGTAGATGGCGGTTGCCGAAGCATCCTTCAGCACCTCAATGCTCTCGATGTCGGCGGGATTGACGAAATCGGCATTCGTACCGACCTGTACACCGTCCACCACATAGAGCGGAGAAGCGTCGCCGAAGATGGTTCCGATACCACGGATACGGATGGCCGACTTCGAACCAGGCGCACCGTCCTGATTTGAGACCATCACACCGGCGGCAGCACCCTGCAGAGCCTGTGCCACGTTGACGGGGACCTTGCGCTCCATCTGCTCCTTGTTGATGGTGGCGACAGATCCGGAGATGTCACTCTTCTTCATCGTACCGTAACCGATGACCACCACGTCATTCAGCACCTGGGCATCCTCCTGCAGTACAATCGTGATGTCACTGCGCCCGTTCACCTTGACATTCTGAGGCACATAGCCCACATACGACACGTTCAAGGTTGCATTCGAGGCAGCCTTGACACTGAAGTTACCATTGAAGTCGGTAATGGCACCCTCATTGGTTCCCTGAACTTTCACGGTAGCACCAATCACGGGGTCACCCGCCTGGTCATTCACTGTTCCCTTGACTATGCTCTGAGCCATCGTTCCCAACGGGAACAAACAGAGCAGGAACAGCAGCACTAACGGCTTTTCAAGTGATTTAAAATTCCACATACTTTTAATTGATTAGTTAGATAATGTTAATTATTACGTTTTGTAAATTTATACTTGAGCGTTAAGCAAGTCGGCTGCGTCATTTAATATCGGGTGCAAAGTTAAGACAAAACGGCCACAGACACTTTTCAGTATGCATCAAAAAATTTACGGAATGTAACATTTTCGCAAATGTAACACGCCAACCCTCAAAAAAACGTCATAGATGCTCATTAAAGTTTGCCTTGGATATTATTTGGCGACCATCTTGCCGAGATTGTCAAGCAGATAGAAGTCGTCATACTTCAACTCCATGCCCTCGGTGGGTGCCACGCCGGGGTCGATGTCCTCGAACTTCTGATTGGTGACGCGGGAGCGGTAAGACGATATGATATACTGGAATCCGTCGGCCGTGAACATCGACTGTAAGCAGCAGGAGCCGCCGCCGGAACGCTCGCCGATGATGGGGTAGCCGTAGCCCTTCATGAGGGCGGGGAGCAGGTTGCCGCACGAGAAGGCCTGCTTGCTCACGAGCACACCGATGCGCAGACCGCTGCAGTCGTACTTGGGATTGGTGTCGTCGAGGCTGTTGAACTCACCGTCGAAGTTGCGGTCCACCAGCAGGTTTGAGATGCGGTTCTTGCCCTCCATGACGTTTTGGTCGTAGAACGGCTGCTGGCTGCCGGAGCGTATCATGCCTATCATGCCCAGCACGTTGTCCGACGAGCCGCCACTGTTGAGCGAGAGGTCGAGGATGAGGTTCTTTACGCCGTCCTTCTTGGCGCGGTCCAGTCCGTAGAGGAAGTTGATCATGTCGTCCTTCTTCCTGTTGGTCAGCAGTTCCTGCCAGTCGGCGTCGGTCTTGCCGCTGGCGTAGTATTTCTTCCAGGCGTCATCGTCCGTATTGCCAAACGAGTCGATGATGATGACGGCCGTGGTCTTGTCGTCGTTGGCGTAGTAGGTGTCGTCCTTGCCAAACCTCACGGCGCGCAGTGCTTTGAGTTCATCCTCTGGACCGTATAAGTTTTTTTCGCGGTCTTGCCGCCACTTGTCGAACATGTCGGCCGCCAGCGGATAGAGGATGCCGTCGCGAATGAACTGCTCATTGAAACTCTTCTCGATGCTCTTGGGCAGCCCGCCGAAGGGCAACAGTGTGGTGTGGCCACCGTCGAAGAACAGGACGTGAAGCCCGGTGAGCCCCCAGGCGAAAGCCATCGTCTTGGGTGATTGCAGCAGATTCTTCACATACTTGCCGTCCTCCTCCGCCTCGAGGGTGGCATCGAGGCCCTGGCCGTTCTGTCCGAAGCCTGCCTTCTCCATCATTGTGCGTCCGGGAAGTCCGTAGAAATGGTCGAAGGCGAAGCAGAGTTCATTGTAGCGGAATTTTGCCATGTCGGCACTCACCTCCGTCCGGTTATAGGGCTTGGCAGCGTAGTCGGGCTCCGAATTGGAGAGGTCATACGATTCCTTATCGTGAGAGAGCACCACGCGCTCGTTGTCGCACGAGGCGATGTTCGACTGAGCGTCAGCATAGATGTCGGCCAGCGTGGCGAAGGGGAAATAGACGTTGGCGCCGTCGTCGTGCAGGTCGATGCCGTATTTCTTGAAGTCGAAGCGTGTACCTGAGTAGGGCTTGAACGACGAGACTTCTGTCACATCAATAAATTTCAGGAAATTGCCGCCATCGCAGCCCGGGTTGGGGGGCAGCCCCGGGGCCGTGAGGTGCGACAGGCTGATCAGTTCAGCATAGGTCGTCGAAGTAAACACGTCCTGCCTGACATCGACTGTAGCCGTGCCTTTACCGGCGGCCAGCGTATAGACGCCGTCCTGGTTGGTCACGGTCATCGTCTGGCCTTTCGACATGAGTTTGTGGAAGTCGGCGACGGATACGTAGGCCACGCTGGGCATGTCGCTGTAGTAGCGCAGTCGGATCTGGCCTTCGCTCTGTTTGTCGCGCGTCACGGGCAGCGTCTTGTCGGTGTAGCCCTGCCCCGGGTCAGCGGCCGTCTGCGGGGTCTGGCTGTCGTCGGATACGGGGGCGTCTACTTGAGTACAGGCTGCCATCAACACTGTTGTCAGCAGCAGAATGTAATAAAGATGTTTTTTCATACTGTCTTTCATTTATTTCAGTTTGTCATGTTCATTTATCGCTGCAAAAATACGAAAAAAAATGAAAACAAAAACAAAAATACCCCAAAAAATAACAGAAGTATTGCAAATTGTAATATCTGTGAAAAAAAGAAACCATATATATTGGTCAGCAAAACCATATATATTGGTCAGCAAAACCATATATATTGGTCAACAAAACCATATATATTGCTTCTGATGGCTCATCAAACTGACATTAATTGGCAAGAGCCGAAAAATGTTTGCACAGTTTTTCATGCCACTGTTGCCACTACCGTTGCAACGGTTAAACCTCTGTAAATCAAGATGTTTGGCATAGTGGCAAGAGCGGCATCGGAATTTTCAACCGCAGATTGGAAAAACAGGATCCCAAGAGGAGGGGGAGTCTGCTGGTGGAAGTAGTATGTCACTGCACTATCAGGACGGGCAACGCGAATGAGGGTAATGTATCAAATGCATTGTGAAATGTAACATCTTTGAAAAAAAGGGGCAAACGTCTTGCTCATAACAGATGAAATCTGTATATTTGCACAACTATCCAATTCACAGGCTAATGAAATATTCACTATCATTACTCCTTTTGGGGCTGCCCGCCGTCATGACGGCGCAGAACCCCATCATCCGCGACCAGTTCACCGCCGACCCGACTGCCCGCGTGTTCAACGGCAAAGTGTATCTCTATCCCTCGCACGACATCCTGCCGCCGGAAGGCCAGCGAAAGGACTGGTTCTGCATGGAGGACTACCACGTGTTCTCCTCGGAGAACCTGACCGACTGGACCGACCATGGCGTGATCGTCAGTCAGGACAAAGTGCCATGGGTGAGACCCAACTCCTACTCCATGTGGGCTCCCGACTGCATCTGCCGCAACGGCAAGTACTATTTCTTCTTCCCCTCGGCACCAGCCGACGGACGCGGCTTCGGCATCGGCGTGGCCGTCGCCGACAAGCCCGAAGGCCCCTTCACCCCGATGCCGGAGCCGATCAAGGGCATAGCAGGCATCGACCCCTGCGTGCTCCAGGCTTCCGACGGCAACGCCTACATCTTCTGGGGGGCGGGTCGCTGCGCCAAACTCAAGGAGAACATGACGGAACTGGCCGACGACACCCCGAAGGAAAAGGTGAAGTGGGGCGACCGCGAGTTTGAGATGTACGGTGTCAACTGTCTCAAGGACTTGCCCAACCGTCAGGCAGAAGGGCCGTTCGCCTTCGAACGGGGCGGCTACTACTACCTGACCTATCCCTACGTTCGCGAAAAGACAGAAGTGCTGGCATACGCCATGAGCAGGCAGCCCATGGGGCCCTATGAATACAAGGGGCTCATCATGGCAGAGCATGCGAACGGCTGCTGGACCAACCATCACAGCATCGTCGACTATCAGGGGCAGTGGTATCTGTTCTATCACCACAACGACTTCTCCCCACGCGACGACAAGCGCCGGTCCGTATGCATCGAAAAACTCTATTTCAACAGTGACGGCACTATCCAAGAGGTAAAGCCGACAATGCGCGGCGTGGGCATCAACAAGGCCACGGAGAAGATCGAGATAGACCGCTACTCGGAGGCTGGCAGCGACGTGACCACGCAACTCATCGACACGCTGAACACCTTCCGCGGTTTCCAGGCCACATTGCAGAAGAAGGGCAGTTGGCTACGTTACAACGACATAGACTTCGCCCCCATCACCGACGGCTATGCCGTCATCGGTATGAAGGTGAGCGACAACACCTCTTTATATATACGCGAGAAGACGGCCACCGGCAAAGTGATCGCGAAGGTGACAGCCACCGTGAAGAGCGAGAACGGCCCTTTCCGCCGCGACATGTCGGGACAATGGCTGACGCTGACGGCACCGCTGGAATACACGCCGAAGGGCGTCACCGACCTGGTGGTCACCAACGAGGGCGGAGCCACCATCGACGTGGACTGGGTGCAGTTCAAGAACCGTCCCAAGTACTTCTCGCCCGTCACGTCACCAGTCGCCAACCCCGACGAACAGGGCTTCATCCGCCGCTGGATGCTGCTGGAACCCATCAAGCAAGACGTCCGCTCTAACGTCATCTTCACCAACACCTGGCTGGAAGAGGCCTTCGGCAAGACCTACTTCAAGGACCAGATGACCATCCTGCCGAAAGACGGCCAGAAAGTGAAGGTCGGCAAGCAGACACTCGCCTGGCATGCCCTGGACAGCGAGAACTACAATATGAAACTGTTCCGCTTCGCAGAGAAATACGGACAGCAAACCTACGGTTCGCTATTCTGGGCTGTCACCGTCATCGACTGTCCGGAGGAGATGACCGACGTGAGGCTGGCAGCGGGCTCGAACGGTGCCTCGCAGTGGTGGCTCAACGGCGAGAAGGTGCTGCTGCTCGAAGGCGACCGCCGCATGGTGGAGGATGACGGCATGTCGCCCCGCCTGACGCTGAAGAAAGGTCGCAACGTGCTGCGCTGCGCCGTCATCAACGGCCCCGGACTGAGCGACATGTGCGCACGCCTCATCGACACAGACGGGAAGCCCGTCACCAACTATACCATTTATTAAAGGTAAAAAAGTAAAAAAGTAAAAAAGTAAAATATGAAAAAAATAGCACTCATCTCTCTCCTCTCTCCTCTTTCCACTCTCCTCTCTCCAACGACAGGAGCATACGCCCAGACCGGTCAGCCCTACATCCACGACCCGTCGACCATTGCTGAGTGCGAGGGCAAGTACTACACATACGGTACCGGCGGCGGGGGGCTCATCAGCGACGACGGCTGGAATTGGTACGGCATTGCCGACAAACTGCAACTGGGCAAGCGGGCCGCCCAAGTGAGGCCTGGCGGCGGAGCAGCCCCTGACGTCATGAAAATCGGCGACCGCTACCTCTGCATCTACGGTGCCACCGGCGGCGGGCTCGGCGGCGGGCACAACGGGCGCATCCTGACCATGTGGAACAAGACCCTCGACCCTGCATCGCCAGACTTCAAATGGTCGGAGGCCGTAGAGGTATGCGCCTCCGACGGCATGGAGGATCAGGATGCCATCGACCCCGGTCTGCTGCTCGACCCCACGACAGGCCGACTGTGGGCCAGTTACGGCACCTACTTCGGCACCATACGCCTCATCGAACTCGACCCCACGACGGGCTTCCGCATGAAGGGCAACGTGGAGAAGGACATTGCCATCGACTGTGAAGCCACCGACCTGCTCTACCGCGACGGCTGGTACTATCTGCTGGGCACCCACGGCACTTGCTGCGATGGCGTTAACTCCACCTATAATATTGTGGTCGGCCGCAGCAAAAGCGTCGAAGGCCCCTATCTGGACAACGTAGGCCGTGACATGTTCCATGGCGGCGGCAAGATGGTGATAGCGGCAGGTGACCGTGTCTGCGGCCCCGGACACTTCGGACGTACCATCATCGACGATGGCGTAGAGATCATGTCGTGCCACTATGAGGCCGACTTCGAGCGCAGCGGACGCTCCGTGCTCGGCATCCGCCCGCTGTTATGGAAGAACGGATGGCCTGTGGCGGGCGAGCGCTTCAAGGGCGGCACTTTTGAGATTGAGTCGGAGCGCCGTGGCTACAGCCTTGAACTGGCTGTCGACTTCGTCCGCCTGCAACAGGAACGCCAACGCTTCTGGCAGATTGACCCCAACGAACCACTGAAGCCCATTGCCAACCAGAAACTGGAGGATGTCATCGCCACCTGGCCCAAAGGTGACATTCCTACCCGCTGCGGCGACTATATGTTCCGTCCGCACCAGCGCTGGACTATCACACCTGCCGAAGGTAAGGGCGGTTATCTGGGCGGTCCTTATTACAAGATCACGATCGAAGGTACAGACCGCGCCCTGGCCGCAACAGCCAGTCTGGAAGTGACCACCGTCGCTGCCTACACAGGAGCCGACGAACAACTCTGGCGCATCGAGCAACTCACGGATGGCACCTTCCGGCTGATGCCCAAAATCATACCGGGCAAGGAGGGCATCAATCGCCACTACTGCCTCTATTCAGCAGGTGACAGCACCCCTACCCTCGCCCGGTACGACTTCAACAGTGATAATTCAAAGTGGAATTTCCGAGACCACTAAACAATGCACAATGCATAATGCACAATGCACATTGTTCTATGCACAATTAATTAATCAAATAAACCTTCTTCCGACCGTGCCAGGTACAAGTGACCGTGGCACGGTTTTCTGTGATGGCACTCACCTCCACCTTTACCTCCGGATCACTGGCAGTTGCCTTTAGTTGCGAGCCTGCCTTCAACGGTGCATACACCTGATAGCGGATGGCATCTGTCAGGCCATTAGCATTGGTACAACGAACAGGCGTGGCAGGAATCTGGAGTCGTTTGCCGTCGGCAGAGATGGTGACCTGAGGCACAGAAGGCACCCGACAAGTCTCCCCACCCTTTGTAAAGGCAATACCATGGAGGTCGAAGAGACCTTCTGGCCGCAGCGGCTGCTGACGAGCCCATGGACGGTTATCCGCCTTAGGCTGTTCCACATCGGCACCTTCTGCCACGAGATAGATGGCATGCTTACCCGTGAGGCCCTCGACGGCAGGCACACTGACCTGACAGGTCATAGCCTCGCGACGCGCATCAGCAGGCACTTCCACAAGCCCTATCTCACGACCTTTCCAGATGTCATTGGCATACGGGCCGTCGAGCATCACCCGAATCTTGAAGGCACCATGACCACCGGGGGTGAGCCGGATGTTCAGTTTGGCCGCATCGCCCTTCAGGATACCACCGAAAGCCTTGACGCCCTTCGTATCCTTAGCCAGACCGCCAAAGCCGAAGTACTTAAAGCCGACAACGCCCTTGTTGGTTACGCCGTAGAGATCCATGCCATTGTACCACACATCGTGATTGTCCTGCATCCAGTTGTTGCTGTTGGGACCTGCCATATAACAGGCCAGACCGGCAGAATAGTAGGCGTATGGCGGCAGTCCGAAGATCTGGAAACCCTCGCTGGTCACTTCAGCCCCCGTATACTCCATGCCATCGCTGGCCCTGGCCGTCCATTCATTCCCCTTCACGTAGGGATCGTATGCCACGATACGCACCATACCGCCATCGGCCACCTTCTTTTTGTCCCAAGTGATCTTTACAGGAGCGACCATGGCCTGACGCGCATTGCCGAAGCCGCGAGGGGGACGGTGATAGAAGACATACCACTGCCCGTTGATCTCCTGTATAGAGCCGTGTGTGTTGTGGGCGGCATTCGTCGTCGTCAGATGCGAACCGTCTTCATTGGGCACAACGCCACGGGAGTCGACCAATACGCCACCAGAGCGCCAAGGACCCAGCGGACTGTCGCCAAAGGCATAGCGCAAGGCGGAATTGGTATTGCCCAGGCCGTACTCCTTGCCACTATAGCCTGAGAACACCATCACGTACTTGTTACCCACCTGACGGATGGACGAAGCCTCGAAGAAATTGAAGTCGAGCGGATTCTGCCCCTTATAGAGAGCCTTGTATTCGGAGCCTTCCTTATCCAGCAGTTTGCCGTCGCGGCTACTGGCAGGGATGAAGGGGTCTATCAGTTCCGTACCCGGACGCTGTGAATACATCGTCTCAGGATCGAGTTCACAGGCCGTGGAGTGCTGGAAGCCGTAGAAGACGTATGCCCGGTAGCCGCGCTGATAGTCAGGGTCTTTCTTGTCTGTGATTGTCTCGATGAACACCGAGGGATCGAAATCGATGAGCGAGCCTGGAAGGCACTGCCGTCCGTCGGGCGTCAGATTGACCGGCGTAAAGGGACCGTCGGGACGGTCGCCTTTACACACCATGGGAACACGATGCCAGCCACGGCTGTGGGGATAGAGCCAGTAGGTCTTCTTGCCGGTCGTGCGGTCCTTCACCTCCACGAGGTCAGGGGCAAACATCGTGTCCCACTGCCCGTCGACAAACCAAGAGAAAATGGGGCCTTCGTCCCTCCATTGGGAGAGGTCTTCGACAGGAGCCGACCACATCCGGATGTCATTGCCGCAGTACTGGGTATAATGGATGTCGTGCGAGCCGATGATATAGGCCCGCCACTTGCCTGGATTGTCAGGATCCTCAAACACGCGTGGCTCGCCATCAGGCAGATGCTCCCAGAGGGGGAGATAGGGGTTCTGGGCAGAGGCTCCTGTCGATAGAGAGAGGAGAGAGGAGAGAGGAGAGAGGAGAGAGATTAGTATTGTCGCCATGATTCGGAGGCGTGCGGCCCCGGAGGGCACTACGGTATGGTTATTTCTTCTCATAACTCAATTTTGATTCTTTTTTGACGGAACACGAAGAAACGAAGAAACGAAGTTATCCCACTTCATGTGCAACGCTTCGTTTCTTCGTGTTCCATAACCTTTCGAACTATACAAAAAAACGTCATTCTTCTATTCTACTTGAACAGATGAGGTGCCATCTCCTTGAGACTGCGGCGCCAGGTGAGGAATTCGTGAGCCGTACCCTCAGAGATGAAGCCCTCGGCATTGAAGCCCGCGGCCTTCAGGGCCTCCACGCTCTTGCGGATGCCATCGGGATTCTCCTTGGAGCCACAACTCTCGAAGATATACTTCACTGCCTTCGGGTCCTGGATGTCCTCAGGCGCATACTGCCCACCACTGAGCAATCCCCAGTAGCCGAACACCTCGGGACGGCGGAGCGTGATCAGTTTTGTCTCCATGCCACCCATTGACAGACCGGCCATCGCACGGTTCCACTTGTCGGCTTTCGTCAGGAAGTTCTTGTCGATGAAGGGCACCAGTTCGTCAACAAGCAGTGTCTCAAACTCCTTGGCCGTGAACTGGCCGATGGTACCGAACTTGATGTCGTTGGTCAGGCCGTATGCCATCACGATGATGAAAGGTTTGATTTTACCCTCTGCGATCAGGTTGTCCATGATCAGCCCGGCATGTCCCTGCCTGGACCAACTGGTCTCGTTCTCACCCCAGCCGTGCTGCAGATAGAGCACGGGGAATCTTTCCTGTTTTCCTTTGACGAGTCGGCCGTAGGTCGGCGGGAGATAGACCATAGCCGTCTGCATCCTGCCTGTACTTGGTGAATAGTAAAGCACCTCCTGGATACCACCGTGGGGGATGTCCGTGCGACAGGCATAGAAGTCCTGGTCAGGAGCCGGGATCTCGATGCCGCTCTCCCATCGGCACGAGCCGAAATAGTTGTGAGTGCCGGGGTCGTTGACTACACCGCCGTCGATGGTCAGGTGATAATAGTGGAAGCCTGGGTCCATCGGGCCTTCCGTCGTGCCGGTCCACACGCCGTCCTTATCCTTGCGGAGCACAGTGCCGCCACGACCGCCAAGGCCGAGGCTGACGATGACCGACTTGGCATCGGGTGCCACCACCCGGAAACGGGCATACCCCTCGCTGTTCACCTGCGGGTACTCCTGTCCGGGCTGGTTCAGCGGGTTCGGACGGAAGTCTTCCTTCGGCTGTACATTGTCGAGACTGGCATCGAAGTTCTTGATGATCATGTAGGAGCGCTTCGGCTTGTAGTTCTCATCGAAGGGCAGCGGATGGTTGTTCACGCCGAGCCAGGAGTCACGGTCGCCGAGATTCCACAGCGTCACGTTGTCGATCACATCCTTATGCTTGCGGAAGATGCGGAAGATGCGGGCATACTGATCTTCCTGAAGCGTGTTCAGATAGGGTGCCATCGGCTTGGCCTCGCCACGCGAGAAGCGCAGTTGTCCGCCCTGCTCCGTATTGGTGCGGAGGTCAAGTTCTGTGATATGGATATGCTTTACGATCTGAGCGTACTTCGTGATGGCGGCATCAATATCCTCTTCCGACGGACCATAGATGTTATAGTGCCCCTGCATGCCGATACCATGGATGGGCACGCCCTGGTCCTGCATCTTCTTCACCATATTATAGATACGGTCGCGCTTGCCGGGGTCGGCAGCATTATAGTCGTTGTAGAACAAGAGCACGTTGGGGTCAGCCTCGTGGGCAAACTCAAAGGCCTTGGCGATGAACTCGTCGCCACAGAGTTTGTAGTGGCGGCTGTCGCGATACGGATTGGCTGGATGTCCGGGCCAGCCGAATGCCTGGTCGGCAATGGCCTCATTGACCACGTCCCAGGCATAGACCACGTCCTTATACCGATTGACCACCGTATGGATATGCTCACGCAGCCGCTGATAGAACACCTCTTTCTTCACGGGCTTACCCTTCTTGTCGGTAAACATCCAGTCGGCGAACTGTGAGTGCCAGCAGAGGCAGTGCCCACGGAGTTTGATGCCGTTCTGGCGGCAGAAGTTGGCTATGCTGTCAGCCGTCCCCCAGTTCCACTCCCCTTCTTTGGGATGTACCACGCCTGGCTTCATGTCGTTCTCGGCCGTGATGCTGTTGAACTCCTTCTTCACCAGTGCACTCTGCTGCGCATCGGAGATATTACGTTTATTCACTGCGACACCAATCGTGAAATAATCCTTGTAGGTGTCCTTTAAGCCCAGGTTTGCATTTGGGTCAACGGGCTGCCGCCATTGTGCGAATGTGGATGTGCCACCGACTGTCAGTAGCATCAGTCCGAATAAAATCTTCTTCATCTTTTTCATTTTTACTTTTATACCTTTTTACTTTTTTACCTTTTTACCTTTTCACCTTTTTACCTTTTAAAGAGGTGCGGGATGAACTGCTTGAGTCCACGGCGCCAAGTCAGCCATTCGTGGTCGGTACCCGTTGACTCATAGTAGTGGGCATTGATGCCAAGTGCATTGAGGTCGTCCACAAGTTTCTTCGTGCCGAACATCTTATCCATTCCCTCGGTACCACTCATCATAAAGAGGTAATGGATGCTCTTGTTGAACTCGTCGGCCCTGGTGAACACGCCATTGTAAGCCGTCTTCACGTCGAGACCGAAGATGGCCCCGCTGAAGGTTCCCATATACGAGAACTTGTCCATGTGGTTGAGCACGACGTCGAACGTCTGGTGTCCGCCCCATGACAGACCGGCCATCGCCCGATGGTCACGGTCTGTAAGGGTGCGGAACTTCTGGTCTATGGTTGGTATCAAGTCGTTGATCATCACCTTGTAGAAGGAGTTGCCATAGTCGCTGAATCCCTGCCGGTTGTCGCCGCCACGGAAGGGAGCCTTGATATCGCCGCTCTCCATCACTACAATCATCGGCACTGCCTCACCGGTGGCGATGGCATTGTCCATGATGTGCTGCATGCGGCCCTGCTTGCTCCAGCCAGTCTCGTCTTCGCCCATGCCATGCTGCAGATAGAGCACGGGATAGCGCTTTTTGGCATTCTTTTTGAGTTCATACTCTGCGGGCGTATAGACCAGGGCATGGCGCCACTCATTGGTCGACTGGGCGAAATAGTAGATGCTGCGCACCTGTCCGTGTTCGATGCCCTGCTGCGGCCGGTAGTAGTCACCTTCTGGTCCTTCGGGAATCTCGATGCCACCGGCCTCACGGTTACAGCCGAAGAAGGTCTCTGTAGAAGGGTCGATGAAGTTGACCCCACCAATATTGATGAAATAATAGTGGAAGCCCACCACGAGCGGATCCGTTACAGCCATCCAGGCTCCCTTGCCGTCGGGCTGCATATCGTATTTCTTACCGCAGATGTCGAGTACCACCTTCCGCGCCTCAGGAGCCTGTATGCGGAAGTAGGCGCGATGCGCCTTGTCCACCTTCGGGAACTCATTGCCTGGGATGGTCGTCTCAGCGAGGAAGGCGTCGGCAGGCACTTCCAGCCTCTTAGGCATGTCGATATGCGGGCGCTGCGGTTCAAAGCCCAGGTTACGGGCCACGGCCTCGCCATAGCGACACCCCAGTTCACGGTAGCCGGCGGCATCGAAGTGCAGGCGGTCAGGGGCATTGGTACAGCCGTCCGACGAGATGACCTGCGAGGTGTGAAGCGTCTGGGGGAGTTCATCGATCTGCTTCTTGCAGCCGATACAGACACCCTTGCCATCAGCCTGAACGATGTTACCCGCATAAAGAGGCACATCCTCTGGTTTCAACTGCAGGTCGCCACACAGGTTGTCATACACCTGCTTCACCATGCCGGCCCACTTGGGGTCGCCGGTATTCGTCTCTCCCTGATGCATCAGGATACCCTTGATCACGCCCTCCTTCTGGGCTTTCTTTGCCAGAGTTACCAACCGCTCATACGGATTGTTATTATAGGCTTCAAGCATGCCCTTCATCCAGTTAGGTGCCCTTTTCACGTAACTCTTGATGCTGTCGGGCAGGAATCCTTTAATGTCGATACCACCAATAGCCACGTGAATCACGCCAATCTTGATATTCTCAGGCAGCGAGGCCACCAGCGTGCGTCCGAACCAGTCGGCAGGCGTCAGTCCTGTATTAGGCCGGCAGAGCGGTGGTACAGCCTCGCACCACTCTCCCATCTTGCGCCCCCGCTGCGGGTCGTCGACGGCAGGCATCAACAGGAAGCGTGGGCCCGGACTAACCAAATCCTGAGCCTCCGGGCGGGCTGCGCCCTCCATATTAGACTGTCCGAAACAGAGGAAAATGTAAAAATCAGGGTCTACGGCTGCTGTCATCCTTGAAAACGGCAAAGCCAGAAGTGCTGTCATCAGCACGGTCTTTAGTCTTGAATGCATATTACTTGTTTTATAGGATTATAATCACGCTGCAAAGATACCACTTTTCCCCTTTTCTGGCATTTGCCTATGTTACACATACTTTTTTCGATGTTTCAAACACACTTTTTCTGATTTTGCAACAGAGAATTCAAAGATTTTTAGTATATTTGCAGCCAAGATGTTAAGACTGGCAAAATTCATCCGTAAAACCTTATCCGTACGCATCAGTCTGACTGTTGTTTTAGCGATGGCAACGCTGCTGACGGCAGCGCTCTTCATCATGTTCCGGTATTCACGGAAGGCGCTGAGGGAAGAAGCACTGCAGAAGGCCATACAGACATTGGATGTCACGGTGCAGAACATCGACAATATCCTGCTGAACGCAGAACAGGCATCCGGCAATATCTATTGGGACCTGCTCCTGCACCTGAACGAACCCGACAGGATGCCACAGTACGCCAGGCTACTCCTCGAAGCCAGCCCCTATATCACGGGCAGTGCCATCGCCTTCGAGCCTGATTATTATAAGAGTCGCGGACATTATTGTATGACCTATGTCTACCGTACGGGCTCCGGACTACTTGACACGAGCAGGTCGCCAATCATCCAAGCCGAGACTTTCGGCAACAAGCCGTACACGGAGCAGATATGGTACACCACGACAATCGAGGCAGGGCATCCCTGCTGGATCAATCCGCTGAAGAACGCCAATACCGAAAAAGAAGCCATCATCTCCTTCTGTCTGCCCATCTACGGCAGGGAGGGCAGGCCTGTAGGAGTGATGGGCGTCGACATATCCCTGTCGCAATTCTCCGACATCGTGCTGGCTGCCAAGCCATCACCCCATTCATACGCCACCATGCTGGGCAGCGACGGCTCATACATCGTCCATCCCGACAGCGACCGAGTGGCTCACCACACCATCTACACCCGGCTCAGCGAGAAGTCATCGGCCCGCAAGGCGGCACTGGCCATGCTCTCGGGTGAGACAGGCTACAAGCAGTTCAGGATTGACGGCACCCGCAGTTATGTATTCTACAAGCCCTTCAAGCGCTCGGCCGTACCGGGGCGCTCTATGGAGGAGATTGGCTGGAGCGTAGGCATCGTCTATCCTGAGGACGACATCTTCGGCACCTACAACCGGCTGCTATACACCGTATTGGCCATCGCCGTCGTAGGGCTGCTGCTGATGCTCGTCTTCTGCCACTGGTTCACACACCGACAGTTAGTCCCCCTGCGGCTGCTCACCAGTTCCACCCGCCGCATCACGGAAGGCCACTTTGACGACCTGATTCCTGACAGCAGACAACAGGACGAAGTGGGACGGCTGCAAAACCATTTCAGGCAGATGCAGTCGGCACTGGCGGCCAATATGGGAGAACTGGAACGGTTAAGCCGCACGCTACGACAGCAAGGCAAAGTGCTGACGGATACATACGAGCACGCCAAGGAGGCCGACCGCATGAAGACGGCCTTCCTGCACAATATGACCAACCAGATGACAGAGCCCGTCGAAGTCATCCAAGAGGACGTCGGCAGATTGTGCCATCACCGGCAGGACATGGAGCCGCAGGAGGCCAGGCGGCTGGCAGACGACATACGGCAACAGGGGGAGACAATCACCTGCCTGCTCGACGAACTGCTGAAGAAGAGTGAAGAGTGAAGAATCAATGAAACTCAGTAAAACATGTGACAGAAAATGGGAAATGCAACTAGATTCATACAAAAGTCGTTGGCACGGAAACTGATCTTCGGCCTGCTGCTTCTTGCCATCCCCATTTTCATCCTCTCGCTCGGCATCGTGTTTCAGCAGTCACGCCGTCACATCAGGAAGGAAGCCACGGAGCGCGTTATCAGCATGCTCAGCGCCACTGCCACGCGCATCCACCGCTACATGAGTATGGTGGAGACGGCAACCGAAGCCAACGCCTGGAAGGCCAAGGAGCACATGCAGCCGGACTCCATACTGGAGTACACACGACGCATCGTCGCGCTCAACAGCAATGTCAGCGGCTGCTCCATCACGCCCGAGCCATACACCTTCCCCCAATACGGCAGATACTTTTCCGCCTATACCATACGTCAAGGCGACAGCATCGTCACCGTCAGGGAGGGGGAATATGAATACTACGACAAGTCATGGTACAAGAAGCCAAAACGACTGGGCAAGTCCTGCTGGACTGACCCCTTCGACGATTTCAACGAAGGCACGCTCTCCGCCACTGAGATCATCTCGTCCTACAGCAAACCTCTCTATACAGACAACGGGCAGTTCATCGGTGTCATCTCCTGCGACCTCTCGATGCAGCGACTCGCCGATATCATCAATGCCGAACTACCCTATCCAAACGCCTACTTCACCTTGAGTGGCGAAGACGGCCGCTACTACGTCAGGCCCGACTCAGCGAGACTCGCTGACGACACACCCAGTCTGGTATGCTCCCAACAGGTGCCGAACACGCAGTGGAGCCTGACACTGGTCTGCCCGGAAAGCGACATCCTCAAAAACTACAACCGGCTCACCTACATCCTGGTGCCGCTGGTTGTCATCGGTCTGTTGCTCATCCTCATCCTCTGCCACCAGATTGTAACGATAGCCGTCCGCCCCCTGAACCGTCTGCTCAACATGTCGCAGAGCATCGCTGCAGGAGAATATGACCAGCAGATTCCCTACACCAGGAAATATGATGCGGTGGGACTGCTCCAGAACAGTTTCGCCAAGATGCAAGCGTCGCTGAACCGCCACGTCAGCGACATCCGACAGGCCAATACCGTAGCAAAGCAGCGCAACGAGGATCTGAAGCGGGCCAATGAGATGGTGGAAGAAGCCATCAGGCAGAAGACCGCCTTCATCCAGAGTGTGAGCCATCAGATACGGACACCGCTCAATATCGTCGTCGGCTTTGCAAATGTGCTGAGTGACAATGACTTGCCCACAGAGGAAGTGAAGGACATCACGGACATGGTTGAATACAATGCGATGGCACTCAGCCGGATGGCCCTGATGCTTTACGACAGTTCCGACACGGGCCTTTCAGAGGAGTTGGGCAGCCATAGTAATGAGGAAGTGCGCTGCAATGACCTGGCCCGTGAGAGCATTGCCAGGACCCGCGCCCGCTTCCCCGACATCAGCATCCGTTTTGAGACGTCGCTGCCCGACTCATGCAGTATCCACACCAATCGCCTCTATCTGACGCGCACGCTGCTTGAACTCCTCTACAACGCCGCCAAGTACTCTGACAGGGAGCATATCTCATTGCGCCTGTCGCAGGCCGATGACATGGTCAGGTTCGTGCTTGAGGACAAGGGACCGGGCATTCCTGAGACCTACCGCCGTCAGATGTTTGAGTTCTTCACCAAAGTCAGCGACTTCTCCGAAGGACTCGGATTGGGGCTTCCTCTGTCGAAACGCCACATCACGAACTTAGGCGGCGACCTGACCCTCGACACCGGCTACCGTGAGGGATGCCGCCTCATCATCACGCTACCCCTTTGATTCGGGGTGCGGGGGTGCGGAGGCGCACCCCCGCACCTCCGCACCTCCGAGAATCTCCGCACCCCCGAATTTCTTAACGATATGTAAAAAATAGGTAAAGAAAACTGATTTTTCGAAATTTTTGATTATATTTGCAGATTGATAGTAAATCGTGCAAAGCGAAAGTTGTGGTTTCTGAAAACAAAATGAAGACTATGGATGGAATAAATGCAGAGAAGGCTATTGGCGGGAAAGATGCGAATGCCAGAAATTTGACAGAGAAGATGATTCTTCACTTCGACTATCTACCATGTGTCAACTATGCTGCGCTGAGTTCCGGTATAGAGACATGCAGTACATTCATCATAGGAAACCACGACGACAAGGACTGGCACAACATAACAGTCACCATAAGGGGTGAGAAGATAGCAGACAGCATTTCGCATATCGACAGTATCCGCCAGGGACAATCCTTCCAACTGAACACCATCAAGATCACGCCGGACATCAATTCGCTCCTCGCCTCAACCGAAACAGTCAAAACTACATTTTCACTAAAGATCGAGCAGGGGGATGAGACGCTTTGGGAACGGGAATACCCGATCAGTCTGCTTGCCTACGACCAGTGGATGGGATCTGCCATCATGCCAGAACTGATTTCAGCATTCGTGGTGCCCAATCAGCCCCTGCTGTCACGCGTATTGGTAAAAGCGGGCAAATTCTTGGAGGAGTTCACAGGCTCATCGGCACTGGACGAATATCAGACTCTGGACAGAAACCGGGTGCGCAGTCAGGTGGCCGCCGTCTATGAGGCTTTACGCTCTGAAGGGATTGTCTATTGTACGCCCCCTGCGAGTTTTGAAGAGTTTGGGCAGCGCATCCGCTTGTCCGATCAGGTGCTGGAGGAGAAACTGGGCACCTGCATCGACACATCCCTACTGATGGCCTCCTGTCTGGAGAAGGTGGGAATCAATCCCATACTCGTCGTCTTCAACGGACACGCCCTTGTGGGAGCGTGGCTAACGCCCAGCGTCTATCCGCAGATGATTGGAGACGACGCCTCACTGCTGACGAAAGAGACGGCTGACGGGAACAACAATCTGGTACTGGTGGAATCCACCAGCATCACCTCGTCTTCACCCGTCACATTTGAAGAAGCCGTCAAGAGCGCCGACCAGAAGATTCGCGACGAGCAGTCTTTCCTCTACTTCGTTGATGTACACAGATGCCGCCTGGGACATATCCACCCCCTGCCCCAGCGCATAGAGGAAAACGGGATTTGGAAAGCCGCAGAGGGAACTGAGCATGAGAATGCGACGATGGAAGTATCCTCTCTGAGCCACTATGACTTAAGGCTGGAGGACAACGGCAAGGAGTTGACCAAGCAGCAGATCTGGGAGAGGAAACTCCTTGACTTCTCGCTCCGTAACAATCTGCTCAACACGCGTGTCGGCAAAAGAGCCGTCCCGTTCATCTCCTTTGGGATAGACAAGTTGGAAGACCATCTGCAGAACGGCGAAGACTATCAGATTACGCCATGCCCGGGGACAAAGATACAACCGGGCCTGCACGGTGTCTATGACTCGCTCCACCAGGCCAGTCAGCACCAGGCGCTGGTGTCAGAGTTCATCAAGTCCAACAAGATTGTCTCCTACCTGACAGATACCGAACTGCAAAGCACTCTTAAATATGTGTACAGGACGGCCCGGACGTCGCTCGAAGAGAACGGTGCCAACAGTCTCTTCCTGTCCCTGGGAATGCTCAAATGGTATGAGACACAGAAGAGCGAGCAGCCCCGCTTTGCCCCAATACTGCTGCTGCCTGTCGACATCATCCGCAAGAGCGGCAACAACTTTGTCATCAGGAAGCGCGACGAGGACACCTTCCTGAATATCACGCTGGTGGAATTCCTGAAACAGAATTTCAACATCAACCTCAGTCAACTGCAGAACACACTGCCTAAGGACGAGGCCGGTGTCGACGTCAAGTATGTTCTGACATATATCAGAAGGGCCATCATGGAGCACAAGAAATGGGACGTGCTGGAGGAGTCGGTCCTCGGCCTGTTCTCATTCAACAAGTTCGTGATGTGGAACGACATCCATTCCCATGCCGACATCCTGAGACACAATCCCATGATCGCCTCACTGATGGAGAGGCGGAATATGCTGAAAGACGACGACGAGCGCGTAGACGCCAGGGTGATTGATATGGAGAACGCCCCCATGGACTTCGCAATACCCCTTGACGTCGACTCCTCGCAATTCGAGGCCGTCGTGGAGTCAGGACGCGGCAAGTCGTTTATCCTCCAAGGCCCTCCGGGGACAGGCAAGTCGCAGACCATCACAAACATGATTGCCAATGCTCTGTTCCAGGGAAAGCGCGTATTGTTTGTGGCAGAGAAGATGGCGGCGCTCTCCGTCGTTCAGTCCCGGCTCGAAAGGATCGGACTGGGAGCATTCTGCCTCGAACTGCATTCCAACAAAGTCACCAAGAAGCACTTCCTGGAACAGATGGAGAAGGTTCTGAAGACGACCAAGATCCAGCAGCCGGAGGCGTTCCAGGCGGAGTCCGACGAGTTGTTTGCCGAGCGGAAAGAACTCATCAACTACATGCAGGCCATACACAGTCCGACTGACAGTGGAATCAGCCTGTATGACTGTCTGTCGGAATATCTGAAATTAGACTGCGAAGAGATTGACGCCAGTCAGTTGCCCGACGAAATGCTCAGCGTCGGAAAGACCAAGAGTTATCAGGAACACGCCGTCAGGCTGCAGGCCATTCTTCAGTTGGTAGGAAAGATCAAGGGGAATGCACTGTCTGGCCTGGAGCCCCTGGACAACAGGCAGGCCAGTCTGGACGACATCAAGGCATCGCTTCAGAAGATCAACGACATATACGGCCAGTACGAGAACCTGCGGGATGAGCACAACCGCCAGTATCCATTCCCGGTTGCCGATGAGCAGGATCTCCTATGGCTGTCGGACTTCACAAAGGAGATAACGGCCATCGACACCCTCAATACGCGACTGCTCGACTGCTCTGACGACGCCAAAGTCACAGAGGACCTGAAGCATGTCATCAGTCTGCATAAAGAACAAGAAGAGGCTAAAGACTACATCGGGTCAATATGCAGCGAGGACATCTGCCGCGAAAACGTCGATGAACTGAAGGCCTTATGGGACGACATACAGATGAAATGGCTGCTGCCCAGGTACTTTGCCAAGAAAGGCTTTCTCAGGAGGATGCAGCAGTATGGCCATGTGAGGGCCGATGATGTCTATCCGCTCCTGCAGCAGGTCAAGAGATACCAGGACTGTAGCCAGGAACTGTCTGACAGTTCTACAGACATCGCCGGCTTTTTCGACACAGCCACCATGAATGCCGCTGACAGATGGGACGTCATGGGAAAGACTGTCGACAGGCTCCCCGTCCTGTCCAGGCTGATCGAGGACTATGGCCACAGGAAAAACAGCAAGTCCAGCCTGCTGAAGGACGCCCTTGCACAATCTTTCCAGGCCGGATGGGCATCTTTCAAGACGGCCTACCTGAATTCATCCAAAACCCTGTCCGACCACCATCGACAGATGACGGCACTATGTCGTCACCTGTCAAGTCTGGTTTCCGACTGTCCTGACACGATGACGGCTGCCACGAAGTCAGGCGAGTGGCTTCAGGCCTTCGGCGGCATCAAGGACTGGTATCTCTGGATCGAAGAGAAGCGCCAGTTGACCGCCAGCGGGCTGTCCGCTATAGCAGAGCAAATGGAGCAAGGCCTGCAGCCGCAGGAAGCACTGGACGCTTTCATGAAAGGCATCTGGCATCGCATCATCGTAAAGACCGTCGACAGCAATCCCCAACTCAGGACGTTCAACGGCCTGCTCTTCAGCCAGCAGATTGAGAAGTACAAACGCGACACGAGGCGGTTCCAGGAATTAAGCAAGGAAGTGCTCTACAGCCGCCTGGCCTCTCACGTACCGTCAGCCCTGACAGCCTCGTCGGACGGCTCGGAAGTCAGCATCCTGAAGCGCAACATCAACAATGGTGGCCGCGGCACATCCATCAGGGGCATCATCGACAGCATCCCGACCCTCCTGCCCCGGCTCTGCCCCTGCATGCTGATGAGCCCTCTCTCCGTGGCCCAGTTCCTTGATCTGGGGACGGAGAAATTCGACCTGGTCATCTTCGACGAAGCCTCACAGATGCCGACAAGCGAGGCCGTAGGCGCCATCGCCAGAGGCCGGGCCCTCATCGTCGTAGGAGACAGCAAGCAGATGCCGCCGACAAGTTTCTTCACCTCAACGCAGGTCGACGAGGAAGAAGCCGACATCGACGACATGGAGAGCATCCTCGACGACTGCAACACACTCTCCATGAAGGAATACCAACTGAACTGGCACTACCGGAGCAAGCATGAGAGTCTGATAGCATTCAGCAACATACAGTACTATGACAATCATCTGCTGACCTTCCCGTCGGTCGACGACAAGGATGTGAAAGTCAGGATGATCAAGATAGACGGTGTCTACGACAAAGGCAAGACCCGCAGCAATCCCGATGAAGCCAAGGCGATAGTGGCTGAGGTGGTGCGGCGGTTGAAAGATCCCGAACTCAGCAAGCGCAGCATCGGCATCATCTCGTTCAGCAAGGTTCAGCAGAACCTGATAGAGGATATGCTGTACGAGGTGCTTGACCAGAACGCCGAACTGAAGGAGACGGCCGTCAATTCCGAAGAACCGCTGTTCGTGAAGAATCTGGAGAACGTCCAGGGCGACGAGCGCGACATCATCCTCTTCTCCGTCGGCTACGGGCCTGACAAGTACGGGAAGGTGAGCATGAACTTCGGGCCGCTTAACAACACGGGGGGCGAGCGCCGCCTGAATGTCGCCGTCTCAAGGGCGCGATATGAGATGCTCGTGTTCTCCACGCTGTCGTCAGGCCAGATTGACCTGCGACGCTCCAATGCGAAAGGCGTGGCCGGCCTCAAGTACTTCCTGGAGTTTGCTGAAAACGGGCTGTTGCCCGACCAGCAGCAGGACGGCGGCGGCAGTAGCAACGACCATGTCATGACTGAACAGATAGCCGACGCCATCAGACAGGAAGGCTTCCTTGCCACCACCAACATCGGACGGTCGCATTTCAAAATCGACATCGCCGTATCTACCAAGGAGGCGCCCAACAAGTACATCCTTTGCATCATGTGCGACGGCAAGAACTATTATGAGACGAAGACCACGCGCGACCGTGAGATCGTGCAGCCCTCCGTACTGCAGATGCTGAGATGGAACACCATGAGGGTCTACTCCATCGACTGGTATGAGAACAGGAGCAGAGTCGTGCAGCAAATCCTTGACGAGATCAGAGCCATCGGGCAGAACGGGCAGAAGCAGCAGACCGTCGAGCCGGCACCGGTCAGGGCCTTCTCCGTGGAATCGCTGAAGCCGGAAGATGACGAGCCCGTAAGCAAGAATGCCCGCCAGCAGTCCTATCACGAGGCACCCCCGCCCGTTCTGAAGCAGAGCCCCCTCAAGATGACCAATAAAGCCATCCAGGCTATAGTCCTCGGCATCATCCGGACCGAACAGCCAGTGTGCCACAATTACGTTTCAAAGCGTCTGAGCAGGATATTAAGCCACGCGCATCCCCCTCACCGCATACAGGCTCTCGTCACGTCGGCCACGAAAGACTGCTGCCGGGTAAAGGCCGATGTCGGCGACGACTATTATTTCGCCGACAAGGAGACGGCAGCGCATTACGACTCATATCGGGGGAAGTCGCCACGCACGATAGCCGAGATCCCACAGATAGAGATTGCCAATGCCGTCATGGAGGCGGTTGCCGAGGAGTTCTCCCTGCCTGCCAACTCCATCGCGCCGCTTGTGGCCCGCAAGTTAGGTTTTGGCAGTACAGGGGCCACGATCAAAGAGACCATCAATGGTGTCATTGCTATCCTGAAGAAGGAGCACCGGCTCGCTGATAAGAACGGCCTCCTCTCTATCCCCAACAACTCCATATAAGCACTAATTTCGGTCGAACCTTATTGATTCACCCCCACCACTACCCCTCCCCTTTAGGGGCGGGGAGTCATTGGGAGCCTGTTCCTGACTTCAGCGATGCGTCACCCTTACTGTTTTTTACATACAGTTTTTTGAATAAAGGTTGTAACGTTGTAACATCGCTGATGTACAAAGGGCGATGTTACAACGTTACAACCTATAAATCGTTTTTTGTATATTTAAAAACACCCATGACCATTGTCTTGAGCAAAGTGAATCTTCTCCAGAGTCACCTGAGTAGTCATGCAAATTCCCATGCTTATCGGTTTTTTAGGTTCGTTACCCATTAGAAATGTTAAAACCGCCGAAGTCAAGAAATATTTCGTTCTTTGCTTTTAATCCCCTCCTCCTGGGAGGAGGGGTCAGGGGTGGAGGAGAAAAATACGGTCGCAACCTATTCAAAATCGGTCGAACCTTATTGATTCACCCCACCCCTGGCCCCTCCCCTTATAGGGGCGGGGAGTATTGCGGAAAAAGCGCTCCCCTTATAGGGGCGGGGAGTCATTGGGAGCCTGTTTTTTCCAAATAAGAGCCTACTGATTCTCGAAAAAGTGGTAACCGTTATCCATCGAAAAAGCCTGGACTTTCACAAGCCCAGGCTCCCAAAACAATGTAAAGTTCGCTGGCAAGCCTTGCGGCTTAACCGATTTCTTCGACAAGCGAAGCGTCCAAACGGACGATATTAGAATAATCCATTCGCGAATGAATTACTTTACTTGACAACATACTTCTTACCGTTCTTTACGACGATACCCTTGTAGTCGCCAGATACACGCTGGCCGGCGAGGTTGTAAGAAGCGGCATTCACCGTGTTGCTCTTGACTACGCTGCTGATGCCATCAGTACCGAATATGTATGGAGTTGTGCCAGCACCTTCCTTCACGTAGAAGTTCTCTGCACCAGTCATATTGATCAGAGACTCGGTGTTGTCCTCAAGTTTCCAGATAATGTTCTTGATGGTGTAATCGCATGCTTCTTTGATTTCAGCCATGTTGAATGCAATGCACCACATGCCGTCAGCCTCAGCAGGAACCGTAAATGTTGTAGAGAAGTGCTGCTCTTCCGGAGTGAAGTTGAAAGAGCCGATGCAACTCCAGTGCATATAAGCACCCGGTGTCTCACCATGGCACTGTGTACCAGAAGTAGCGGCGATAGAACTAGAATAGTCGAACTCGACAACAGTTACTTCTCCTGCACTAAGAGCGCGGTTGGCCTTGATGAAGAACTGATTGTCCCAGTCAGCACCTGTATGTGTAGGATCTTCATCGTCATCACCAGTCTTCTTGTCTGCTCTCTCCTGACCCTTAACAACAACGACTGTCGGGTTAGCAACCACCTCGATAGGCAACTTGTTTTCTTCGCCTTCAACCTTCAAGAAGTTAATCTGCTTGCCCGCAGTGTCAATAGAGATAGTCCATACGCCGGCTGCGGGCAGTTTGATCTTGCAGTTAGAAGCCTCTGTATAGTCAAGCCATGTGTCAGCGCTGCCATCAATCGTGCCGCTAGGCTTGATTGTAGCACCCAGGAATGAACCTCTGTGACCACGAACGGTAGAGATCATCACCTCATTCACCCAAGTGTCCTGCTTTCCTGCCTCACCGACAGTAGCAACCACCACATCATCGTCCTGAACAAATTCTGTAGCATTGTCATAATCATACTCGATACCAGTTACAGTGTTAGAAGAAGCGACGAAGTAACCGTGGTCTAACTTCATTTCACAAATAGAGAGGTCGTCAAAATAGAAATTGACGGCATCCTTGACCTCCGGGTTCAGGTTGAATGCGATTGACCAGCCCTGATCATCACCGCCTGTTGGCCATGTAACAGTCTGGTCGAATTCTTGCCACTCTGTCGTGAAGTTTATATCACCGATAGCCGACCAGTGCATGTAGTCAGACGGATTCTGATGGTGAATCTGAGTATTGGTCTTAGCATTCTGAGAAGCCTTGTAGCGGAAATGTATCTTGACCTGCTCGCCTGGCACCATTCTACGTGTAGACTGGATCCAGAACTGGTTGTCCCATGCAGAAGGATCACCCTCTGAGTCGGCAACCTGACCGTGAACGACGAACACGTGGCTACCATCCACTTCTTCTATGTCAGCGGGGAACGGATCCCAGCCACCATTCTCATTCATATTGCGACCCTTCTCTTTACCCCAAGCACAGATCTTGTAGTTATTCTCCTGATCATCGAATCTGACATTGGCATCAGCCCAAGGCTTCTCAGCGTCACCATTCTCAATCAGTTCAACCCACTCTACAGGACGTGTTTCCTTAGCCTGCTCGTGAGTAATCTTCAGATAGGCGATATCCCAGTCACCGACATAGTCACCACACTGCATCAGGATATTGCCGTCGGCAGAGGCGGCCTCATAGTCGACGGTGCCCTCGACCCAGTCGGTGGTGATGGCGAACTGTCCATAAGGCGTCTGGCCAAAGCCAAGCATAGAGCAATTCTGTGCTACACTACCCTTGATCTTGAAGTGGAGGGTATAGGTAACACCTATTTCAGCATTTACACCACCAATGGGGAAGAACTGGCAATCCCAAGAAGGATCAGTGGCCTCCTCACTATGGAAATGAAGACATCCGTCCTGGATAGAGAGGCGAGCCTTTGCTGACTCACTGCCACCCCAACTGTTGGGGAAATTCCATTCTGAAATGTCTGAGTACTTAGAGAAGTCGACTTCTGCATCGACGACTTCCACAGCCTTTGCTCCCAAGAAACATGCCAAGAGAGCAACCAAAGTAAACAATTTCTTCATAATAGAAACAATTTAGTTAATAATAAAGTGAATAAAAAAGTTGTTTTTAACAATTCTCATTATGCCTTACTTTCCACTGAGCGCATCGCAGAATGCCTTGTAGACGGCACTGCGCACCCAGTCATTGTTCTTGTCGACAGACCAGAGTCCCACTAGGTCGGAACTGTCAGCCAGGCTACCCTTGCAGATACCGGCTTGTTTGTCGTGCGGGATTTTGTTCATATAAGCCTTGATGACCTGTCCGTAGAAGTCGGCCACCTGCTGACGCTGCTCTGAAGTGATTTTATCTGCAGGCACATTCGCACCGTCAGCACCCTGATACCTGATGTCGAAGTTGGACAGGCGGATAAGTTTGCCCGTGGAGGCCAGGTTGTCGAGAAGCGAGTTGAGGGTAGCCACGGTCTGGGCCTGTTTCTCGGCATTCTCGCTGTAGGTCAGGTTCAGTTTGGCATTGATGCCGTCGATCTTGGCACCGTTTGCATCCCAGATGCCAATCCAGTACTTGAGACTCTCAAATGTCTTCTGGTCTTCAAGGCCCGTCTCGCTAATGAAGAACTTCAACTCCGACGCATTGCCGCCATGCCTTTCAAACGCTCCGCTGGCAATCCTTGAGACGACGGGAGCATAGTTCTCACTGCCGAGCACATCCTGCCAGAATATCTTCTCTTCGGAGTGCTTGAGGTCGTACATGCCATTTTCGAGTTTTGCCTTCGTATCAATGGCCTCGTCGATCAGGTCGAACGACTTGATACGGCCTGCATTGATCTTCATCACACCGTCGCACCATGCGTTGAGGGCATAGTTGATGGTATCTTTCTGCTCCTGGGCGGTCTGAGGACGATGGTTGTCAGGATAGTAGCCCACCTGCACTTTCTGGATGTAGATGACGGCCGAGCGCGAGTTGTCGATTCTCAGATAGCCCTCCGTTACGCCTTCTGCACTCTGGGCCTCCACAACGATCTTTGTCCATTTACCAGCCTTGAAGGTCCATTTTCCATTGGGGCCGGAGCCGGCAACCGGATTGCCGGAGAAAGTGATGTCAAACGAAGCGTCCTTGTCGGCCTTTGCCCAGAATGTCGTCGTATATTTGGCCTGGGGATCAACCTCGAAACCCTCAATGATGCGGACTTTGGCAGCAGTTCCGATCTTAAGTGCCTTCTGGCCATCGTAGGTTTCGAGAGAGGCTGATGGCTTTTCCACCGTTCCGTCGAATGTACTCATCGTGTTGTAGTCGACCGTCTTTCCTTCTACGTAGTCAACGGCAATCTCAATAGGAGCGGTAAGCAGGCTCAGCCACTCATCGCATTGATTGGCATTTGCCACGAGCGGGCTGCCATAGACCTCATAGCCAATCTCCTCCACGTGGGTCAGAAGGTCGCTCATATCGAGGAAGTTCATCACGCCCTTGGCGTTGACGATGGTACCCGACATCAGGGTCGTACCAAAGGCGATATTGTCGAAGTTGGTGACGGCTGCCGCGTGAGCCAGTTCCTGCTTGTTGAAATCAGCCACTTTGAGCGTTGCCCCAAGCGTCATATTCGGATAACTGGTCCTGTCGATATAAGACTTGACAGGCGCCAGGTCCTTATAAGGCTCCACAAAAGCAGGATCGGGCTGCACCGTGAAGTCGTCAGTCGTATTATAGTCGGCACAGGACGTGATGAGTGAAGCGTGAAGCGTGAAGAATGCTGCGCACGACAACCACTTCATCCTATTTCTATAGTTTATCTTAGTAATCATAATTCTCAATTTTCAATTCTCAATTCTCAATTCTTCACGTATTTCGGAGAGAACAGTACGCGCTGGTTAGCCTCACGCGTCTGAACGACAAGCGTATCACCCGTCGTCACCTGGATGTCATTCTCAAGCAGGATGTCCTGCTTCTTCTGTTCATCCCATCCGATGACCTTACCCTTCTTGAAGGTCACATCGTAAGCCAGGCGGAGGATGTCGCGCTCATCGGCCTTGCCTTCACCATACCACTGATAGTCTTTATATTCACGCAATCCGCTTCCCTTCTCGATGAATTCTCCCGTTCCGGTAGCGGCCACGTCGGCATCCTCAGTAGAGACCGTACACTTGTTGCCGTCGAATGTGAGGATGAGGTTGCAACTGATGGAAGCCCTCTCTCTGCCCTGGGCATCCTTACCCCTCTTAATGGATACGGGGAAGACGGCCTGCCGCATATTCTTTGTGGTGATGCCGCACACCTCGTCGTTCTGGTTGACGGGATTCTCCTTGTAATGCTCCAGGTCGGAGTTCACCAGAGAGAAGTCTTTGCGGACAAAGGTTGAGGTGACCTCGTTTTCCGTCACCTTGTCCACACCGCGGCGGATATACTTGCCCTGCCAGGGGTTCATATACTTCACGCAGTAGAGCACATAGTCCTTTGCCAGCA
Source organism: uncultured Prevotella sp. (assembly GCA_947167845.1). GTDB lineage: Bacteria > Bacteroidota > Bacteroidia > Bacteroidales > Bacteroidaceae > Prevotella. The sequence goes on along the minus strand of CAMVJQ010000003.1, from coordinate 17,880 downwards.
CCTCCCAGTCCTCGGTATTCGTGCGGGCAGGCGTGAGACCCTCGCGCGGCGTTCCAGTAAGTATATGGTCGATGCCAGTCACGCTCTTCATCACCAACGGAATGACGTAGGTGTTCTCCATCGCCTTCTCGTCGTTGAAGAAAGCGTCTGTCAGTTGCACCTCCACATAGCCACGTGAATCCCCATTATAGGGAATGGCATTGGATGACAGTTTATAGTATGTCGAGGGCATTGGCAGCACGGGGGCTGCAGCGTTACCACCGTCATCCGTGAAGAAGAGGTTGTCGCAAAGGGTCTCATCCACGGCAATCTCCACTGAGGCATCCCGTCCACCATAGGCTCCGCCCATTGTGGACCATATCCGGAGTTTATGCTCGTTATCGAGCGAGTTGTCATAAATATCGTTACCAAGTACGAGTGCACGCACCGGGTACTGGAAGGCAAAGTAGGCTGTCGTACCTCCTTCAAAGTCCGGGAACTCCTTGTCTGAATTATAGCAAGACGCTAATGAGAGAGAGAATGCTCCCAAGACTGCCCCGTATACACAATTCTTTAGTTTCATCATAACTTTACATTTTTTCATTCTTTCATTCTTTCACGCTTATTGCCATCCTCTGTTCTGCTTGAGGTTGCTCCACTTGAGTACTTCGCTTTTCGGGATTGGTCCATACTGCTGATATGAATTGTCATAGACACGCTGCTCTACCTCAATGATGGTATAGGTCAGTTCTTCTGTCTCGTCATTGCGGTCGATCTTCATACCCCTGACAGTCTCGTCGAGCGGCAACATCCAACGGCGGAGATCCCAGAAGCGCTTGTTCTCGAAGCAGAGTTCAAGACGGCGCTCATTACGGATCAGACTGGTCATCTTAGCCTGGTCATTAGCGCACTCTTCAAGATAGGCATCGCCTGCGGGGAGATCGCGACCGAACTCATCCTTGCCGAGGCCTGCACGCTGGCGGATGGCCTTGATCACATCGTAAGCCGTGAAGCCTATGCCTGTAGGATCGGCCTTCGGGCCCCATGCATCGTTGGCTGCCTCTGCGTAGTCAAGGAAGATCTCCGTGTAGCGGATGCGGGGATAGATGTGCTGCTGCTCGATGAGAGAACTCGAGAGCGGGCTGACATCGTCGCGGAGCAGTTTCTTCAGATAATAGCCAGTACGTGTTGAGGTACTGATGCTGTTGAGGTTGTCGTCAGTCTCTTTTTTATCGCCATTAACGGCCGGATACGTACCAGTAATGATAATGGACTTTCTGAACGTCGTGCCGTTCAGGAGCACATTGTCAGCAAGGCGCGGATCACGGTTGGCGTATGGGTTCTTAGGATCGTAGCCTGAGTTAGGAGCAGTAATAGGAAGTCCGCTCAACATCGGGAAAGCATCGACGAGGTTCTGCGAAGGATTGACACGGCCATTGCCATAGAGCGTCGGCGGGAAGTTCTCCCTCTCCTGAGTGGCGTTCTTATGACGGTCTTCACGCCAGAGCATCTCGGGCATCTCAGCAGCAGACGGTTCGAGTTTCGTCTTGTTCTTGTACCAGATGTTACCCGTGGGGTCGAAACCCTCCATGCCGCCGATGCGATTGAGCACCGCAGCACAGAGTGTGGCAGCCTCGGCAGAAGTCACGCCACTCTGCTCACGGAAGGCGGGACTGGCAGCGAGCAGGGCCACCTGAGCCTTTACAGCCTCAGCAATCTTGCCGGACATGAGATTCCTCGACTTTGTGCCGAACACAAGATTGTAGCCAGAGTAATTGGCACCAAGGGCCTGATATTTTGCAGGTATGTCGCTCTCACTCGCTATGTCAGCATAATCAGCGGGCAGATAGGCCATAGCACTGTCGCAGTCGGCGAAGCACTGCTTCACACAGTCTTCAAACGAGGCGCGGGGCTGGTTGAAGTCGGAACTTCCGTCCTCGGCTGCGGACAGCAGGGGCACGCCGTAGAGTTTGCCATCGTCGGCATAGCCGCCATGAGCCTGGAGCAGATAGTAGTAGAACACAGCCCGAAGCCCGAAAGCCTCGCCCTTCAGACGGTCAATAAACATCTGCTGCTTGGAGACTGCACTGGGAGCCCACTTCACTTTCTCGACCTTTGAGAGGAAGAGGTTGACGTACTGGATGCCGTCCCTACAGGCATCCCACTGCGACATGGGGTTGTTATCTGAGGCCCACGTACCAGTCGCCATATTCAGGAAATCACTGTTCAACGCATTGGTCACAGCGTCGTCGGTGGCAACGTCCGTCTGCGTGGTCGTGATATAAGGCAGGCGGTCGTAGGCATAGATCAGCAGACCATGTGCATACTTCGACTCCTCGTACATGGCATCCTCCGTCCGGTTGTTCTCATCGGCCGGCACGAACATATCACCGCACGCTGTCAAGAGAAGAGAGGAGAGAGGAAAGAGGAGAGAGAACACCCCTGTCACCACCTTATTATATTTATACGTAATCATAACTCTTAAATCTTAATTCTTAACTCTTAATTCTTAAGTCTTAATTCTTAATTCGCTTAGAAGGTTGCCTTGACACCGAGGTTATAGAAACGGGTCTGAGGTGCATAGCCAACACTTGTCTCCAACACCTTGCGGTTCTTTGAAATCGTGAGAAGGTCGTTTCCGTTCAGATAGACAGAGAGAGCCTTCACAACCTTCCCCTTAAACATCTCCTTCGGGAAATCGTAGGTGAGTTGCACCTTGCTGAGGTTGAAGCGGTCGGTGCTGTAAATCCAGAAGGTGGAAGCAGCAGCGTTATGATTCGAACTCAGCGAAGTCAGACGGGGATGGGTGGCTGTGGCTGCCGTCTCCGGCGTCCAACGGCCGCGCGCATTGACAGAGTACTTGGCGTCGCCGCACATGTAGTAGTAACTGCCGTTGGCCATGGCCTTTGCGCCGAACTGGCCATTACCCAGTACGAAGAGCGTGAAGTTCTTATACTTGAGCGTGAGGTTCACGCCGACGGCCCAAGGTGTCCCTACTCTGCCGTAAGTACGGGCGTTACCCAAATCATTAATGATTCCCGACTTGCCAAGAACAATCAGGTCTTTATTGTTGATGGTACCGTCACCGTTCACATCCTCGTACTTCAAGTCACCAGGCTGAATGGCACCACCAAGTGACGACTTGGGAAGTCCGTCCTTCAGCGTGTACTTGGTCTTACCCTCAGTAGTGGTAGTGACATCAAAATCATCAGTGGAATAGAAGCCCAGGCAGTTGTAGCCCCAGAGCGCATCAAGAGCCTGTCCCTCTGTATATCTGTGGGGAGCAGTAGGATCGACGGCCTCATCAAACTTCTTCCACTTTGTGGTGAGGTAGGTGCCGACGACGCCAAGTTGTGCATAGACCTGGCCGAACTGCTTCTGGGCTGACACGCTGAAGTCAAGGCCCTTGCGGTTCTGGATATCATTGTTGATGGCCGGCTTGAATGAACTGCCCGAAAGACCACCTGCCAAATAAGAGGGGAAGTTGGTCGGGTTCTGAATGATATAGCCGTCCATGTCCGTATTGAAGAAGGTCAGATTGGCAGAGATCAACTTGTTGAAGAATGAGCCGCGAAGACTGACTGACCACTCCTTACGATGAACATAGTCGAGTACAGGGTTGTTACCTATGGTAGAGAACGTACGGTTTGTACTGACGCCCTCATTCCAGGAGAAACTACTTCCGCCCGTTGACCACAGAGCGTCGTAGAGATAGAAGTTCTTCTCACCCATATAGACATCGATGTCCTCATTCAGATTGCTGTAGGATCCGCTGATCAGCAGGTCATCAACGAAACTGCCTTGCATAAAACTCTCCTTGGCGAGATTCCAGCCGATGGTGAATGTTGGCGAGAAAGCGCCACGATGACCTTCCGGCAGACGGGCTGAGTGTACGGCAGCCATTGTCACATCGGCAAAGTAACGGCCCATATAGTCGTAACCCGCCTGCAGTCCTAAGTTGGCATTGGCATAACGGTGATAGGTGCCGCTGGATGTCGTTGTAAACATATTGGCGAGCAACATACCTGTGACGTGGTGACGACCGCCGAAGGTGTGGTCGTAGTCGAAATGGCCGTTCCAACTGATGGTCTGACGGTATTTTGTATCCGACATTGCCATGTGTCCGGTTACAATCTCATCGTTCTGCTGGGTCAGGGCTACGATGACATCCTTTGAGTTATAGTTACTCCAGGTGGGGATGAACACGGCATACTTGTTGTCGTACGACAGACTGTAGTTGGCGGCATAGTCGATGGAGAACTGCGTCTTGAACGACAAGCCCTTCACGAACTTGCTCATGTCATAGATAATACCCGCATCAAACTGGAACTGACGGCTGACGGCCTTTGTCTTACCACCGAAATAGCAGTCGGCAATGGCATTGGTCTGCGTGGCTTTTGTGCCACCGGGGAAATATTTTCCGTCGAGCAGGTTGAGACTCTTGCCCAGGATGGCGAGTGCCTTGCTGGCATTGGGGTCAACCATGTCGATATCAATCAGCGGCGCAGCGTTCTCCGGGAAGTTCGGACGCATCGTAGCGGCATCACTCCAGAAGTTACCCTTGTTCTGATTGGCATTATAGAACGTGGCACTGGCATTGGCAAAGCCACTGATGAGTTTGTTGATGACCAAGTCTACATTACCACGTACACTGAAACGGTCGGTGTAGTTGTCCTTGGCAGGACCGAAGTTGATAAGGTCTTCCAGACGATAGTAATTGATGTTCGTGTAGAAATGGGCACGCTGTCCGCCACCCTGTATTTCCAACGTGGCATCGGTGCGGTTGTATGCCTTGCGCACATACTCGTCGGAGTAGTAGTTCACATTGGGGTAACGGTAGGGATTCACACCTGAGGCGTGGTTGTAGATATTCTGCTGAGAATATTTCTCAGGAATGGCGAAACCGTCGTTGATCAGCGCCTCACGGTAGAGCGTCATATACTCGGCAGAGCCCAGATACTCGGGGAACTCCTTGGCCACATACCAGCCGGTGTTGACGTTGGCGTCAAGTTGAAGACCATCCACCTTGCCACGCTTGGTGGTGATGAGGATGGCGCCCTTCGCACCCTTTGCACCATAGAGAACCACTGCCTGAGCCCCCTTGAGGAAGGTGACCTGCTCAATCTCTGAGGGCAGCACGTTGTTTGACGGGCGTTTCACACCGTCGATAATCACGAGCGGCAGGTTGCCGTTGTCGTTATTATCAAGGCGTTCATTGTCCATGCCCCACAGGTTGTTGCCATTCCATCCGCCGACAAGCGCGTTCATGTCTTCCAGGCTGCCCATCGTGAAGTCCTTCTTCCGCAGTTCTTCCATATCAACGTATGAAATACCTCCGAGAAGATGGTCGGCATCCTTATCGCGGAAAGCAACATGTACCTTTTTCTTCACCACGGTAGAGTCGGCATCGTCAGCAGTTTCCTGGGCATGGGCCGTCAGTGGCGACGCGGCAAACATGGCAAAGAGCAATATGTTTGTTTTCATTCTATTCATAATGTTCAATGTTCAATGTTCAATGTTCAATGTCTTACCATCCCGGATTCTGGGGGAATCCTTCGTAGAGATAGATGTCCTTGTCAGGAAGCGGGAACCAGTAGTGCTTTGACTCGAAGCGACGGGTGATCAGTTCTTCCTTGTGGAAGTTGCCGATATGGGCATCCTTCGGGTCGTGGCTCTTGAACCACTCATCGGATTCCAGACGCTCAAACTCATGAGAGTATTTCTGAGTATAAGGCGGCTCTGTCAGAAGGAGCCAGCGCTGAAGGTCGCACCAGCGGAAGCCTTCGAAGGACAGTTCCACCGCACGCTCACGGCGCACCTCATCGAGGAAGTGCTCCTTGGTGTCAAGGAACTGAGCCTGCACATGTTCCATGGGATAGTCTTCTGAATTCACACGGTCACGGAGAGCATTGACGGCATCGACAGCCGACAGTGAAGTACAGTAAGTCGGTCTCTCCTTCAGTTCCTTTGCACTGCCTGCGACAACGGCCTGTGCCTCTGCATACATCAAATAGACGTCAGCCAGACGCATGTAGGGGACATAACTCTGGAAGGAGTAATCCCAGTCATACCACTTGTCGCCCTGATTACACTGGTGGGGCACCAGTTTCTGGATGAAGTAGCCCGTGCTGCTGGCATGGTCGATGTCACGCATGGCACCGCCGGTGTAGAGGGCGCAATATTCCAGTTTCTTCTGATTGTCGTTCAAGGCATCTGTGCTGAGCACGTAGTGGAAGCCGTCGAACACGAAATCGTGATAGAACCGTGGGTCGCGATTCTTGTATGGATACTCAGGATCCCAGCCCGAATTGGGGTTCAGCACATATTCGCCATTCTGCACCAGATAGATAGGCTGTCCGTTGGACATACCGTACTGGTCGACAAGGTTGGCTGTAGGATGATGGATGATGTTGTCGTGATCCACCAGACCAGCCACCTTCGGACCAAAGATCTTGGCGCAGTTCCAGTTGGCAGAGTTTGCTCCGGGATAAGCGCCACGGAAGATGGCCTCAGTAGAGCCCGGCATATTCCAGTTCTGCTTGACGGTATAGAAGATGTCTGAATAGCATGACTCTGCATTCTCATCACGCTCGTGGTCGTAGATATTAGAATATCTGTATTCCGCAAGTTTATACTTAACAGCACCTCTGTTTACCAAGTCAAGGGCTCTGCCAAGCGTCTCGGCTGCCTTCTGACAGTAGGCCACATCGTAATCGTAGGTCTTGCCGTTAGAACTGGCGCCTAAGAGTTGGGGGACACCACCGGTCTTGGTCTTCTCAAACTCCTTCATCAGGGGAGAACCGGCCCAGAGGTAGCACTTGCCAAGATAGCAGAGGGCCATGAACCTGTTGACACGCAGGTCGTTCTTGTACAATGTCTGCATACCGGCAAGCGTCTCATCCCAGTCCAGGGGAAGGAGGCTGGCAGCCCGTTCGAAATCCTCTGCACAACGGTCGGCGCACTCCTGGAAGGAGAGGCGGGGGAGTTCAGGAATCTGCGATGCCTCAAAAGCCTTGTCGATATAGGGCAGGCCACCGAAGTAGCACATCAGTTCGAAATGCCACCAGGCACGGAAGAAGTACATCTGTCCGAGCAGCAGGTCACGCTCCTCATCGGATCCGACAAGCGACTTGATCTGCTCGATACCCATATTACACTTACGGATGCAATACCAGGAGTTGCGCCAGAGCGAACTGCGGTCACCGTTCAGCCAGCACTGGGTGTTGAAGTACCAGTTACGGTAGTTGCCGAGGTCAACCTGATGGTCCATGTGGGCATAGCCTTCTGGGTTGTGGACAGCGTCGTCACCGAAGTTCCATGCAGTACAGTAGTTGACCTTCTCCTTATCAGGAATCAAACTGTAGATTTCCTCAATATATCCCTGGAAGTTGCGGAAGTTCTTGAAGGCCTCATCCTCTGCAACCATAGCCTCTTTTTCCTTCTCAAGCCAGTCGGTGCAGGAGGTGAAGGAAGCACTGCCTGCAAGAAGGAGCAACGAACCACACAAAAGGGATTTCACATTATTATTATATTTCATACAGATATATGCCATTAAATGTTAAGTTTAATTCCGAAGTTATAACGTCTGACAGTAGGATATGCACCGCCACCGCCGCTGAATCCGTAGTTACTCTCACGGTCGTCGGGCATCTTTGTGATCAGGAAGAGGTTATTACCATTCAGGTAGATCTTCAGGCTTGAGAAACCGAGTTTCTTAATCCAGCCCTTCGTCCAAGTATAGGCAACCTCCACATTCTTGAGTCGGAAGTAAGAACCATCGTAGAGGAACTGGGTACCATTGTTGTAGGAAACCTGAGTGGTGAAGCGCGGCACGACCACCTCGCCGTCGCCGGCTGCGGGATTCCACCAGGCACCGTTGTCATAGACGGTAAGCAACTTGTTATTAAAGGAGGCGAGACCTACATCGCGGGTGACACCTGTGGCACCATACAACTGTGCGAACATGCTCCAGCCCTTATACTCCCAGCCGATGGTGGCATTATAGGTGTGCTCCGGTGTGCCGGTATAGCCGAATGGAGCCTGGTCGTTGGTCTCGTCAACCTTACCGTCGCCATTGAAGTCGACAATATAATGGTCGCCGATGAGCACCTGGCTGTCGTCCTCGCGGTTGGGCACACTGTAGAGTTCATCGTAGGTCTTGACAAATCCATTGTCGATGAATGACCAGTACTGGCCCTGAGAATAGCCCTCTGCCTTACGGTAGGCAGGAATCAGTGCGGGGTCGTCCTTCAGTTTGATCACGTTGTGGGCGTAAGTATAGTTGGTGTTCGCCCAGAAGCGCATGCCATTAGCGAGCACCTTGTTGAAACGGAGTTCCACCTCGAAGCCCTGGTTCTTCATCTTACCCTTGTTGATGTCAGGCGTGGTCTTGGCACCATAGTAGGAAGGTACCGAGCGGTTGGCTCCAGAGATGAAGATGTCGTAACGGTCGTCGCGGAACCAGTCGAAACTACCGGCGAACATACCGTGGAGGAAGGCATAGTCGAAACCGATGTTCTTCTTCAGCACCGTAGCCCAGCGGAGGTCGGGGTTGGCAATCGTCTTTTCATAATAAGAGGTATAGGGACTGGCCGAACCGTCGATGGCCAGCGGGAAGTTCTGCTGCTGGTTGTTGGCGGTCACGATGGCCCAGTCGGTCAGGTATGCCCAGCGCGCACCGGCATTATCATCACCGATTTCACCGATAGAGCCACGGATCTTGAACATATCGATGATGCCCTTGTCCTTCAGTTTCTTCATGAACGGCTCTTCTGAGATCATCCAGCCGGCTGCTCCTGAGCAGAAGAAGACGAAACGGTTGTCGGGTGAGAACTTCTGCGAACCATTGTAGGCACCGTTGAACTCAGCGAAATAGCGGCTGTTGTAGTCGTAGGTGGTACGGAACACCCAGTCCTCACGGCGGTTCTCAAGGTCGGCATTGCCGGCATTGATGCGGCGCTTCCAGTTACCCATGACGGTCACGTTGTGCTTACCGAACTCACGGCCCCAGAACAGTTGGAGCGACATTTCGGTGGCACGGCTTGTATAACTGACGTTACCGGCCTCTGTGGTCCAGTCGCGGCTCTCATAGAAGTCGAAGCCAGTCTTGGCGTCGATCTCGTCGGCCCAGAGCATCTGTCCGTCTTCCGGGAGAATGTATGCACGCTTCGTGGTGTGCAAGTCGGAAATACCACGGGAACCCTCATTGAACTGGTTGTCCCAGGAGATGGTACCACGTGCTATCAGGCCCTTGGTGATGAAGCCGAGATCCTGCTCCAGGGCGAAGTCGGTGAACACGCGGGTGATGGTGTTCAACTCATAGCCCGACGTAGCCACGCTGGCGGGAGAGTTCTCGATGTTGGATACCAACTTGGAATAACCCCATGATCCGTCGGAGAACTGCACGGGGAAGAGGTTGGGCGCCATACCGTAGGCACCGGCCCACTTCTGCTGCTGGAAGAACTCGCCGTTATTACCATAATAATAACGCGGGGTCTTCTGCTGGGCATTGGAACCGGCCAGGTTCACCTTGAACTGCGTGGTCTTCGTGATCTGGAAGTCCAGGTTCGAACGCACGTTCAGACGATTGTAAGTATAACCACCCTCATAACCCTGACGGTTGTCCCAGACCTTGGTCATGTCACCTTCGTTCTGGAAGTCGAAAGCCACGAAGTACTTCACGAACTTCGTACCGCCGGAGATGTTAAGGTTTGTATTATAAGAAAAGGTGGTCTTCTTGAACATCTCGTCCTGCCAGTCGATGTTCGGATAGCGCTCTGCCTGGCTGTAGTCGCCGAGGTAAGTGCCGTCAGCAGCATAGTTTGGCTTGACGGTATAGTCCTGATTGCGGAAATTGTTGATGAAAGTCTGCGGACGATAATATGCCCACGAAGCGGCACCGCCGACGGCAAGTTCGTGCTCGATGGCCTGATTGCGGAGCATGTAGCCATCGTAGGAGTCATACTTGCGGGGGAGTTTCGACACAGCCTTCAGAGTGGCATTGAAGCCTACATCAATCCTGGCCTTGCCTTCCACACCACGCTTGGTGGTGATCAGGATCACACCGTTAGCGCCCTCCACACCGTAGACGGCCGTGGCAGAGGCATCCTTCAGCACGGAGACCGTGGCAACAGATGTGATATCCACCGACTTGATCTCACGCTTGACACCATCGACGAGGATCAGCGGCTGGGCATCCTGGTTCCAGGCAGCGGCACCACGGATGTAGATGCGCGGGTCTTCTTCACCAGGCTGACCAGTAGAAGCGATGGTGGCGATACCCGGCAGGTTACCCGTGAGGGCGGCGCTGACGCTACCGATACCGGCCGCGCGCTCAAGCACCTCGCCTGTGGTCTGCGTGATGGCACCCACCACAGAGGCTTTCTTCTGCTGTCCGTAACCTACGACTACGACTTCTTCCAAATGGGTGTCGTCCTGCAGTGTCACCTTGAATGAACGCTGCTTGCCAATCTTCACCTCCTTTGTGGTCATACCGACATAGGAAATAACCAGCACCGTCTGTTCCGATGGAGCCTTGAACTGGAAGTTTCCATCGAAATCAGTCACAGTGCCATTCGATGTATTTCCTTTCACCACGACGGAAGCGCCAATGAGCGGCTCACCGTTCGCATCAACGACGGTTCCCTTGACGGGGACCCCCTCACTCTGAGCCCACATCGTAGTACAGAACATCATCGTCAACAACAAAATACTTAAATGTTTCATTTTGTCTGATTTTGATTCATAAATTACTGTTATTGGTTGTTTACATAAATCGCTAGTTACGACTTTACATCGTTATCGGGTGCAAAGTTACATACTTTATAGGCAAACCTCATTATATAGGGTAACGCGTTTTTTGCATCTTGTAACATCATATCGGCTCCCCTTGTTGCAAAAACTTTAGAAAAAGTAACATTTATTTGGTGATTTTGCAAAAAAACCTTATCTTTGCAGGGTGTTTGGTAAATATAATGATTATAGCAAAACAATGTGGCATAAAGTTCTTCGACAAGGGAGCCGACTGTTTATCCTCTCGCTGACTGCCCTGTGCCTGCCCGTTCAGGCACAGACAGGGAAACTGTTTGATGCCGACAAGCAGTTGTCGAGCAGTTTTACGAGTCAAGTCTATCTCGACCATGACGGATTCATCTGGGTGGCCACTCGGAATGGCGTGAACAAATATGACGGTTACCGTTTTCACATTATACGAAAAGAAGGCGGGCAGCATCGGGGCATGGCCAGCAACTACGTGAACTGTATCACGCAGGACAGTAGCGGGCTGTTCTATATGGGCATGTACGGTGCGCTTCAGACCTACGACGGCAGTCAGTTCCGCGACGTAGAGGTGAGAAGCCTGAAAGGCGACGTGGTGCCATGCTATATGACCTGCTTCCTGAACCGCAGCAACGGCGAGATACTGGCTGGCACCTCCGGCCACGGTCTGCTGAAGATCACCGACCGGAGCCATGCCCGGCAGATGAACGGTGCGCTGAGCGAGATACACACCGTACACGACATGGTGGAAGACCGCAACGGACATGTCTGGATCGTCACCAATAGCAGAGGGCTCCTAGAGTATGACGGCAAGTCGGCCAAGAAATATTTTACAGCGGACAGTCAGATAGGCACCCTCCGACGGGTGGCCATCGACAAGGACGGCAACATCTACGTGGGCACCGCCAACAATGGCGTTTACATGCGCCCAGCCAAAGGCGGCGGGTTCAGGCACCTCGAATTCACAGGCCATAAGCACGTGGCCTCACTCTACAGTTGCCGCCACGGAAAGATGGTGATCGGATACGACGGCCTGGGTGTATCCACTTATGAGCCAAAGACCGGGAAGACGGAGGACAACCCCTACTTCAGCAGCGACACAGACCTGTCGAAGAGCAAGGTCTACAGCATCGTAGAGGATGCTGGCGGCAACATCTGGTTAGGACTCCTGCAAAAGGGCATCTATATGCAACCGGCAGAGGCGATTGGATTTGACTATATGGGCCGCAAACTGGGCGAGCAGAACGTCATCGGACAGGCTTGCGTCACCAGCACCCTCATCGACAGCAAGGGGCGATGCTGGGTGGGCACCGACAAGGACGGGCTCTATTGTCTCGACGACAACCAGCGCCCGCTCCGCCACTTCAAAGAGGGATTCCCCGCCACCATCCTCGGTATCGACGAAGACCCCAGCGGACGCATCTGGGTGGGCAGTTACGGCGAGGGGTTCGGCTACATCGATGCCGAGGCCAGAGCCTATCACCCCAACCTTCAGTACCCGACAGTCAGCGGATTCAGCATCAAGACGACCCACAACGGCGATGTCTGGATAGCCACGATGGGCAAAGGCCTGCTGCGTATCAACACCGTCACCAGCCAGATGAGAGCCTACACGATGGACCAGAAAGCCTCGGAAGACTCGACCGTGAACAGCATCGTCAACGACTATATCTCAAAGATGTCGGTATCGCCCGACGAAAAGAGGGTCTATACAGCCACCACGATGGGCGTCTGCTGCTATGACATCGAAAAAGACAGTTGGACTACGGTCTTCGGCAAGAACTGCCTGAACTACGGCCTACCGACACGTATTGCCAGGGAATACGGGGGGCGCCTATGGGTCGGCACCAACGACGGACTGCTATGCTATGACCTACAGAAGAAGAGCCTGCAACTCTTCGACACGGAGAAGGGACTGGCCGACAACGGCATCGCCTCCATCGAACAGGATAAGCAAGGCCGGCTCTGGATAGGCACAGACCACGGACTGTGCTGCCACGACCCGAAGACAGGACTGACCCAGAGTTATTTCGTGGACAACGGCCTACAGTCAAACGAGTTCAGCGACGGTGCTTCCTGTACCGTAGACCGCGGCAACAGGGCGGTGCTGGTATTCGGTGGCGTGGGCGGCATCACCTGGTTCCATCCGGAGAAGATACAGCCCACGAAATGGGAAGCCAAAGTGCGACTGGTGTCATTCATCATCAACAATGAGGCCATCAGCAGCAACTCCACTTCCGACAACTACAGAATCTGCGACACGACCGTCATCGCAGCCGACCGCTTTGAACTGTCGAACCACGACAATACGTTTGCCATCCAGTTCTCAACCCTCACCTACGACAACCCTGAGCATATCACCTATTTATATAGTATCAACGGGGAGGCATTCACACGGCTGCAACCCGGCAGCAACGAACTGACCATCTCGCATCTGCCACCAGGCACCTACCGGTTCAGAGTAAAGGCAGAGCGCAACAACCAGTACACCCCCGAGCGCTCGTTCACCGTCATCGTCCATGCCCCATGGTACCGCACGCCCTGGGCCTACACACTATACCTGATAGCCCTCGGCGCCGGCATTTGGTACTATCTGGTCAACCGCCGCAGGAAGGAGCAAGACCGGCTGAAACTGCAGGAGCACATCCACGCCGAGGAGATGGGCGAGGCCAAACTGCGCTTCTTCATGAACATGAGCCATGAGATCCGCACACCTATGACCCTCATCATCACGCCCCTACTCTCACTGATGAAACAGGATCACGACCCGCAGCGCTACAGCATCTATGAGACCATCAAGCGAAACTCTGAACGAATCATCCACCTGATCAACCAGATGATGGACTTGCGGAAGATCGACAAGGGCATGATGCAGATGCGGATGCAGGAGACCGACCTGATCACATTCATCAAGGACATCCATACCCTGTTCAAGCGCCAGGCCGACACGAAGCATATCAGCCTCGACTTTGAGCATGATGCAGAGCATCTGCCCATCTGGATTGACCGCCAGAACTTCGACAAGGTCATTGTCAACATCCTGTCGAACGCCTTCAAGTTCACACCGATGGGCGGCAAGATTCTGATCCGCGTCACCCACGACCAGCAGAACGCCAAAATCGCCATCAGCGACAATGGTGAGAAAATACCCGAAGACAAACTGGCCAAGATATTCGAGCGCTTCTATCAGAACCCGAGCGAAGTCAACGACCGGAATACCGGTACCGGCATTGGCCTCGACCTGACACGCTCGCTGGTGGAACTGCACTATGGAGCCATTGAGGCACACAACCTGGAACAGGGCTGTGAATTCACCGTCAGCATACCGCTGGGCAACGAGCACCTGAAACCAGAGGAAATCATACAGGAGAAAGACAACGTCGCCTCTGGCATGACGGACATCGCAGACTTGGAGGAGATTGTGCCCGAGAGTGTCGGAGTCAGATGGGAGGGAGACAAGAAACCGACCATCATCATCGCTGAAGACGATGACGAAATACGCGACTATCTGGAAGCAGAACTCTCAAACGAGTATGACATCCGCAGTTGCGCCAACGGCAGGGATGCACTGGCTGAGGTATACCGCAGCAAGCCCGACCTCGTCATCAGCGACGTGATGATGCCGGAGATGGACGGCAATACGCTCTGCACACAGTTGAAGGTGAATCCGCAGACCAACCACCTGCCCGTCATCCTGCTGACAGCGAAGAACCGCGACGAGGACAAGATAGAAGGCCTCGAGACCGGTGCCGACGCCTACATCGTCAAGCCCTTCAACATGGACATCCTGCGCCGTACGATCGTCAACCTCATCAGTGCCCGCCGCATCCTGCGACTGAAGTACGGCCAGACGGAGAAACTGGAAGAACAGGTTGAGACCGTGAAGATGAAGTCGCCCGACGAGAAACTGCTGGAGAAGGTCATGGCCACCATCAACAAGGAACTGAAGAACTCCGACCTGAGTGTCGACATGATAGCCGAGAAAGTGGGTATCAGCCGCGTACACCTGCACCGCAAGATGAAGGAACTGACGGGACAGACACCCCACGACTTCATCCGCTCGCTCCGCCTGAAGCAAGCGGCCCATCTGCTGGCCACGCAGAACATGAACATCACGGAAGTGGTCTATGCCTGCGGCTTCTCTAATGCCGCCTCCTTCTCCACTATGTTCAAAAGCGTCTACGGCATGTCGCCCCGAGAGTATATGAAGGAACATCAGAAATAAAAGATCCGATTATGAACAAAATGATAAAAGCAATGAAAAAAACTATTTTGAGTTTAGTACTGGTGGCCATCGCTGCCAGTTGTACCGCAGACAACAAACAGCGTGCAAAAACTGACGACATGCCTAAGGCAGAAGTCCAACAGGAACAAGCCGTCACCCAGGTGGCCAAGCAACAGGCTGCCGGCCCGGAGGCCCCCGACTTCACGCTGAACGACATCAACGGCAAGCCGCTCACTCTGTCGTCACTCCGGGGTAAATACGTGATTCTGGACTTCTGGGGCAGTTGGTGCGGCTGGTGCATCAAGGGAATCCCCGACATGAAGAACTATTATAATAAGTATAAAGGCAAGTTTGAGATCCTTGGCATCGACTGCAACGACTCTGAGGCTAAATGGAAGGCTGCCGTGGAGAAGTACGAACTGCCCTGGCTGCACGTCTACAACACCCGCGACTCGAAAGTCCTTGAGCAGTATGACATCCAAGGCTTCCCCACCAAGATTATCATCGACCCCGACGGCAGGATCGTGAAAGTCATCGTCGGAGAGGATCCTGCTTTCTACACACTGCTCGACGAACTGTTCAAGTAAACACTGAAATGACATCCAACCGACCAACAGTCCTATCAATATGAAGAAGACTCTGACGACCCTGCTATCGTGCTTACTGACAATGATAGCCCAGGCACAGATGATGAATCCCGTGCACTTCTCCTCACAGTTGAAGGAACTGAAAGGAGGAGAGGCAGAACTGATATTCTCGGCTACCATCGACCCAGGATGGCACGTGTATTCAACAGGCCTTGGCAACGACGGTCCTATCAGCGCCACTTTCAATCCCGTGAAGATGGACGGTGTAGAGACAATCGGCAAGTTACAGACACGCGGCAAGGAGATCAAGCAGTTCGATAAGTTGTTCGGCATGGAACTGCGCTTCTTCGAGAAGGCTGTCACTTTCGTACAGAAGATACGCTTCACGAAGCCCGACTACGATATCGACTGCTACGTGGAGTACGGTGCCTGCAATGACGAGAGTTGTCTGCCTCCATCAGAGGCTGCTCTTAAGAAGAATGGCAAAGCGTCGGAGTGGAGAGAGAAGAGAGGAGAGAGAAAAGAGGAGAGAGGAGAGAATGGCTCTGAAATCCGTGGCGACAGGCCTCCTATGCCCCCAGGCGATATGGAGGGGAGGCCCGACGGTCCCCGTCCGCCTCACATGGACGGGCTGATGCAACCAAAATCGGAGAATGAAGCCACTCCTCCCCCATCCAACGTAGAAGATGAAGTGAACAGTCCTTCTGAACTGGCTAACGACTCCTCTGCCATGGTTTCTTCTCCATCTGAATCGGACCTCTGGCAGCCAGTAGTCAGCGAACTGCGCGAGATGGGCGGCAACGACAATATCGCCGACCACTCCCTATTGTACATACTGCTGATGGGATTCATCGGCGGGCTGCTGGCCGTCTGCATGCCATGCATCTGGCCCATCATCCCCATGACCGTGTCGTTCTTCCTGAAGCGTGCCAAGACCGATAAGCAGAAGGGCATCAAGGATGCCTTCACCTACGGTCTGAGCATCATCGCGATTTATCTCGGACTGGGACTGCTCGTCACGGCCATCTTCGGCAGCGACACACTGAACGCCATGTCGACGAATGCCGTCTTCAACATCTTCCTGTTCCTGCTGCTCGTGGTCTTTGCCCTCTCCTTCTTCGGATGGTTCGAGATCAAACTCCCTGAGAGTTGGGCCAACAGCGTTGACTCGAAAGCCTCGGAGACAAGCGGCCTGATCAGCATCTTCCTGATGGCCTTCACACTGGTGCTCGTCTCGTTCTCCTGCACAGCCCCCATCATCGGCCTACTGCTCGTTGAGACCACCACCAGCGGCAACTGGCTGGCCCCTGCCCTTGGCATGTTCGGCTTCGCCCTTGCCCTGGCCCTGCCGTTCACCCTCTTCGCGATGTTCCCCTCCTGGCTCAAACAGGCGCCAAAGTCTGGTTCGTGGATGACGACGCTGAAGGTGGTGCTCGGCTTCATCGAACTGGCCTTCGCCCTGAAGTTCCTCAGCGTGGCCGACCTGACTAACGGCTGGCACATCCTCGACCGCGAGGTGTTCCTCTCACTCTGGATAGTCATCTTCGGCCTGTTGGGAGCCTATCTCTGCGGCTGGCTGAAATTCCAGGAAGACGAGATTGGCGGCGGACTCAACAAGCCGATGCCCGTGGTCTGCATCATGGGCGGCCTCGTCTCGCTGGCCTTCGCCGTCTATATGGTGCCCGGTCTGTGGGGCGCTCCCTGCAAAGCCGTCAGTGCCTTTGCTCCACCTATCAGCACCCAGGACTTCAACCTAAACACGAAGGTGGTGGAAGCCCGCTTCAAGGACTACGACCTGGGCATGGCAGCCGCCCGTGCCGAGGGCAAGCCCGTGATGATCGACTTCACCGGCTTCGGCTGCGTGAACTGCCGCAAGATGGAAGCCGCCGTGTGGACGGATGCCACCGTGGCCGACAAACTGACGAAGGACTTCGTGCTCATCTCACTCTATGTCGACGACAAGACCTTGTTGCCAGAGCCTCTGGAGGTGACCGACGAGCAAGGCAACGCCAAGACGTTGCGCACTGTCGGAGCCAAGTGGAGTTATCTGCAGAGCCATAAGTTCGGTGCCAATGCCCAGCCATTCTACGTGATGGTAGACCCCGCCACCGGCAAGCCATTGACAGGCAGTCGTGCCTACGATGAGGACATCCAGGCGTATATCGACTTCCTGAATATAGGTATGAGAAAATACGAGAAACAAAGATAACACAACAAAAATCGCCAAGTGCTTTTGTAAGCCACTTGGCGATTGTATTGTTGGGGTACCCGGACAACAAAGCGTTAAATCCTATCGATTTCTATCTAATTCAA
>CAMVJQ010000002.1 GCA_947167845.1 uncultured Prevotella sp. | reverse complement strand
TTCCCGAAAAGAGGCTCCTGTTGGCTGACAGCGGTCTTCTGACAAGGGATATCATGATAGCCGCAGGCACTTGACCCAGCACGGTGGGTCAAGTGCTACTGCAAGTAACGGGGAGGGTCTTTGTGACATTAACCTATCTCGTAAGTCCTTGCTGGTACTTCTGTATGCGGTCCTCGTATCTGCCATCGGCAATGTCGTGGACTCCATGGTCGGCACGTCTGAGTTTATAGATAAAGAATCATGTGGGATTGATTAGGATTAAATCGGCGAGGCATTTTGTTTTATTATGGCACATTATACAAAGACAATTGGCAATAGGATGGCACTACATACGATAGATGAGAAGACTGATGAAACAGAAATCCGCGACATCGATGGTGACGCGCGGGTGTGCCTGGCTCGTGGTTCCGTCATCACGAACGCCAAGGCAACGCCCAACGAAATGGTAGAGATTGCCGGGCCTCAGTGCTACCACCAGGACGACTACTCTATCTTCTACAACAACATCAAGGACAACGTGGCAAAGCGCATTGCAGCCTATAAGGCGAACTGATAGCGCAATTCATTTTGCATTTCGCTCGATTTGGATAAACATACAAGAGGAAGAATTTGTTTTTCTCTGCTGCATATCTAAAGCGTAGCATCAAAGAAAGCGGCATAAACCTACATCAGTTAGGCTTATGCCGCGTGTATATAGGTAAATATGTGTGTCCTTACTTCACGATTACCTTCTTTCTACCGATGATGTTGATGCCCTTGATAGGCTTCTCCAATCTTTGGCCGGAGAGGTTGTAGATTGTAGCATCTTGCTCTATGACGCCTGCGGCAACACCCTTGATGTCGGTTATTTCATCGCTACCTTCATATTCTACCCATGAGCCGGAAATATAGCAATATGGAGTCCACCCTTTTGCTTTAATGTTTGCAACTTGAGCTTTAGTACAAACATTTCCATCACTATTATAAAGAAGATTAACCAGCTTTAAATTATGAGGAACAGAGGACGTGTTCTTAGGTAAACTATTGACAAACGCATCCATATAAGAGAGTTGTATCTTGTTATAATGCATATCTACGTATAAAATACCCTTATTGTTTGACAAATTTAAGGAAGACAATTTATTTCTTTCACAAGACAAGTACTCCAAATTAACATTCTTAGATATATCAAGAGAAGTCAAATTGTTCGACGAGCAACTCAAACTTGTCAACGCAGCAAAATATTCTACGCCTTTAAGATTATTTATTCCCTTGCTCTCAACATGCAAATATGTTACATTGTCGAGTTCTGATTGTGTCAGTTTCCCATCTTTACCATAATCCTGCTCTAACAAATAATTACGGAAATTATCATCTGGGAAGTTCGTGGCATTAATTTCTGCAACTACGACATCGGGTTGCTTACACGTAAAACTCCAAGTCATCACATCGGATTCGGCCCCTGTACTCATGAGTCTGGCGTATGCCTTAAGGGTACACGATTCATTAATCTGTACTCCTTGCGAGGTTGGCCAACTGTACGTAGAACTTGTTTTTGGATTTGACCCATCTGTTGTATAATATATTATTGCTTCATCATTACTTGCTGTGAGTTGAACCCAACTTCCTTTCTCTACAGTTCCACCGGCAGGATTTGCGGTAAGGGTTAACGATGGTGTAGAGGATACAACATTTACATCCCAGTAAAAGTTCCAGGCATCACCAAAAATATAACCATCCCAATATAGTTTCCCTGTTCCTACTTTGTTTCCTTTAATAGTGCATTCCTTCTGATACATACCTGACACACTCTGTATAATAAATGTAGAATTGCTTTTATCCCAATATCCACTTGTTATTATGTCTGAGCCCATGTATCCAGAACCAATATTAACCCTTGTTGTTTCTCCAACCTCCACAGTGATGGTTCCTTTATATGTTACTGCTCTAACGGGAAGTAAAGCAATTAGCAACAGCCAAACTCCTAATAATATTCTCTGATATATTTTCATTTTCTGTCTATGATTTAAGAATACGAAAAAGGCGTCAACCATCCGATGCTTATTCTCTCATCAGGTTACCGCCAAGTGACCATACACGTAAACAAGCAAGAACAGTTCACGCCCTATCTGGACGTGAACCTTCTGAACTGCTTGCTCCCACGTGTGAAATATTGGCGGTATTTGACGAGAGAGAACAAGAGCAGAAAGCTCAAGTTATATTAAAAGACTTCGAACGGGAATGCGACGCACAATTCCATTGTTAGAAATAACTCTGTTTGTCTCCTTTTCCCTATTGGGAGTGCCCTGCTGAGCAGCAGCTGTGGCTCCCCATTGTTCATCTGTACTGTCTGTTTCTTACTGATATGTTTTTTTAATTGTTATTACTAATTTTATTCTTCTAAAAGTTCCTTTATCCTTTGAATGAACGCCTCGGCCAGTGGCGTCAGGTCATCAACCAGTGCCTTATCGCAATAGTCGAAAGCCTCATAGGTGCTGCTGTGGCATTTCTCGAAAAGCATATTAGCCCGAAGCTCTGTTCGTCAAGGATTTCCTTCATATCCTAATGCCTTCATTCATTACGTTGATATAAAACGGAGTCTTGAATGGCATGTTCTCCCATTGCTTGCGCAGCATCACCGTTGGGCTGACCAACACCCCTGTCTGCCACTCTATTTCGTTGAGCGGCCCGGTTACTTCCATTTCGCGTTTCAGACTCATCTTGTCGCCGTCAAGCAGAATCAGCACATCAATATCGCTGTCATTACGTGCATCACCACGAGCCTCCGACCCATAGAGTATGGCCGTTGCTGTAGGAGCAACTTTACGAATTGCTTCGCTTATTTGGTTTACAATTTCCGTTCGTCTCATATTCATATTATTCTGACCGCAAAGTTAAACATAATTTACGAAACGACAAAGGAAATGGACAAAAAGTTTAAAACTCAAAATAATTTTGGTATTCTTCTGACTTATTCGTACCTTTGCAGCCGAATTGCGAAAAATGTTGTAAGACTTCAATTATAGACGTATGACACTACCTCTTTGGATTTGGATACTTTTCTATGTGCTGGTGCTGATCATGCTGCTGATCGACCTGAAGTCGTTCGGCAAGAAAGGGCAGCACGAGGTCAGCGTGTCAGAGGCGCTGAAGATGACGGCCGTGTGGATCGGCGTGTCACTATTGTTCTGTGCAGGCATCTATGCCTTCTATCCAGGCGATGCCCACGAGAAGGCGATGGAATTTCTGGCGGGCTACCTGATAGAGAAGTCGCTCTCGATGGACAATCTCTTCGTGTTTCTGATGCTCTTCTCCTTCTTCGGCATACCACGCAAGTATCAGCACGAGGTACTCTTCTGGGGCATCTTCGGCGCACTGGTGCTGCGCAGTATCTTCATCTTCGCCGGCGTGGCGATGATAACCCGCTTCGAGTGGATACTGGGCGTGTTCGGACTCTTTCTGATCTATACAGGCATCAAGATGTTCGGCCACGACGACGATGAGCAGGTAGACCCTTCGAAGAATGTGTTCGTGAAGTTGTTCAAGCGCTTCTTCCCTGTCACGGACAGGATGCACGAGGACCGGTTTTTCATTGTGGAGAACGGCAGGCGACTGGCCACGCCGCTGCTCATAGTCCTCATCGTGATAGAGACGACGGATGTGGCCTTTGCCGTGGACAGCATTCCTGCCGTGTTCTCCGTGAGCCGCGACCCGTTCATCGTGCTGACATCGAACATCTTCGCCATCCTGGGCCTCAGGGCACTCTACTTTGCGCTGGCTGCCATCGCCCAGTATTTCACCTATCTGAAATACGGGCTGGGCATCATCCTGAGTTTCGTGGGTGTGAAGATGCTACTGGAACTGGTTGACATCGAGGTGCCCACGCCTCTCTCGCTGGCCATCATCTTCGGTGTGCTGGTGCTCTCGATGGTGCTCTCGGTGGTGATTTCCAAGAGGAGAGAGGAGTGAGGTCTCAGTAGCCGGGGTTCTGCTTCAGGTAGGGATCCATCACCATGATATCGGCGGGGATGGGGAATACTGTGGTATGCCCGTCACGCTCATCCACCTTGTCGAAGTACTCATTTCCATTGAATAGGCTCTCGTATTCGCCGAAGCGGATCATGTCCTGACGGCGCCATCCCTCCCAGCAGAGTTCCATCAGCCGCTCGTCCGACAGATTTTCCAGAGTCAGTGGGCGCAGGGGCATCTTGGCCCTGCTCCTGACGGCATCGAAATCAGCCTGTCCCCGCTCCGGCTGCCCGTTGCGCAGATAGGCCTCGGCACGCATCAGCAGCACGTCGGCAAAGCGGAAGAGCACGATGTCATTGTCCATCAACTTGCCGTCCTTGGTGGCATTCAGGTCGATTTCATATTTCTTCATCCGTGCTCCTGCCACCTCCACGTAAGGGGAGGTGCTGATATCCATATCCACCTCCCAGGGGTAATAGCACAGTTCTTCGCCGAAGGCATCCAGGACAGGATTGACATTGCGGTCATAGACCACGTCTGTCCAGTAGTTCAGGAAGAAGCGGTTATCCTCCTCCTCTGTATCACACCCAAACACCTGGAGTGTGCGGAGGGTGGCACAAGTGCCATTCTCACCACTGAAGCCGTAAGCCGACGCATGGCGGTAGTGCCAGGAGCGTACCATGTTCTCCTGATGCGTCTGATAGAGGTCCTTGTCCATGGGTATCGTCCAGATATTCTCTTTGGAACTCTCATTATAGACGGCGAAGTTGGATTCATATTCGTCTTCCAGCCAGAACCCATTGTCCTCGATACTGTCGCAGAAACTGACGGTAGCCTCCCAGGCATTAAGCGTCTGTCCGTCGATGTTAATCAGGATGCCCGCACCGTCGGGCCGCTCACCGTCGGTCCAGTCGTCATCAGTGTACACCTCGGCATTGAGCATCAGTTTAGCCAGCACGAAGTTGGCCACAGGCTTCGTCACCCGCCCGTAGCAGTCGCCCCGCTGGGCACTGCTCCCGCCAGGAAGGAACGGGAGCACCTCCATCAGTTCGCTGAAGACAAACTGGAACAGGTCACTGCGCTCCCTCTGCATCACTTCCTCAACGGTCACCTCAGAAGTGGTGATGATCGGCACCCGCCCGAAGAGGTCGAGCAGATACCAATAGTAGATGGCACGGATGGCCCGCACCTCAGCCTTCCACGCCTTCATCTGACTGTCGGTCAGCAGGCTGCGATGGGCGTCAATCTGCTCCAGCGAATTATTGCAGAGGGTGATGACTTTATAGAGATAGAGCCATGAGTTCTTGCCTAGTTCGAGACCGGAGTTCCAAGAATGACGATACATGCTCTGCCACAACCCGCCGTCGAACCAGTCGCCGCCGCGTGTGGGCAGCATGGCCTCGTCGGAGCCGAACGTCTGAAGGTCGTAGACGCACCGGCAGGTGCCCTGCAGTCCTTGTCCGTCGGTAGAGCCGCCTATATAATTATATAAGGTGGCAACTGTATTCTGAAAGATCTCCTTCGCCGTTCCGTATGCCGCCTCTTCAAGAATCTGGTCGCGCGGATCCTCGTCGAGCGAACAGGATATTAAGAGGAGAGAGGAGAGAGGAAAGAGGAGAGAGGAGAGAGGAAAGAGGAGAGCGCATGCCCCTGCCGACAGACGCTTCATCCATTTATTATTGTTTATCTTGGTAATCATATTTTTCAATTCTAAATTCTCTATTCTCAATTAAGACAATTCTCAATTAGAACTTAATGCTCAGTCCGAACGTATAACTGCGATAGACGGGCAGCACGTTCTTGTCGTCGATACCCAGTGTGCCATTGATCACGCTGGAGTTGATCTTGGGGGTCAGTCCGCTATAGCCAGTGATGGTGGCCAGATTGTTGACCGACACAGCCAGGCGCAGACTCCTGATATGCCTTGAACGGACAGGTACGTTCCAGCCCAGCGTGACATAGTCGATGTTCACGTAGTCGCCGTTTTCCAGCCAATAGTCACTGATGTCCTGATCAAAGATGTCCCTTTCGGGTGCTCCCTTCATCACATTGTAACTGGGCAGCGAGAGCAGATTGGAATAAGTGAGTGCCGTGCCGTTGTATATCTTGTGGCCGAAAGCACCGTTGGCCTGCACTGTCAGGTCGAATTGCTTGTATCGGAAGGCGAAGTTCGAGCCCATCATGGCCTTGGGCGTGGCCTGTCCGCAGATATAACTTTCTTCGGATATGTCGTAGTAGCGGCCACCGTCCGCGTATTCGCCAAAGCCGTTGAAGTGAGGCAGTTTGAAGACACCCAGCGGTTCTCCGACGATCTGCTTCACCACATCGCTGCCGCCGTGGAATCCGGCGCCCCAGAGCGCAGAGATGCCCTTCTCCTTCGGTGCCGTCAGGTGCTGTCCGTTGTAGTCGCCGTCGAGGGAGAGCAGTCTGTTCCGCTCAAACGACCAGTTCATATTGATTGTCAACTCCATATCCCTGGAGCGCAGGGGCGTGATGCCGAACCCGATCTCCAGACCGCTGTTCTCCATCGAGCCGAGGTTGGCCAGCAGTTTGTCGTAGGGGAAAGGCGGCACAGGCACATCATAGACATAAAGCATATCGGTGGTCTTGGAACGGTAATAGTCAATAGAGAATGCCATCCGGCTCTGCCACAGCGACAGGTCCAGACCAATATTGAACGTGCGTTTCACTTCCCACCTCAGATCCGGATTGGCATTACGGATGACGCCCAGCGTAGTGGCGATGCTGCCACCCATAGGGATGACACCATTGGGCTGCACAAGTTGCAAGGAGTTGTAGGAGCCGATGCCCCCCAGATTGCCTGAGCGGCCGTAGCCGATACGCAACTTGGCATTGGTGATGAATTTCAGCCCCTCCATCCACTTTTCCTTGCTGATCACCCAGGCTCCACTGACAGAGGGGAAGAAGCCCCAGCGATGGTTTTTTCCCACCTTCGACGAGGCATCGGCACGGGCATTGACCGTCAGCGTATACCTGCTGAACAGTGTGTATTGCAGACGGAGGAGAAACGACTCCATGTGAGAGTCGGAGTAGTCGGAGTCGGTACCACCCCAGGGACGGGAGGCGCCAGCCGTCAGTTTATCGTATCCGAAGGCATCGGTGGAGAAGTTGGTGACGGTGGTGAAGAATCCCGTGGCCTTCTTGTCTTCTGCCTCAGCCAGCGTCATCACGTTGAACGTGGAATTTCTGCCTTCCAAGGTATAGTCCAATGAGATGTTGCCCAGCAGTTCCTCACTCCTGTCATTGCCGCGATAGGCCTCACCATGACTCCATACGGTCATCGGATAATAGTGCGAGTTGTTCACCGTATTATAGGAGTAGGACCCAAAGGCGCGCAGTTTCAGTCCCTTGGCGAGTGTGAGCGTCGCATTCAGATGCACATTGAAGTGCCCGTTAGCCTCATCCTGCTTCATCTTCAGCAGCGCATTGGGATTGCCGATCCATGAGGCCTCGGCCACTTGCGGATAAGTGCCGTCGGGATTAGTACCGTCAGGGAAAGTGGGATTAAACGTGGCTGCAGAATAGAGCAGTTTCTGCACAAAGGGCAGATAATTATTCTTCTGCAGCGAGCCGAACATGCCGAGGTCAACCGTCAGGCGATTGTCAAAGGCACGATGTGAGATGTCGAGTTTGGCGATGTAATTGCGGTAGTTGTTGGTACGGATGATGGTCTTGTGCTCCATCATGCCTAGCGAAGCACGATAGTTGGCCGTCTCTGAGCCTCCGCCGAAGGCGATATGATGATTCTGCACATAGCCGGTGCGCTCGATGCTTCGCGAGAAGTCGGTATTGGCCCCCATGTCGACGTATGGCACTTTGAGCGCCGATACAACCTGCCGGAACTCAGTGGCGTCGAGCATCTGCATCCGCTTGTAGACGGCCTCCACACTGACCGACCCGTCGTAAGAGATATGGAACGGTTGGTTGCGGCCTTTCTTCGTGGCCACTTCGATGACGCCCGAGGCTCCGCGGCTGCCATACTGAGCCGTCTCCGAGGCATCCTTAAGGATGGTGAAACTCTCGATTTCGGCCGGATAGACCGTCGAGAGCGTCGCCAGGTCGGAAGCCACGCCGTCGATGATGACCAGCGGGTCGTTGCCACCTGTCAGCGAGGTGGTACCACGCACACGCACTGCCGACACCATCGCTTCCTGATTGCCCGATGTCACCTGCACGCCAGCCGACTGTCCGCTCAGAGCGTCGAGTGACGAGAGGATCATACCTTTGTTCATACGCTCCTGAGTCACCTTGTCGACGGCACCCGTCACAGTGTTCGGATTGCTCGCCGCATAGCCCACCTGTACGGCAGTGATTGCCGTGTCGCTCCGCTCGGTCTGAGCCGAAGCCGTCACGACAGTAAGCAGCATCCACAGAAGAAAACGATATCTGTCCATATTTGTTTTAGAATTAGTCCGTTTTTACATTCTGTGGCAAAGATACAATTTTTTTTTTGATTTAACGCATCATTTTACGCCATTTTATAAATCCAAATACAGCAATAACCACATATAGGGCATAAAGTGAGGCCTTGAAGGGGATATCTTTGTAATAATAAAGTACGCACGTGACCACATCGACGGCAATCCAGATGAACCACTGCTCCAGATATTTGTGCGCCAGAGCCCAGATGCCGATGATGCTCAGGGCTGTGGTGAAACTGTCGGCCAAGGGGACATTCGAGTTGGTGAAAGTGACCAGCAGCCAGTAGATGAGTGCCCATACCGTGCAGATGAGTGCCGTCCACGGGAGTATGAGCCGCCGGGGGAAGTGGCGAATGGGCAGAACCTCCTTAGAAGCCGAGCCATGCACCCACCGCCAGTAGCCATACACCGTCATCGACAGATAATAGAACTCCATGCCGCAGTCGGCATAGAGTCCTTTCTGATAGTAGAGTACGATGCCCAAGGCCTGCATCAGAAATCCGACGGCCCACATCCAGATGCTGGCCTTATACTCCAGCAGGATATAGGCCAGGCCTAAGACCGTCGTCACGATGTCCAGCCAATGGGCTGAAAGGAATTCATAATTCATGATGCATCATTTAGAATCTGAGCGTCACGCTGCCTTGTATGGTGAATCCTGACATCGGGACGAAGCCTATCTGATAGTAGCGGTTGTCGTTCGTATGACCATAACTCTCTGCTATGGCCGAGTAGACCCAGCCGCTGGCCGCATAGCGGCGGTTGAAGACATTATTGAGGTGCAGGCCGAAGATGGCCTCCTTCATCACCTTCTTAGGCTTCAGCGAATAACTCAGGCTGGCATTGGAAACCGAGTAGCCGGGCAGCGAGCGGTCGCAGTTCTCTGTATTGTCGAGATACTGGCGGCTGACGTAGTTGGTGTGCCACACGGCCTGCCAGCCCTTGTAGTGCAGATTGACGAAGCCGTTGAGAATGACTGACGGCGAGAAGGCCAGCGTCGACTTGGAGTAATGGAACTGGCGCAGTTCGTCGCCGTTGCCGTCAATATGGTACTTGGCCATCGCCTCCTGTCGTCCTGCCGCATCATCGCCATAGTTCCAGTCGTCCCAGTCTTCCACGAACTCATCGAAGTCTTTGATCTTGTTTTGACTCAGGGCAGCGTTGCCCTCGATGGTCAGCCATGAGGTGGGAGCGACGCCTGCCTGCAGTTCAAGCCCCAAGCGGTAGGAGTCCTTGATATTCGTCGTCAGTTTCTCACCGATTTCTGTCAGTTCACCCGTCTGCACGAACTGGTTGGTATAGTCCATATAGTAGGCGTTCAGCCCGAAGTGCCAGATGTCGGCATTGTATGTATAGCCCAGTTCATAGTCGAGCAGGCTCTCAGCCTTCGGCGCAGGGTATTTGCCATTGTCAGTGAAGTTGTTGCGCTCCGGCTCCCGATGGGCCAGAGCCACCGAGCCATAGACACGATGGCCGTTATGCTGCCACGAGAATCCTGCCTTCGGGTTGAAGAAGTCGTATTTCGCATCGATGTCGAGCAGATGCTTGTCGTAGAGACCGGTCTGCTTGTTTTTGATGAACTTGTCGTTGTAGCCGTCTGTCTTGTAGCCAACGTGCCGGTACTGCACATCGGCAAACACGCTCCATGCCGGCGTGATGGCGTAGGCGGCCTTGATGTATGCGCTGCCGTCGAATTTCTTGGCGTCAGAGTCATAGTATTTGTAGTCACCCTTGCTGAGCAGGAGTTTCCTCAGTGTCTCGTTCGACACATAAGTGGCATAGCCGTAGTGGTTGCCTGAGAAATTCTGTATATTCAGCCCGCCGATGATGTCCCACGAGTCATCCTTATAGTTGATGCTCCAAACCAGCCCGTAGGTATTCTGAGTGAGCCCTTTCTTGCGCACCCAGTCCGTACGCTCGATGCCGTCGAGTGCCTCATAGCCGAACTCGGTGTTGGGGAGGCCCAGTTTCTTGATCTTGTTCTGAGGGCGGAACTCGCTGTAGTAGCCATGGCCGTAGGTGTAGTGCAGCGATGCCGATGTCGACCAGCGGTCGTTGATGTTCCACGAGGCAGAGAGTATGTTATGGTTCTGCCAGAAGTTGTCGGTGGTCTTGTCCCAGTAGGAGCCGTCGGACATCCTGTAGCGCTCTGTTATATAGTTGCCGCCGGCATCCTTGGCAAAATTCCCTTCGGCATCGTATGTCAACTGTTCATAGAGGGTATTATAGCGACCCAGGCCTGCATCATACAGATCCTTATAGGTCTTTATTCCAGTGTTAGACCCGTAGATGCCATCCATCAGCGAGAGGTCGTCGTTACCAGCCGTCACGCCGTTCCAGGCCTGTCCGGTCTTCTCGAAGTTGCCGATGTTCTTATAACGGATTTGGAACTTATCGCCCAACCATGTGAGTCCTCCGTAATAAGAACCTGAGCGTCCACTGGTGCCATGTATGAAGCCGTCGGTATTCGTCTGATGATAGGCACCGTCGAGAATCAGATGCCTCCACAGCAGCCCTGTGGAGAACTTGCCACCCACGTTGAATGTGTTGAATGAGCCATACGAGCCGCTGACCTCCAGGCTCGGTGTCTGCAGGGGCGTAGCCGATGAAAGGGCCACCGTACCGCCAAAGGCTCCGTCACCATTGGTTGATGTACCCACACCACGCTGTATCTGCACTGAGCCAAGCAGCGAGCCGTATGAGTTCATATTGGCCCAGAACACGCACTGATCCTCAGGCGAATTGAGGGGCACGCCGTCGAGGGTCACGTTGATACGCGAGTCGCCGGCACCACGGATGCGCATATAAGTCGTACCCGTGCCTAGTCCGTTCTCGCTCCATGCCAGCACGCCAGGCGTCCGGGCAAACAGGAACGGCAGTTCCTTGCCAGTCTTCGAGAATTCGTTCAACTCAGCCTTCTTGATGTTGGTGATGGCATACGGTGCATTCTTCTGGGCTCGCACGCCTTTCACCACCACCTCCTGCAATGCCTCCACCTGGGTAGAATCATACAGGGCAGCCACGTTCTGTCCGTACACACTCACTGCGCCTACCAGTGCTACCACTTCTAAAACAAGTTTTTTCATACCTTTACCTTTTTTACCTTTATACTTTTTTACCTTTATACTTTTGAATAATGTAAAGGGGGAAACATTGTATTGATATATATCCTAATTCCATCCCTACGCCGGCATGATCCGGATCAGGTTAGAGGGTATCATCTCAGCCCACACCAGAGGGCACCCCTTGAATTGCGGGTGCAAAGGTACGAAGAAGTGAGCAAAAAAACAAATTTTATTTGAGTTTTTTCGAACTATTCCCTATTTGGTGCTGCAAGATTTTGTATTGGTTAGCCCGTACTCGCCGCTTGGCAAGTAGGTGTCCCTATTTAATTACTATTTTCCTGCCGTCTCTGACATAGATACCAGCCGGCAGCGACTTGCCAGATTCCTGCATCCGCCCTCGGAGGTCGTAGGTCTTCCCGTCAGGGGCAGTCCGCTCTTGGCGAGTCCTGCTGATGGCTGTCTCCTGCCCGATGATAGAGACAGTGCCGTCTGCTTCCTTTGTCAGATAGAAGTAACAGGGGCCGCCCTGTGTCAGCATCTCACTGGGGACACCCTGACCGTCGGCCTTCGAAACGACACAGAACTCATAACTGCCCGGCTGCAACGTCTCGATGTCGATTGTCTCCCGCTGATAGTTGCCCTTATTCGGCGAAAATCCATGAAATGGGGCTATGCTGCTCTTACTGAGGTCCATCATTGTGAAGAACTCCGTCCGGTTGTCCGACAGACGGCGGAAACGGTAGAGCAGTTGGCCTTTGAAGTATAGGATGTGCGCATTGTAGTAACTTGAGATTGAAAATTCCACGGCATTCTTCCCTGCCGCAGTCAGGCGATATGGCTTGTCAGAGGTCCATAGCGAGGTCAGTTCGTCCTGCGCATCTGGCTTCTCCTGCGGACGCAGGCCGATGACCATATCCTGCATGGAGTTGAAGTTATAAGAACTGCCCAGCGTCATGGCGTCGAGGCTGAAGAAGCCGTCGTAACTCTCGCCATTCGACTTTTTCCCCCAGCCCCAGTTGACCCAGACCTTTCCCTCCTCATCGTTGCCTGTCAGCAGGAAGGCGTGGCCACTCTTTTTGCCAGAGTCGTAACCGCTATAGAGAATGGGGCGCTTCAGAGCCAGTTCATGATAGACCATATCCGTCCACTCCTCATCAGAGAAGAAATCACGAGAATAATATCTGACGGCCAGCGAGTCGTAACTGAAATGTTTGAAGAAGGCGATGGCGGCATCATAACTGAAAGCCGAACTGGCATCCTTCTCATAATGCATACTAACAGCCAGTCCGCAGTCGTACATCAGTTCCTGCACAGCCTGTTTGTTACTCGACCCACTGCTGTTGCCGTAACTGGCGAGCATCTTCTGCCACTCGTAGGTATTGTTGATTGCCCCAGTGTGCTTCAGAAGGCCGCTGCCCACAGTGTACGAGCCTGTTCCCTTTCCCTTGGCCGGATAGGAGAAATAGCGCATGATCTGTCCCATAGCCGTAGCCACACAACCCGTGGGACACGTGGCCAGGAGTTCCTTCGGGCACATTCCGTTATAGGGCGAGCCCTGCTCCCATTGTGTATTCACGAAATTGGGCACGCCCGCCATGCTGCGAGTAGCCGGTCTAACGCCTTGGAGCAGGTTCTCATTCACCGTCGCAAGCCACCATCTGAAAGCCTCAGGCATATCGGAGAGGCTGAAGGGGGATTGAGATATCCCCACTACTGGCACCTGGCCGTCATCGCGGGTGACGACGGCAAACCCAGCCGTCGTGTCACCTATCAGTACGAGTGTCTCATTCTCAAACAGCGCCTCCAGTTTCAAGTCATCGGCAGCACGGGTAGCCACAACAGTCGCCAACTGTTCCTTTGCAATTTCCTTCATCTGGCGCAGTGAACGGCTGCCAGCCTCCGCCGTTACGGCTATCAGGCTCAGCAGCACTGCCAGTATCCCTCTTCTCATCTGTCTCATCTTCTATCTGATTCCCATGCGGGCCTCCACCACGTTCACCACGTAGTCGCCCAGTTTCTCACACTCATTGATAAGGTCCATATAGATGGTACCCACAGCATAGGTGTATTCGTGATTGTTCACATCGGTGATATTCTGCTGCTTCAACTGATTGCGGTAGTTGTTAATCTCATGCTCAATGTTGAACGAGCGGTTCAGGTCGAATGACTCCTTGCGGCCCGACAGCAGACGGTTCATCTGCGAGAGCGACTGGTCCGTCAGTTCCATCATCTGGTGGATATGGTCGTACTGCTTCTCGATGAAATGGTCTTCCTTGCCGTTATACTTGCGCGAGATGGTGCGGGCCATATTGTAGCAGGCGTCACCGATCGACTCCAGTTCGGAGATCTCACGGAGCATGGCGCGTATCTTGGCCTTCGTCTCGTCAGAGAGATGGGCATCACTCACGGCGTCCAGGTATTTGGCTATCTCGAGTTCCATATTGTCGCTGATGCCTTCGTACTTCTCGATACGCGTATAGAGTTTGTTGAAGTCGCCGGCCCGGCTGTCCTTCTTGTTCGAGGTGCTCGACGAGAGTGTCAGCAACTCACGCACCATGCCGAACATACGCTGCATACGCTCTGAGAACGACTGTATCTCCTTCTGTGCCTCTAGCACCGAGAGTTCCGGTGTCTTCATGAAGCCAGCCGTGATGAAGTGCAGGCGGAAGTCCTCCTCCTCGTCCACCTTCTTCGGTTTGATCACCCAACACACGAACTTCTCTATCTGCGGGATAAACCATATCAGGATCATCGTGTTGGCCACGTTGAAGGCCGTATGGAAGGCAGCCAGCACGAAGGTCAGTTTGGCCGAATTGGCCAGGAAGGTGGCAGAGTCGACACTGCCCTTGGTCATCTC
Source organism: uncultured Prevotella sp. (assembly GCA_947167845.1). GTDB lineage: Bacteria > Bacteroidota > Bacteroidia > Bacteroidales > Bacteroidaceae > Prevotella. The sequence goes on along the minus strand of CAMVJQ010000002.1, from coordinate 79,793 downwards.
CACGTCGTAGCCTACCCATCCGCACACCATGTCGATAAACGGACGGAACACGAACAGGATCCAGATGACGCCGAACACGTTGAAGAACATGTGGGCCAGAGCAGCACGGCGGGCCTGCGTGTTGGCCGACATCGCAGCCAGGTTGGAAGTTACCGTCGTACCGATGTTCTCACCCATCACCAGGGCGATACCCTGATAGATGGGCAGTGCACCGCTCGAACAGAGTATCATCGTGATGGCCATCACCGCTGCCGACGACTGCACGCAGAACGTCAGCAGTCCGCCCAGCAACAGGAAGATGAGGGTGGTCAGAAACGAGTCGGGGTCGAACGAGGCAAAAAAACTGAGCACCGTCTCGTTGTGGCCCAGGTCCATCTCCGAGCCCGTCAGTCGCAGCGTGGTCAAGCCCAGCAGCAGCAGGCCCAGTCCGAAGAGGAAGTCGCCCACATAGCGGTGCCTCTTCATATAAATAAGGATGATGCCCAGGAAGAAACCGATATACGACACGATGCTGATGTCGAACGACATACCGGCCGACATAATCCAGGCCGTCAGCGTCGTGCCGATGTTGGCGCCCATGATGACCGAGATGGCCTGTGCCAGCGTCAGCAGTCCCGCATTCACAAACGAGACCGTCATCACCGTCGTGGCCGTTGACGACTGCACGGAGGCCGTCACCAGCATACCTGTCAGCATCCCCGTAAAGCGATTGGTGGTCATTGCCCCCAGGACGTGTCGCAACTGCGGACCCGCCATCTTCTGCAGTGCCTCGCTCATCGACTTCATACCGAACATCAGCAGAGCGAGCGAGCCCAGAAGTTTAAAGATAATCATTATCGACATAAGAATAATGGTTTTTTCGAAATTTCGTTGCAAAGATATAAAAAAAGCCACAGATTAAGCAGATTATTACGTTTTTTTTGTATCTTTGCCACAAAAATAATCCTAAAACAAAACAATTATGGAACAAACTGTCAAGATACACTGCCGCAACAACGACACCGTCATCGATGCCCCTATAGGCTCGACACTCGAAGAAATATACCTGCAGACAGGGCTGAATATGAAGCACGGGCCGATATCCGCCCACGTTAATAATAAGGTGGAGGGCATGCACTACCGTGTCTACAACCGGAAGACAGTGGAATTCCTCGACATCACCACGCCCAGTGGAAGTCGAGCCTACACCCGCACCCTCTTCTTCGTGCTCTGCAAGGCCGTACACGACCTGTTCGCCCCCTGCAAGGTGGCCATCGACATCCCCGTGTCGAACGGCTACTACGTCAATCTCAACATCGGTCGCCCGGTCACCCTCGACGATGCAGGCGCCATCCGGCGCCGCATGCAGGAGATCATCGACGCCGCCCTGCCCATACACCGCCACGAGGCGACGACCGAGGAGGCCATCGCGCTCTTCGACAGCCTCCACAACCGCTCCAAGGTGAAACTCCTCAAGTCGTCAGGACGCCTCTACACCACCTACTATGACATCGATGGCTACCTCGACTATTACTACGGCTCACTGCTGACGAACACCTCCCAACTCTACCTCTTCGGCGTGGAGAAGTACTTCGACGGGCTGCTGCTCCGCATCCCCTCCAGAGAGCATCCCGACGAACTCGGCGAGATGACTCACCAGGACAAGATGTTCGGCATCTTCAAGGAGCACCACCAGTGGCAGGACATCCTCGGGCTGAGCACCATCGGCGACCTGAACGAGGCCATCGAGGCAGGCTACGCCCCGCAGCTCATCCAGATCAGCGAAGCCCTGCAAGAGAAGAAGATTGCTAAGATAGCAGATGAGATAGCCCAGCGCAAGGGCATCAAGATGGTGCTCATAGCAGGTCCCTCAAGCTCGGGCAAGACCACCACCTGCAAGCGGCTCTCCGTACAACTCGCCGTCAACGGCATCAAGCCCGTGGGCATCTCGCTCGACGACTATTTCGTGGACCGCGACCAGACACCACGCGACGAGAAGGGCGACTACGACTTTGAGCACCTGCACGCCCTCAACCTGCCGCTGCTCAACGAGCATCTAAACGCCCTCTTCCGGGGCGACGAGGTGGAACTGCCCCGCTACGACTTCGCCACGGGCACCAGCCAGAAGAGCGGCAGAAGGCTCCGTCTGGGCGAGCATGAGGTGCTCGTCGTGGAAGGCATCCACGCCCTCAACCCGGAACTGACCTCGCAGATACCCTCCGGGCAGATCTTCCGCGTCTACGCCTCGGCACTGACCACCATCCTGCTCGACAACCACAACTATATCCCCACCACCGACAACCGCCTGCTGCGCCGCATCATCCGCGACTTCAAGTACCGTGCCGTCTCGGCCCGTGAGACCATCCGCCGCTGGCCCAGCGTACGCAAGGGTGAGAACCGCTGGATATTCCCCTTCCAGGAGAATGCCGACGCCATGTTCAACACCGCCATGCTCTTCGAACTGGCCGTCATCAAGAGGCAGGCAGAGCCGCTGCTGGAGCAGGTGCCTGAGAACTGTGAGGAACATGCCGAGGCCTACCGTCTGCTGAAGTTCCTGCGCTACATCAAGCCCATCCCTGAGACGCAGATTCCGCCCACCTCACTCCTCCGCGAGTTCCTCGGCGGCTCGTCGTTCCACTACTGATGCGCCCACCTTTACTATAAAAGGTACAATGCTATCGCGGCGCAGGCTTCTGCATCGGCCAGTGCGTGGTGATGTCGTCGGAGGTCATAGCCGCAGGCGGCTGCGACGGTATGGAGTTGGTGGTTAGGAAGTGAATGGCCGAACTGTCGTCGAGCCGCTGCAAGAGTGTCGTGGAAGCGATAGTCGGGATAGTCCATCTGATAAACCTGAAAGACTGCTTTTAGGCAACCTTCATCAAAGCGGGCATTGTGAGCCACAAAAGGGATGGCCGGCATGTCTGCCTGTTCAGAGGGGAAAAACCGAAGGACACGCTGCACTATCTCTTGCCATACTTCTGGAAAGATTGGCGCAGAGTCTGTATCACGACGGCTCAGTCCATGTACCTGTTGACAGAAGTAACTGTAGAAGTTAGGCTCCGGCTTGATGAGGCTATAGAACGTATCGGCTATCTTACCGTCACGAACAATGACAATACCTACTGAGCATACACTGCAACGTTGCTGGTTAGCCGTCTCAAAGTCGATGGCGACAAAGTCTCTTATCATCATAATAGCGTTTAATGATCGTGCAAAAGTAGTAATAATCGTTGAATTATGGCTGATTTTGCACCGATTATTAAGAAAGTTTTTCGCACTGCACGGTTGAACAGTATTTCGTATGCTTATTCAAGATTAATACGTCTGAGCACCTTTGTGTGCATTTTTATACGAAAAGACTTTGTCGTTTCACAAAAAATGGGTACTTTTGCAGCCGAAAATGAAGAAGTTAGTAATAAACTAAATAAGTGATATGACAGAAAACTTAGAAGTGAAGGAACTCGACCAAGTGGTCGTGCGCTTTTCAGGTGACTCCGGCGACGGTATGCAACTGGCCGGAAACATCTTCTCTACGGTCAGTGCCACCGTTGGTAACGGCATCTCAACATTCCCCGACTATCCCGCTGACATCCGCGCCCCGCAAGGCTCACTGACGGGCGTGTCAGGATTCCAGGTACACATCGGAGCCGGCAAGGTGTACACCCCTGGCGACAAGTGTGACGTGCTGGTGGCCATGAACGCAGCGGCCCTGAAGACGCAGTACCGCTACGCCAAGCCCCAGGCCACCATCATCATCGACACCGACTCCTTCGGGCCGAAGGATCTGGAGAAGGCACAGTTTAAGACGGCAGACTATCTCGGCGAGATGGGCATCGACCCAGACCGCGTCATACAGTGTCCGCTCACAACGATGGTGAAAGACTGTCTGGCCGACACGGGCATGGACAACAAGGCCATCCTGAAGTGCCGCAACATGTTCGCCCTCGGACTGGTGTGCTGGCTCTTCGACCGCGACCTGAACCTGGTGGGCAACTTCCTCCGCGAGAAGTTCGCCAAGAAGCCCGCCATCGCCGAGAACAACATCAAGGTGGTGCAGGCTGGCTATGACTACGGACACAACACGCACTCGAGTGCCGTCAACGTGTACCGCATCGAGTCGAAGGAGAAGGTGCCCGGACGCTATATGGACATCACAGGCAACAAGGCGACGGCCTACGGCTTCATCGCCGCTGCCGAGAAGGCCGGACTGAAACTCTATCTAGGCTCCTACCCCATCACACCGGCCACCGACGTGCTGCACGAACTGTCGAAGCACAAGTCGCTGGGTGTCATCACCGTGCAGTGTGAGGACGAGATCAGCGGCTGTGCCTCTGCCCTGGGAGCCTCGTTTGCCGGAGCACTGGGCGTGACGTCGACATCCGGCCCCGGCATCTGCCTGAAGAGCGAGGCCATGAACCTAGCAGTAATCATGGAACTGCCGCTAGTGGTACTCGACGTGCAGCGCGGCGGCCCCGCCACGGGTCTGCCCACTAAGTCGGAACAGACCGACCTGCTGCAGGCGCTCTTCGGCCGCAACGGCGAAAGCCCCATGCCGGTGATGGCTGCCACCAGTCCTGCCGACTGCTTCGACGCTGCCTATCAGGCTTGTAAGATAGCACTGGAACACATGACACCCGTGGTGCTGCTGACGGATGCCTACGTGGCCAACGGCTCAGGAGCCTTCAAACTGCCGGAAATGGCCAAACTCGACGCCATCAACCCGCCATACGTGCCTGAGGAACTGAAGGGCAAGTGGACACCATACATGCGTGCTGAGAATGGCACCCGCTACTGGGCAGTGCCCGGACGTGAGGGCTTCGCACACATCCTCGGCGGTCTGGAGAAAGACTCTGAGACAGGTGCCATCTCCACCAATCCGGAGAACCATGACCTGATGACGCGCCTGCGCCAGCAGAAGATTGCGAATATACAGGTGCCCGACCTCGAAGTCAGTGGCGATGCCGGAGATGCCGACCTTCTAATCGTGGGCTTCGGCTCTACCTACGGCCATCTGCACTCGGCGATGGACGAACTGCGCCAGAAGGGCTACAAGGTGGCACAGGCTCACTTCAAGTATCTGAACCCGCTGCCGAAGAACACCGCCGAGGTACTCTCCAAATATAATAAGGTGGTAGTGGCCGAGCAGAACATGGGCCAACTCGCTGCCTATCTGCGTATGAAGGTCGATGGTTTCGTTCCCTACCAGTTCAATCAGGTGAAGGGCCAGCCGTTCGTAGTAGAAGAGTTAGTCAACGCTTTCGAAGACATCTTGAAAAAGTAAAAAGGTAAAAAAGTAAAAAAAGTAAAACTATGAGTTATACAGCACAAGATTTCAAGAAAGGCCAGCCTCGTTGGTGCCCTGGTTGCGGTGACCACTTCTTCCTGGCTTCACTCCATAAGGCTATGGCCGAGATCGGCGTAGCACCCGAGAATGTCGCAGTAATCTCTGGTATCGGCTGCTCAAGCCGCCTGCCACACTATATGGCGACATACGGTATGAACACTATCCACGGACGTGCCGCCGCCATCGCTACTGGTGCGAAGGTGGCTAACCCGAACCTCACCGTATGGCAGGTGTCGGGCGACGGCGACGGACTGGCTATCGGCGGCAACCACTTCATACACGCCAACCGCCGTAACATAGACCTGAACATGATCCTCCTGAACAACCGCATCTACGGTCTGACGAAGGGTCAGTACTCACCCACCTCGCCCCGAGGATTCGTGTCGAAGTCGTCGCCCTACGGCACTGTGGAGGACCCGTTCCGTCCGGCAGAACTCTGCTTCGGCGCCCGCGGACACTTCTTCGCCCGCTGCGTGGCTACCGACGCCAAGGGCACTGTAGAGGTGCTGAAGGCTGCCTATGAGCACAAGGGGGCCTCAGTGACGGAGGTGCTGCAGAACTGCGTCATCTTCAACGACCACTGCCACGACATCGTCTACAACAACGAGGGCCGCAAGAAGAACGCCATCTACGTGCGCCACGGTGAGAAACTCGTGTTCGGCGAGAACAACGAATATGGCCTCGTGCAGCAGGGCTTCGGCCTGAAGGTGGTGGAGATCGGCAAGGACGGCTATACGCTGGACGACGTACTCGTGCATGATGCCCACTGCGAGGACAACACCCTGCAACTGAAACTGGCCATGATGACGCCTGAGGACGGATTCCCCATTGCCCTGGGCGTGATCCGCGACGTGGAGGCTCCCACCTACAACGATGCCGTACACGCTCAGATAGCCGAGGTGAGCGCCCAGAAGAAGTACCACAACTTCGAGGAGTTGCTTGAGACGAACGACATCTGGGAGGTGAAATAAGTCTAAGAAAATCGTCCGTACAGAGAGTTGTACGGACGATTTTCTTTTGAAAGACTACATAAGACCGTTCTTCTATTTTTTACCTTCTTACTTTTTTACCTTTACCAGTCTTCATCCTCATTCCCCACAAGACCGTGCTTGACGGCCTCCTCCACCTTGTCCATTATGGCGTTGGAGTAGGCATGGGTCATCACCAGAGCCTTGGCGCAGGTACGCTTCTGGGCATCCTTTTGCACGAAGGGGTAGTGGTGGGCTATCTCCCAGGTCTCATCGTAGAGTTTGGCATTGGTCTTGTCCTCCTCCTTGCGCTTGGCATCACCGTAGGTCTTCCTGTCGCTGTCCAAGGAGAGCCATCCGCCTGAGACATCCCTCAGCACGTCATAGTTCTGAACTGTGTATGTGACACGGATTTTGCCATCCTTGATGTCCATTCGGATAATGGGCGTGATGCTTACTGAGTAAGAGTTGATAGTACCCGTATGCTGTACAATGTTCTGTATGGTCGACGACACAATGATGGTGCCGCTCTCCTTGTCGTTGAGCGTGATGGCCTGCTTGTCCTTGAAGGTAGCAGTCGCCCAATAGTTGAGCGCCACGTAGAGTTGCTGCTTAGTCTTGCCCGGCACCTCTATCACCTGCTGGTAGGTGAGCGACTCATTCTTGTCAAGCGTGAGTTCACTGGCCAGAAAGGCTGCTGCTTCGAGCCACCTGTCGCTGTATCTTTCCTTCGCATATTTTTCCAGGTCGGCAGCCTTCATCACCTGCCCCTGCACGCCTGTTGCACCGCAGAGTATCAGAATAGCGGTGAGCGTCCTCAACATTGTTCTTTTCATCTTATCTGAATTAGAATTATGGGGCAAAATTACGCATTTTTTCCCGAACACCAACAGAAAAGTCACAAAATATTGCTTGCGTTCCTTAAAAAAGTAGTATCTTTGCAGCCGTTTTCTAGAATAATCAACAAACAACACTGTTTAGATATGTTTCACATTTACGAAGGATTCCATCTCGTTGATGCCTACCACAAGATGCGGCATCAGCGCAAATACCATCCTGAAGACAGCACCAAACGTGCTCTGAAGATTGCCCTTGTGGCCATAGTTACTCTCCTGCTCTGGAACATGCCGTCGGAGTGGTACGGCATCCAGAACCTGACAGTCATCCAGCAGCGCATCATCGCCATCTTTGCCTTTGCCACGCTGATGTGGGTGCTCGAAGTGGTTTCATCGTGGGCCACGTCGGTGGCCATCATCGTGCTGATGCTGCTCTTCTGTACCGACAGCGGCATCCTGCCGATGGTGAATGAGGAGGAAGTGGGCAAACTGCTGTCATATAAAGGCGTGATGGCGACATTTGCCGACCCGGTGATCATGCTGTTCATCGGCGGATTTGTGCTGGCCATCGCCGCCACGAAGACAGGCCTCGACGCTCAACTGGCCAAGGTGCTGCTGAAGCCCTTCGGCACGCGCAGCGAGATGGTGCTGCTGGGATTCCTGCTCATCACGGGACTCTTCTCAATGTTCGTGTCGAACACCGCCACCGCCGCCATGATGCTGACGTTTCTGACACCCGTGTTCCATCAGTTACCCCCAGAGGGCAAGGGACGTATCGCACTGGCCATGTCTATCCCTGTGGCTGCCAACCTGGGCGGCATGGGCACACCTATCGGCACACCGCCGAACACCATCGCCCTGAAGTACCTCAACGACCCCGACGGCCTGAACCTCGGCCTCGGCTTCGGCCAGTGGATGATGTTCATGTTCCCGCTCGTGCTGGTGCTGCTGTTCATCAGTTGGAGGATTCTGCTGAAGATGTTCCCCTTCACACAGAAGACCATCGAACTGAAGATTGACGGCAGCATGAAGAAGGGATTTCACTCCAGCGTGGTGATCGTGACCTTCTTCGTCACCGTAGCCCTCTGGCTGCTCGACCGCGTCACAGGCATCAACTCCTATACAGTGGCCATGATTCCGTTTATGGTATTCGCCCTGACAGGTGTCATCAACAAGCGTGACCTGGAGCAGATCAACTGGAGCGTGATATGGATGGTGGCGGGCGGCTTCGCTCTCGGCTACGGCCTGAATGCCTCTGGCCTTGCAGCCAATGCTGTGGAGAGCATTCCCTTCGGCGAGTTCTCGCCACTGCTCATCCTGCTGATGGGCGGTGCTATCTGCTACCTGCTGTCGAACTTCATCTCAAACTCTGCCACCGCAGCGCTGCTGATGCCTATTCTGGCTATCGTCTGCGGTGCCATGGGCGACAAACTGGCCCCTATCGGCGGCACGCCAACCGTGCTGATCGGTGTGGCCATCGCAGCCTCATCAGCCATGATCCTGCCTATCTCCACGCCGCCCAATGCCCTGGCCTTCGCCACGGGCTACGTGAAACAGAACGACATGGCAAAACTGGGCGTCATTATGGGTGTGATCTCGATGGTGCTGGGCTTTGGTCTCGTCTACCTGATGGGCACGCTACACCTTATTTAATAATTTAAAACTACTCAATTAGATTTAAGACTACGAATTACACGAATTATACGAATTATTCTCTGCACTGATTTAATTCGTGAAATTCGTGTAATTCGTAGTCTTTTAATGGATCAATCCCAAAAGTCTGTTGCGGGTTGTGACCTCCCCTAACCCCTCCTGTAGGAGGGGGATTAGTTACCACCGAAGGGGAGGGGGCCTTCCGACTCTTTGTATTCAATTCCCCTCCTACAGGAGGGGGATTAGTTACCACCGAAGGGGAGGGGGCCTTCCGACTCTTTGTATTCAATTCCCCTCCTACAGGAGGGGGATTAGTTACCACCGAAGGGGAGGGGGCCTTCCGACTCTTTGTATTCAATTCCCCTCCTACAGGAGGGGTTAGGGGAGGTCATAACAACCGGCTTTTCGGACTGCCCCCTTTTAATTCTATGCCATTCGCGAAATTCGCAGTCTTTATAATCCTTCACCTCTTGTCCGTAATCTTAGGGAAGCGCTGGAGTTTCTCGCCGAAGCAGAGGTCACCGCAGTCGCCAAATCCGGGCACGATGTACTTCTGCTCGTTCATACCCTGATCGATAGCCGCACACCAGATAGTGGCATCCTCAGGAAGCGCCTCCTTCACCACCTCGATACCCTCGGGAGCAGCGATGACGCAACAGATGTGTATCTTCTTCGGCCTGCCCGACATCATAAGCGCCTCAATGGCAGCAGCCATGGAGCCGCCAGTGGCCAGCATCGGGTCGGCGATGATGAGCGTCTTGCCTTTCACGCTGGGAGCAGCGATATAGTCGGCCTGGATGCCCACCTCGGTATGCTCGCGGTTGATATACATGCGGAAGGCGGAGACATATGCATTGTCGGCACGGTCGAAGATATTCTGGAAGCCCTGATGGAAGGGGAGGCCGGCGCGGAGCACAGTGCCCAGCACGATATCATCCTTCGGCAGCGGGATGTCGATGGTGCCCAGGGGGGTGGTGATGGTCTTCGGCTTATAGGTGAGGGTCTTCGACAACTCGTAGGCCATCAGTTCGCCGATGCGCTCAATGTTATGACGGAACAGCAGACGGTTCTTCTGCATCGTCTTGTCGCGCAGTTCCGACATATACTGGTTTATCACAGAGTTGCTCTTACTGAAATCGATTACTTCCATAGTCCGAATTGTTTTAAGTTTGTACTGAATGGCTGCAAAGTTACGATTTTTTTTTGTAAATAACCGCATAACCTCTCGATTTTAACGTGTTTTACGGAGATATGAACCCCATGATTGTTTTGGTGCTGGCATTTGGCTTACGACACGCTTGACGTTCCCAAAATTAAGCACCTTTGATAATTCTTGACCTGACTTCGGCGATGCGTCACCCATACTGTTTTTCCATATACAGTTTTTTTGAATACTCTAGTGATAATAAAATAATAACTTTACATACATTTTTATAAAGCCGTATCGTTTCAGGCAAATTTATATCGTTTAATATTTGGTAGTCAGACAAAAATGCCGTATCTTTGCAACCGAATATACTAACGATCATTACTATAAATTATGGAAATCAGAGCAGTAAAATTCAGAAGAGACGGATTCTACACCCAGCCTTTCGTCATGGGCGGTGAGGAAGGAAAGGAAAAGTTCGATCACAACATCCGCTATCGTGGCAGTCTGCAGAACTGGCTGATAGACACCGGTTCGGAGGTGATTCTGGTGGACACAGGTCTGCCCGCCGGTACGCCGGAGGAAGTGCCTGATGAGAACTCATTCGGCTTCACTGGCAAGGATATCTGTACCTATATGGAGGCCTTCGCAGCCCTCGGCTACAAACCTGAGCAGGTGACGAAGATTCTGCTCACCCACCGCCACTCTGACCACAGCGGCGAACTGAAGAGTTTCCCCAATGCCAAGGTGTATGTCAGCCAAGACGAGACGGATGCCGCCGAACTGCAGGGACTCACGAATCTCGTGCCCGTCACCTATACCGATGGCCCGTACTACAACTTCCCGGAGAGTCAGAAGATTCAGGACGGCATCTACCTCATCAAGGCCAAGGGGCACACCAAGGGCAACAGCATCGTCATCGTTGAGAATGACGGATTGTTCTTTATGCTCCATGGCGACATCACATACGTGGACGAAGCACTCTATGAGGACAAACTGTCCGTCGTCTACGATGACCTGCCCGCAGCCCGTGAGACGCAAGACCGCATCCGCGAGTTCATCCGCCGCCACCCCACTGTGTACTGTGGCACCCACACCCCTCAGGGCTACGAGAATCTGGAGGCCAGGCGCGTGATGGATCTGGACAATCCCGTTCCGACCGTTCTGGCTGAGGTGGATTTCTCCCAGCAGGAGGCTTCCGGCAAATACGTCTGCTCCGTCTGCGGCTATGTGTATGACCCCGCAGAGCACGACGGTGTGGCCTTCGAGGATCTGCCTGACGACTGGAAGTGCCCGCGCTGCAAGCGCCCGAAGGACAAGTTCAACAAAGCATAGCATCAAATGGCATTAGTCATCGGACTACTCATTCCCCTGCTGGGAACGATGCTCGGAGCGGCATTCGTCTTTCTGATGAAGGACGATATGCCGCCCCGTCTGCAGAAGTCGCTGCTAGGTTTTGCCTCAGGCGTGATGGTGGCCGCCGCCGTCTGGTCGCTGCTCATCCCGGCCATGGAGATGGAGGCTGATGCCGGGAAGTGGTCGGTACTGCCTGCAGCCGTCGGATTCCTGTCAGGCATCGGCTTCCTGCTCCTGCTCGATGAACTGACTCCCCACCTGCACATCGGTGCCAAAACGCCGGAAGGCCCTCGCTCGCATCTCTCCCGGACAGCGATGCTGGCACTGGCCGTCACCATCCACAACCTGCCCGAAGGCATGGCCGTAGGCGTCGTTTTCGCCGGTGCCGAAGAAGGTGCTTCAGGCCTGTCCCTGGCCAGCGCCCTGGCTGTCAGCATCGGTATAGCCATCCAGAACGTACCGGAAGGGGCCATCATCTCGATGCCGATGCGGGCAGCGGGCAACTCGAAGTGGCGCTCATTCGTCATCGGCAGCCTCAGCGGAGCCGTTGAGCCAATAGGCGCCCTGGCCGTGGTGCTGCTGGCCTCACTGATGACACCCGCCCTACCCTATCTGCTGGCCTTTGCCGCCGGCGCCATGTTCTATGTGGTCGTGGAGGAACTGATACCCGAGGCCTCTGAGGGCGAGCACAGCAACCTGAGCACTATCGGCTTCGCCATCGGTTTCGTGCTGATGATGGTGCTCGACGTAGTGATGGGATAACTCAAAAAAAAGGTAAAAGGGTAAAAAGGTAAAAGGGTAAAAAGTAAAATTAAAACTTATATAACTATGACAAATAAGACAAAGACCATTCTGGCCGCTCTGCTGGCAGTCGTTGCCGTCAGCACTGCCACGGCTGGCAAGAAGAAGCCAGCACAAGAGCCGCCTAAAGACCCCAGCGAGATGGTGGCCTATCTCTTCACCTATTTTAATAGCAATGCCCCCGAAGACGAGCAGATATGCTATGCCATCAGCGACGACGGCTATAACTTCACCCCGCTAAACCACGGGGCACCTGTCATCACGAGCGACACCATCGCACTGACCCAGTGCGTGCGCGACCCGCACATCCTGCGCTGCGAGGACGGCAAGACCTTCTATATGGTGGCCACCGACATGCGGTCAAGCCACGGATGGTCGAGCAATCGCGGGATGGTGCTGCTCAAATCGACTGATCTCATCCACTGGCAGCACGCGACGGTCAACTTCCCCACCCGCTACACCAAGCGGTGGAAGAACGTCATCCGCGTCTGGGCCCCAGAGACCATCTACGACCGTCAGGCTGGCAAGTACATGGTGTTCTACTCCCTGCGCACCAGCGACCCCGACTCGTTTGACAAGATCTACTACCAGTATGCCAACAAGGACTTCACCGACCTGGAGGGCGAGCCACGCTGGCTCTTCGATGCCGGCAATGCGACCATCGACGGCGACATCGTCTACAACGAGGCCGACCAGATGTATCACCTCTTCTACAAGCAGGAGTCCGGGCGCGGCATCTATCAGGCCGTAGCCAAGCATCTGACAGACAAGTGGCAGATGCTCGATGGCAATGTGGAACAGACCAAGGAGGCGGTGGAAGGCATCGGTGTGTGCAAGGCCATCGACGGCAAGTCGTGGATCATCATGTACGACTGCTACGGCAACGGCCACTATCAGTTCTGCCGCTCCGAGGACCTGAAGACCTTCCAGTTTGTGCAGAATACAGAGACCAAGGGGAAGTTCACTCCCCGTCACGGCACCATCATCCCCATCACGAGGGCAGAGAAAGAACGTCTGCTCCACGAGTTCGGCAACTTCCGTCAGCCCATCCTGCCCGGCTTCCACGCTGATCCCGAAGTGCTCTACTCACAGCAGACCAGGAAATACTATATCTACAGCACCACCGACGGCACCCCCGGCTGGGGCGGCCACGACTTCAGCGTGTTCTCGTCGACCAACCTCATCGACTGGACCGACGAAGGCAAGATGCTCGACGTGAAGGGCGACCAGGTGAAGTGGGCCACGGGCAACGCCTGGGCCCCCTGCATCGAGGAGGTGAAGCAGAAGGACGGCTCCTACAAATACTACTTCTACTACTCTGCCCACAACCCGAAGACAAACCGCAAGGAGATCGGCGTGGCGACAAGCGACAGCCCAACAGGGCCTTTCACCGACTCCGGGGCGCCCATCGTCACCGACGCCGACCGTCCGGCAGAAGCGCGTGGCGGACAGGCCATCGACGTGGATGTATTCACCGACCCCAAGACGGGCAAGCACTACCTCTACTGGGGCAATGGCTTCATGGCAGGTGCCGAACTCAGCGACGACATGCTCTCAATCAGGAAAGAGACTATCCGGCTGCTGACACCGCAGGGCGGCACGCTCGACACCTGGGCCTTCCGCGAAGGCGCCTACGTGTTCTACCGTAAAGGCACCTATTACTTCCTCTGGTCGGTCGACGATACAGGCTCTCCCAACTACCACGTGTGCTACGGCACCAGCAAGTCGCCGCTCGGCCCCATCACCATCGACGAGCAGAGTTATATGGTCATCCGCCAGAAACCGGAAGACCGCATCTACGGCACGGCCCACAACAGCATTCTCCAGATTCCGGGTAAGGACGAGTGGTACATCGTCTACCACCGCATCAACAAGAACTTCGTCGACAAGCGGTTCGGCGGAGGCGTGCCAGGCACCCATCGCGAGGTGTGCATCGACCGGCTGACCTTCGACAAGCGAGGCCGCATCGTCCCCATCATTCCCACTCAGAACGGCCCCTGGCAATGAGAATTGTAAATTGTGCATTGAAGAATCGTGCATTGTGCATTGTGAACTGTGCATTAATGCTGCTGCTGACGGCCTGTACAAGGCAAGAGCGGCAATACGTGATCGGCATCTCACAATGCTCGGAAGACATCTGGCGAGAGAAGCAGAATGCCGAACTGCGGATGGGCACCTACTTCCACGACGGCGTGGAACTGCGATTCGCCTCGGCCTACGACAGCGACCAGCGCCAGATAGAGCAGATCGACAGCCTCGTCGCCTCAGGCATCGACCTGCTCATCGTGGCGCCCAATCAGGTGGCTACCATCTCCCCCGCCATCGACCGTGCCTACGACCTGGGCATCCCCGTCATCGTGTTCGAGCGCAAGACCAACTCGAAGAAATACACCGCCTTCATGGGAGCCGACAACTACGAGATGGGGCGCCTGATGGGAGAATACATTGCCACACGGCTCAACGGCCAAGGCAAGGTGATGGAGATTATGGGACTGAAAGGCTCGTCGCCCGCCATCGACCGCGACAAGGGGTTCCGCGACGCCATAGCCCAGTATCCACACATCCACTTCGTCACCACACTGCAGGGCGACTGGACCGAGCAGAGTGCCTACGATGCTGTGAAAGCCTGCACAAGCGATCTGTCGGATATCGACTTCGTGTTCGGGCAGAACGACCGTATGGCCATCGGTGCCCGTAAGGCACTGGGAGAAGGGGTGAAGGCCCGCTTCTGCGGCATCGACGGCCTGCCAGGCGAAGACGGCGGCATCGCCTGCGTCCGCGACTCCATCCTCGATGCCTCTTATATTTACCCCACCCACGGCGACCAGTTGCTCCAACTGGCCATCGACATCCTCGACGGCAAGCCATACCAGAAGGAAGTGCAACTGATGTCAGCCCTCGTCACCCACGAGAATGCAAATGTGCTGCTGATGCAGTACGACGAGATGATGCGCCAGGGCAACTACCTCGACCAACTCCACGAACAGTCGGACGATTATATGCGCCAACTCGACCTGCAGCGCACCATCACGTTGCTGGCCATCGGCCTCATCGGTCTGCTGTTGGCTGTCATCGTCAGCATCTATCTCTACTTCCTCCAGCGGGCCCGCATCCATCAGGAGCGCACTCAGATGGAGCGCGAACAACTCGACTTCTACACGCAGGTGAGCCACGAACTGCGCACCCCCCTGACTCTGATTGAGGGGCCGCTGGCCCAACTGGCAGAGACCCGTGACATCCAGAACGCCGGTGCCGAAGCCTCAGGACTCTTCGCCATCATCCAGCGCAACACCCACCAACTGACTCAACTCATCAACAAGATGCTCGACATGCAGGTGGAGATAAGAGAGCGCGGGATTCTTCGGGGGAACGGTGGTGCGGAGGAGCGTGGGAGCGAGAATACTTCAGAGGCAGAAAGTAATCTCACCCCCCCGTCCCCCCACACCTCCGCACCACCGATCTCAGATGCCCTCACAACCATCCTGATAGTCGATGACAATGCCGACATCCGGGCCTATCTGCGCACCATCCTGCAAGGCCGCTATCAGGTCAACGAGGCCGCCGACGGCCAGCAGGGCCTCTCGCTGGCCAATGAGATCGTGCCCGACCTGATTGTCTCCGACGTGATGATGCCGGTGATGAACGGTCTGGAGTTCTGCCAGCGCATCAAGGGCGGAACGGCCACCAGCCATATCCCGGTCATCCTGCTGACAGCCCGCGCACTGAGCCGCAACCAGATAGAGGGCTATGAGAGCGGAGCCGATGCCTATATCACCAAGCCCTTCCCGGCCGAACTGCTATTGGCACGCATCGACAATCTGCTGAAGAACCGCATCCTGCTGAAAGACCTGTTCAAAAATGAAGAAATCATGATGCACAGTGCGCAAACCGCCACCGCCCTCCCAACTGCGGCAGGGGGGAATACCGATTCTGGGGCAGAGAACCCGACTTCGGCGGCAGCAAATTCTTGTGTCCCTTCGGTAGCAAATTCTTCACTCTCCACTCTTCATTCTTCATTAAAGAAAGAAGACCCCTTCCTGCAGAAGTTCCGCGACTTCATCGAGGCGAACATGACCGACAGCGACCTGAGCGTGGAGACCATCGGCGCCGAACTGGGACTCTCGCGCGTACAGTTGTACCGCAAACTGAAAGCCCTCACGGGGCAGTCGCCCGTGGAACTGTTGCGCAAGGCGCGGCTGCAGAAAGGGCGCCGACTGCTGCAGTCCACCACCAAGAGCATCTCGGAGGTGGCCTACGAGGTCGGTTTCTCCGCCCCCTCCTACTTCACGAAGTGCTTCAAGGATGAGTTTGGCGTCAGCCCCTCCGACATCTCATAGCCGCATCCCCCTCCTACAGGAAAGGCAACGGGTAGACGCGTCAGCGGGAATGCGTGGAACTCTTCGGGGGGCTTCCCCGAAAAAGTCACTGCAGGCTTATCAATCCCCTCTCAGTTCCGTCGGATACTGCCCGAATTGTTTCTTGAAGCAATTTGAGAAATAACTGGGTGTGTGGAAGCCCACCTCGTATGCTATTTCTGATATACTCTTGGTGGTTGTCGTAATCAGCGTATAACCGCGCTGTAGGCGCATCTCACGCAGCAGTTCCACAGGCGACGTGCCTGTCAGGGCTTTCACCTTGCGATAGAGTTGCACACGACTCATCCCCAACTCGTCGCCCAAGTCATCCATCTTCAGGTCTGGATTCGGCAGATTGCGCTGGAAGGCCTGCTTGAGGGCATCGGCAAAGAGTTTATCCTGAGTGCTCAATAGGGGCTGCTGTTCCTCCTGCCTGGCATCCGCCAGATGACGCAGCGTCTGCCGGTTTTTCAGCAGATTATAGATCCGGGCCACAAGCAGTGGGGCACTGAACGGCTTGATCAGATAGGCATCAGCACCATGCTCATAGCCTTCCACCTGTTGCGACTCTGCGCTGCGGGCCGTCAATAGAATAACGGGAATATGACTGGTTATATTGTCCTCTTTAAGCCGACGACAGAACTGCAGGCCGTCCATCACGGGCATCATCACGTCGCTGACCACAATGTCGGGCACGCACTCCCGGGCCAGTTTCAGACCACTCTGCCCGTCAGGTGCCTCTATGACATAGAACTTATCAGCAAGCAGCGTACGCAGATAGCGACGCATATCAGCATTGTCGTCCACTATCAGCACATTGGCCAGTTCATCAGAGTCGTCCTGCTTCATCTGTGCCAGGCGTTGCCCCTGCAAATTCTCCGTCGCCGATTTATGCTGCAGAGTCCATTCTGCCGACGCATCATCAACGACTGTCTGCCCAGCCCCCATCTTGAAGTTCAACACATCAGAGACGACGGTCTCCAGTTGCGCGATGTTCCTTGCCACGATGTCTATCAATTCCTGCCAATCTCCCTTCAGCACTTTGGCATCCTGTATCTTCTTCACAGGTCCGGCCACCAGTGTCAGTGGAGTGCGCAACTGGTGGCGGGCATTGGTATAGAAGGCCGTCTGCTCGTCGTGCATCGCCCGGATACGTCGGTTGGCGGTTCGTGTCTTAACCACTGCCCGCCATATAAGCAGGATGCCCGCCACCAGCAGCAGCATCGCACAGACGCACACTGCTATGATTTTGCTTTGTATGTTGTAGAGTCCGAAATAGTTCTCCAGTTTATCCTGGATCACCACCAGATTCTCATTCTGCCGGAGCAGTTCATTGGTGGTGGCGGCCACTGACCAGGCATTCTCCTTCACCACGAGGATACCCTGAAGCCTGTTCTCCCGCTGGTAGGGGCGGCCCGTCAGGATGTCGAGCGCCAGCCTGACTATCTCATCCCCTCCTGTAGGATAGACATACGTGGCCGTCTGATGGCCGAACTGCACGTAGTCGAGACCTTCGCCCGGCATACCGTCGATACCGAATATTCTGACCTTGCCTTCCGTCCCGGTCTCCACCACAGCCTTGTAGGCACCCGTTGCCATACCGTCGTTATGGCAGAACACGATATCGGGCAGCCGGCCTGTCTTGATTTGCTCCATCACGATGCGGTAGGTTTCCTCTGAACTCCAGTCACCCTCGCGGCAGACATAGTCCAGTTCGTCGTGCCCCGCCAACGCCTGTGCAAATCCCTGATGGCGCTCCCGGGCCGGCGAACTGCTCATCAGTCCAGTCACCTCCAGAATCAAGGGGACAGGTCTTTGATTCGTCATCCCTCGGGCCACGTCGACGACGTTGATGCCGACGGCCTTTCCTGCCTCCACATTACTGCATCCGATGAAGGCGGTATAGTTGTCGGCCTCCACCTTGCGGTCGAAGCAGATCACGGGGATGCCCTTGTCCCTGACCCGCGAGACAGCGGCTGAGATGGGGGCTGCCTCGTTGGGGGCCACCACCAGCAAGTCGATGCCCAGGCTGACCAGACTGTCAATCTGCCTGATTTGCTGCTGCGTATTGTCGTCGGCACTGGCGATGATCACCTTTGCATCCTCACGGTAGAGGTGCTGGGCTGCCAGCATCTCGTGATTCACCTTGTCGCGCCAACGCCCTTTACCACATTGCGACACACCAATCTTGTACACCTTGCTGCCACTGGAGCAGGATGTCAGCACGGCCAAGCCAGCCATACACATAATAAGGTACGCAAGGAATGTTCTCGTCATCATCATTACAGTTTTCGGTTTCTTGGGTGCAAAGATACAAAAAAATACAGAAACTGACATAAACGATATGAACTAAGACGGCACGATTTGTTACATCGTATCATTTTTGGCAGGTTTTGAATCATTTTTGAAACATTTGTTGCATATATAGAGGTAATTTTGCATCAAATTTTAAAATGACAAACGTTTACTAACCCTTTTAAAAGAACAACAATGGAACAACTAAAAAGAGCGTTACTAAGTTTCGGACTCTTGCTTGTGGGTACATTATTGTACGCGCAGACAGAGATCCATGGCACCGTGGTCGATCCTACGGGTGAGACCGTGATCGGTGCGACGGTAATGGAGAAAGGAACGTCGAACGGCACTGTGACCGACTTCGACGGAAACTTCACACTGAAGGTTGAAGCGGGCCGCACGCTCGTCTTCTCCTACATCGGATTCCTGACCCAGGAAGTGGCGGCACAGAACGGAATGAAGGTGACGATGCAAGACGATGCACTGATGGTAGAGGAGGTTGTGGTGACGGGCTATACCACCCAGCGCAAGTCCGACCTCACCGGTGCCGTCTCTGTGGTGTCCCCCTCCGACCTGGCCAAGCAGAATGAGAACAACCCCATCAAGGCCATGCAGGGACGCGTGCCGGGCATGAACATCTCTGCCGACGGTTCACCCTCCGGTTCGGCCACCGTCCGCATCCGTGGTGTCGGTACCCTCAACAACAACGACCCCCTCTACATCATCGACGGCGTGCCCACCAAGGCTGGTATGCACGAACTGAACGGCAACGACATCGAGAGCATCCAGGTGCTCAAGGATGCCGCCTCTGCCAGCATCTATGGCTCGCGTGCTGCCAACGGTGTGATCATCATCACCACCAAGCGCGGCAAGGAGGGCAAGGTGAGAATCGACTTTGACGCCAGCGTCGCCGTGCAGACCTATGCCCACAAGATGAAGGTGCTCAATGCCAAGGAGTTCGGACAGGTGATGTGGCAAGGCTATGTGAACGACGGGCTCGACCCCAACTCCAACGGCCTGGGCTACCGTTACGACTGGACCTACGATCAGCAGGGACAGCCCATGCTCCGCAATATCACGATGAACAAGTATCTCGACGCTGCCGGCACAACACCCGCAGCCGACACCGACTGGTTCGACAAGACCACCCGCACCGGACTGATCCAGCAGTACAATGTATCGCTGAGCAACGGCTCGGAGCGCGGCTCATCATTCTTCTCCCTCGGCTACTATAAGAATAAGGGCATCATCAAGAGCAGCGACTTCGAGCGCTTCTCTGCCCGTATCAACACTGAGTACAAACTGGTGAAGATCGGCGATAAGAACCTGATCACCGTCGGCGAGCACTTCACGCTCAACCGCACCAGCGAAGTCAATGCCCCCGGCGGATTCCTGCAGAACGTATTGCAGTTCAACCCGTCGCTGCCCGTCTACACGACCGACGGGAAATATGCCGGGCCCGTGGGCGGCTATCCCGACCGTGAGAACCCTGTGGCCCGCCTGGACCGCAACAGCGACAACCGCTACAGTTACTGGCGCACGTTCGGCGATGCCTTCCTGAACATCAATCCCCTGAAGGACCTCAACGTCAAGACCACCTTCGGTATCGACTATGCCCAGAAGCAGCAGCGCATCTTCACCTACCCCATCACAGAGGGAACAGTGGCCAACCCGATCAATGCCGTGGAAGGCAAGCAGGAGCACTGGACCAAGTGGATGTGGAATGCCGTGGCCACATACGCCCTGGAAAAGGGTCTCCATCGTGCCGACGCCATGGCCGGTATCGAGTTGAACCGCGAGGATGACACCAACTACAGCGGCAAGAAGTTCGACTTTGCCGTGCTCACACCCGACTATATGTGGCCCAATGCCGGTGTGGGCGAGGCCGAGGCCTACGGCTCAGGCGAAGGCTACACGCTGATATCCTATTTCGGAAAAATCAACTATAACTATGCCGACCGCTACCTGCTCAGTCTGACGATGCGCTACGACGGCAGCAGCCGCTTCGGACGCAACAACCGCTACGGCACCTTCCCCTCTGTCAGTGCCGGATGGAGAATCAACGAGGAGAAGTTCCTCAAGAATGTCTCTTGGCTCGACAACCTGAAACTGCGCGCCTCATGGGGACAGACCGGTAACCAGGAGATATCCAACATCGCCCGCTATACGCTCTATGAGAGCAACTACGGCGAGGCAGGCTTCGGCGGACAGAGTTACGGCACCAGTTACGACATCGCCGGTACCAACGGCGGACAGACGCTGCCCAGCGGATTCAAGCGCAACCAACTCGGCAATGACAATCTGAAGTGGGAGACGACGACTCAGACGAACATCGGTCTCGACTTCGGCATGTTCCGCAATGCCCTCTACGGCTCACTGGAGTGGTACTTCAAGAAGACAAAGGACATCCTGGTCTATATGCCCGGCATCGGCGTGATGGGCGAAGGCAGCAGCCAGTGGATCAACGCCGGCGAGGTGGAGAACAAGGGTATCGAGGCCAACATCGGCTATCGCGGCAATATCGGCGACTTCCAGTACGACCTCTCAGGCAATATCGGCACCTATCGCAACAAAGTGACAAAACTGCCAGAGACCATCGCTGCCAACGGTACCTTCGGCGGCAACGGCGTGGAAAGCGTCGTGGGACACCCGATGTACTCACAGGTGGGCTATGTCTACGACGGCATCTTCAAGAGCCAGGAGGAGATCGACAATCACGCCAGTCAGAACGGTGCCGGCATCGGCCGCATCCGCTGGAAGGACCTCAATGGCGACGGCATGATCACCGAGGCCGACCAGCAGTGGATCTACGATCCGACACCCGACTTCACCTGGGGCCTGAACATCTATCTGCAGTACAAGAATCTCGACTTCACCATGTTCTGGCAGGGTGTGCAGGGCGTCGATGTCATCAGCGACCTGAAGAAGGAGACCGACCTCTGGAGCGGTCTGAACATCTCCAACCTGAACAAGGGCCGCCGTCTGCTCGATGCATGGACACCGGCCAACAACGATTCGAATATCCCCGCCATCAGCATCATGGACAACAACAATGAGAAGCGCGTCAGCAGTTATTTCGTAGAGAACGGCTCGTTCGCCAAGTTGCGCACCATACAGATCGGCTACAATATTCCCAAGAAGGTCTGCGAGAAAATCTATGCCGAGCGGCTCCGCATGTATCTCTCAGCCCAGAACCTGCTGACCATCAGCAGCAAGAAGTTTACGGGCGTGGATCCCGAGAATGCCAACTATGGCTACCCGATTCCCCTTAATATCACCTTCGGACTGAACGTATCGTTTTAAGAATTGATAATTGATAATTGAAAATTGAAAATTATGATTACTATGATAAAAAATTGTGCATTATGCATTGTGCATTGTGCATTGACTCTCCTCTTTATCTCCTGCAGCGACTTCCTCGAGGAGCACACGCCACAGGGGACACTGAGCGACGAGCAGGTGAAGACACCTGAAAACGCTGAAGCCATGGTCGTGTCAGCCTATGCAGTATTCACTACGGCAGAAGACATCAACTCTTCCTTCTCTATGTGGAACTTCGATGTACGCAGCGACGATGCCTACAAGGGCGGAAGCGGCACAAGCGACGGCGACGTATTCCACCAATTGGAGGTTCAGCAGGGTGTGCTGACCAAGAACTGGAACATCAACGACATGTGGGTGCGCCTCTACAACAGCCTCTCACGCGTAAACACCGCCATCGCCCTTCTCAACACCACCGGCGACGACTACACGATGAAGCAGCAGCGCCTGGCCGAGATGAAGTTCCTGCGTGCCTACGGCCACTTCCTGCTGAAGCGTCTCTACAAGAATATTCCCTTCGTGGTGAACGAAAATCTGACTTACGACGAGTATAACGAACTCTCTAACCGCACATATACCAACGACGAGGGCTGGCAACTCATCATCAACGACCTGATGGAAGCCTACAACACGCTGCCCCAGACTCAGGCCGACAAGGGCCGCCCGACGAAGGCCTCTGCCGCCGCCTTCCTGGCAAAGGTATATCTCTATAAGGCCTATCGTCAGGATGACGCCAACAGCAATCAGGTGACCAGCATCAATGAGGGCGACCTGGAGAAAGTCATCGAGTTTACGAACCCCGCACTCTACGCCAACTACGGTCTGGAAGATGACATCCACAACAACTTCCGTCCTGAGGAGCAGTATGAGAACGGCAAGGAGAGCCTTTGGGCCATCCAATACTCACGCAACGACGGCAGCACCTACGGCAACCTGAACTGGAGTTACGGCCTGATTCCCCCCAACATCCCTGGTGCCACGGATGGTGGCTGCGACTTCTACAAGCCCTCACAGAACCTTGTGAATGCCTATCGCACCGGTGCCGACGGACTGCCCCTGCTCGACACGTTCAACGAGAAGAACTACGACAAGTCCAGCGACAATGCCGACCCGCGCCTGTTCCTGACCATCGGCATCCCCGGACTGCCCTATATGTTCAACAAGAACTATATGATGGAGGAGACCAGCATCTGGAGCCGCTCTAACGGACTCTACGGCTACAATGTATCGCTGAAGCAGAACGTAGACCCCGCCCTCATCGACAACTATCTGATCAAGGGCAGTTACTGGGCCTCGTCGATGAACCGCATCGTCTTCCGCTATGCCGACGTACTGCTGGAGCGCGCCGAGGCATACGCACAGTTGGGACAGACCGACCAGGCCATCAGTCTGGTCAATCAGATCCGCACCCGTGCCGCCTCCAGCACACAGATGATTGGCAACTATCAGAATGCCTATGGCGTGAAGATGTACATCTCCAATTACAAAGGCACCTATTCCAAGGAAGAGGCCATCAAGATTGTGAAGATGGAGCGCCGCCTGGAACTGGGCATGGAGTGCGAGCGATTCTTCGACCTCGTACGCTGGGGTGATGCTGCGACGGTATTAAACAAATACTATGCCGAGGAGATCAAAAGTTGCGCCATCTACAGCGGTGCCCACTTTACGGCCAACAAGGACGAGTATCTGCCCATTCCTTTCGAGCAGTTGTCAGCATCCAACGGGCACTACACCCAGAACATTGGCAACTGGTAAGAGACTGAGAATTGAAAATTGAAAATTGAAAATTGAAAATTATGATTACCAAGATAAGAAATTGTGCATTGAGCATTGTGAATTGTGCATTGTTCTATTGTGCATTGTGCATTATGAATTGTGCATTGATAATATCCTGCAGCAGCGACCACGTGAGCGACCTGCAACTGAGCGGCGACTGCATGGTGGAGAACATCCGACTCGACAATTACGAAGGCATCATCGATCTTGCCTCGCGAAGCATCCTCGTCCGTCTGCCGGAGGTGTATGAGACATCCTCGATGCAGGTGACAGCACTCAGCATCTCCGACGGTGCCGAATGCAACATCAAGCAGGGCGAGACCTTGAATATGGACGCGGCCAAGGTGCTCAGCGTCAGGAACGGCGACGTGGTGCTGAACTGGACGCTCAGCGTGCTCCACGACGAAGCCCGTATCTCGCAGTTCGTCATCAACGACATCTACCAGGGAGCCATCGACCAGGAGTCGAAGACCATCACGGTCTATGTGCCCGGCTCCGTCGACATCACCAGTCTGGTGCCCACCATCACCTATAGCCAGAATGCCACCGTCACGCCAAGCACAGGCGTGGCTCAGGACTTCTCACAGCCCGTCACCTATAAAGTGACCAACAACTCAGCCGAGAGCACCTATACCGTGACGGTGATTGCCATCGAGAA
The DNA here is from genome assembly GCA_947167845.1 of uncultured Prevotella sp. Classification (GTDB taxonomy): domain Bacteria; phylum Bacteroidota; class Bacteroidia; order Bacteroidales; family Bacteroidaceae; genus Prevotella. The sequence continues at coordinate 55,304 of CAMVJQ010000002.1, read as the reverse complement.
GCCGAAGGCACTCTTCATCGGCGAGGCACCTGTGATGAACGACCTCGATCCGGAAGCCAAGGCTGCCTGCCAGTGGATGCTGGGCAACATCGGCGGTTCACTCTACGCATCGTTTGCCGACCTGCGCGCCGGAACGCTCGACCTGTCGGAGTGCGGGGTTATCTGGTGGCACTACCACGTTGACGGCGGTGTCGACGGCCACGATGTGTTCATGGCCAAGGCTCCGTATGCACTGGATACAAAGAACGAACTGCGCCAGTTCTATGAGAATGGCGGCTCACTGCTGCTGACACGCTATGCCACTAACCTGCCGTCGTTCATCGGCGTGACAGGCGACGACGAGTGGACAACGCCCAACAACTGCTGGGGCCAGAACGAGGACGGAGCCGAACTCTGCGGCGGTCCCTGGAGTTTCCGCATCTTCGACGGCCAGAACGACCACCCGATGTGGCAGGGTCTTGTTCAGGGTGACAATCCGCAGGAAGTGTACTGCACCGATGCCGGCTATCACATCACCAACTCCACGGCCCAGTACCACATCGGCACCGACTGGGGAGGCTATGACGACCACGCCACCTGGGAGGCCCGCACCGGCGGCAAGATCCTCGGCGTAGGCGGCGACGGTGCTGTGGTGGCATGGGAATATCCTGCCCACGACGGCAAGGGCGGCATCATCTGCATCGGCTCCGGCTGCTACGACTGGTACTCTTACACCTATGAGGGCGGCTACACAGAGAAGTTCCATAAGAACATCGAGATCATGACTCAAAACGCATTCAATTACTTAACGAAATAACCGATTATGAAGACAATAAAGAATTATCTATTGGCTGGCCTGGTGGGCTGCGGCTTGACCGCAGCCGCCGCCACCCTCGCCTCCTGCAGCGACGACGACTTCGGCCCTGACGCCCCGAAGGACTGGGCTGGCACATCCACATTCTTCAACTCTACCGACGAGGCGGGCTTCCAGACCTACTATAACCCCGCCATCGGGCGCTGCGGCGACCCCATGCCCTTCTACGACCAGAAGGCAGGCGACTTCAAGGTGCTCTATCTGCAGGAGTACGAGAACAATGCCACCTACAACTACCATCCCATCTGGGGCGTCGCCACGAAGGACGGAGCCCACTACGAATCGCTCGGCGAGGTACTCGCCACCGGCACTTCGGCCTGGGAACAGGATGCGGCACTCGGAACGGGCTGTGCCGTCTACAACGAGAGCGACGGGCTCTACTACATCTACTATACCGGCCACAACCCACAGTGTAAGAACGTGGAGGCCGTGATGCGCGCCACCTCTTCCGACTTCAAGACCTGGACGAAGGACAATGCGTGGATGCTCAAGGGCGACGACTACGGCTACTCATCCGTCGACTTCCGCGACCCGCAGGTATTCAAGGCCGACGACGGTCTCTGGCACATGGTCATCTCCAGCAATCTCAAGTTCGCAGAGTTTACGTCGAGCGACCTGAAAAACTGGAGCCACGCCGCTCAGTTCCCGATGATCTGGGACCGTATGCTGGAGTGTCCTGACATCTTCAAGATGGGCAACTACTGGTATCTGGTCTACAGTGAGGCCTATCGTGCCTCATGGAGCCGTAAGGTGAAGTATATGATGGCCACATCGTGGGATGCCCTGAAGGCCTGCTTCAACGATCCGGGTGCCAACTGGCCAAAGGACGGCCATGAGGGCGTGCTCGACAGCCGGGCCTTCTATGCCGGAAAGACGGCCTCCGACGGCACCGACCGCTACATCTGGGGCTGGTGTCCCTATCGCACCGGTGCCACCATCCACGACAAGAACGTCAACGTGGGAGCCGGCGGCGAGCCCAACTGGTCGGGAGCCCTCGTCTGCCACAAGGTCATCCAGCACAGCGACGGCACCCTGACGCTCGGCGAAGTGGCCGCCATGGCCGCCAAATACAGCAGGACGGCCGCTGCCGACGTCGTCGCATCCCAGGGATACACGGGCGGCACGCTCACTGGCGACGATGCCTACGTGCTCTTCAGCCGTCTGGGCACCAGCAACCACATCTCACTGAAGGTGAAGACTTCCAACAACTGGGACAAGTTCGGCATCTCACTGGTGCGCGGCTCCGACTCCAAGCAGTACTACACAATGGTGGTCAATCCGGAGTGGGAAGACGGCCGCAAGGTGAACTTTGAGCAGGAGGGCGAACAGGGCAAAGGTTTCATCGAGGGCATCGACGGCTACAACTTCCAGCGTCCTTCCGACAATGTCTACAACATCGACATCTACACCGACAACTCCGTGATGGTCATGTACATCAACGATGTATGCGCCTACACCAACCGTATCTATGGCATCCAGAAGAATTGCTGGAGTATCAACAACTACGGCGGCTCCATCACCGTGAGCGATGTCAAGGTCACTTGCCAGGAGTGATGGCTGATGACTGATGGCTGAAATCGCCCAAGACTTGCATTGAGGTCTTGGGCGATTTCTGTCCTATGTATTAATAACGTGGGGCACGTGCGGGCTCCGTGGCATGCGCCGGGTCCATACTTTTCTTTAAACAGCCACCATCCGCAGTGTTAAATCTGTCGCAAACGATTGCACTTAAGTAATCCTAAAATCCGCAATTATGCCTATCTCTACCCCGTCATATATATGTTGCACCCTATGTTTGGCTGCCAAGATTGTGGAATTTGTGATACTACATAAAAAATTCAAATGAAAATATGTGAAAAATAGGTAAAACATACACCTTTACATCTAACATACTGAGGTATAGAGGTTTAAGTGGTGTAGGTTTACCATATTTCCTATATAAAACCTACACCAAAAGCCAAATTAAGAGTAAAAATAAGATAAAATTAGTGCTATCTATCTGTGTATAAGCCTGTTTCACGATAGCAAAAAGACTTGAAACATTTTGTTTCCTGAGATGAAACACTTTGTTTCTACAGCGGAAACAAAATGTTTCCAATGTGAAAATAACTACGAAACAAAATCCTGACTGATGACACAGACGTCAAGTTTCGACGGAAAAAGGGGCACTGGTGTAGGTTTGCCATTCTAAAATTAGCAAACATACACCCTCTATCTTTCTAATATTCAGCGATATATATAAAAAGGTGTATGTTTTTGGCCATTTTTGGAGAAATTCGCAAGAAGAAAGGACAGTTTTTGATTCACCCCACCCCTACCCCTCCCCTTTAGGGGCGGGGAGTCAGCAGGAGCCTGTCTTCTGGAAACATGTGCGCACGTATGGACTCCCCTCCTCCTGGGAGGAGGGGACAGGGGTGGAGGAGAAAAAAACGGTCGCAACCTATTTCTGAAAATCGGTCTAACCTTATTGATTCACCCCACCCCTACCCCTCCCCTTTAGGGGCGGGGAGTCATAGGGAGTCACTGACCCCTCCCTTTTAGGGGCGGGGAGTCATAGGGAGTCACTGCCACCTCCCCTCAGGGGCGGGGAGTCATAGGGAGTCACTGACCCCTCCCTTTTAGGGGCGGGGAGTTGTTTCAGAAAGGAGGCTCTTGTTTTCAGAAGCCATATCGCTGACATGCCGATGCCAGTAATGACCTCCCCCTCGCCCGGCCCGAAGGGACGCTTGCCCCTGGCAAGAACCGACCTGTCCGCCTCTCTATCAAAAATCATTCATTTGCTCGCAAAAATGTTACATTGCAACAATTTTTTAGGACGATGAACGATTTTTTTACGCTCATGAATCAATTCTTGCCTACCTTTGCGACAAATTCATATATCAAAGTTTACTAACCAATTAATTCAAAGCAAATGAAACAAGCAAGAAGACTGATTCTGAGTTTCGCCGCTCTGCTGATGAGTACTATAATGTACGCGCAGACGGAGATCAGTGGCACCGTTGTGGATGCCACAGGCGAAGCCGTCATCGGGGCAACGGTGATGGAGAAAGGCACCTCGAACGGCGCCGTGACCGACTTCGACGGTAACTTCAAGATCAAGGTGAAGGAGGGAGCCACGCTCGTCTTCACCTACATCGGCTACAAGACACTGGAACTGCCAGCAGCCAATGGCATGCAGGTAAAGATGCAGGACGACGCCCAGACGCTGAGCGAAGTGGTGGTGACCGGCTACCAGGTGCAGCGCAAGGCCGACCTGACCGGCTCGGTGGGCGTGGTGGAGACCAAGGACTTCAAGGCCAGCAACACCGACCCGATGGCCTCACTGCAGGGTAAAGTGCCCGGTATGACCATCACGACCAACGGCTCTCCTTCAGGCGAGGCCAACGTGCAGATTCGTGGTATCGGCTCAATGGGCGGCTCGAGCACCGCTCCGCTCTACATCGTCGACGGTATACCCTACAGCGGCTCGCTCAACTCTCTGAACGCCTCCGACATCGAGTCGATGCAGGTGCTGAAAGATGCCGCCTCGGCCTCTATCTACGGTAGCCGTGCTGCCAACGGTGTGATCATCATCACCACCAAGAAGGGCAAGAAGGGCGACAAGGTCAACATCGACTTCAACGCCTCGGTATCCGTGGCCTGGATGTCGCAGAAGATGAAACTGCTCAACAGCCAGCAGTATGCCACCGCTCTGGTGCAGGCTGCCCTCAACGACGGCAAGAACCCTGCCGACTACGCTCAGAACTACGGCCTGGCCCTCAATGTGGCCGGGGGCACGCCCATCTCCGTCTACAACCCCGCGACCGGCGCTATGGACAACTACACCGTGGGCGGCTTCTACGACGGCTTCATGAACGCCAGGCAGACGATGCCCTACAGCGACACCGACTGGGTGAGCGAAATAGGGCGCACCGGCATCACGCAGAACTACGACCTCGCACTGTCGAAGGCTCACGAGAGGGGCTCGACCCTCTTCTCCGTCGGCTACAAGAAGGCGCTGGGCGTGCTGAAGCATACCGACTTCGAGAACTTCTCGGCACGCTTCAACAGCAGTTATAAACTCAACAAGATCATCACCGTGGGCGAGAACGCCACCTTCTCATATTCCAGCAATGTGGACGCCGCGCCTCTGGAGAACGCGCTGAAGATCGCTCCAACGCTGCCCGTCTATGAAATCGACGGCGTGACCTTCTCAGGCCCCGTGGGCGGCATGAGCGACCGTCAGAACCCCCTGCGCGAACTGTATCACAACAAGGACAACCGTCTGAAGAAGTGGCGCATCTTCGCCAACGCCTACGTTGACATCACTCCCGTCAAGGGCATGCTCTTCCGCTCCAACTTCGGTATCGACTATACCAACGGCTACATCCGCTCGATGCAGCACACCTGGGACTCCGACGTGGTGAAGAACAGCACCAACGCCAGCACCATGTCACAGAACCACAGCACCAAGTGGACATGGTCGAACACCCTGCAGTATAACTTCGACATCGTTAAGGACCACAACCTGACTATCCTGCTCGGTCTGGAGACCCATCAGGACAACGGCATCGACTTCTCAGCCCGCCGCACGAACTACCCGCTGGAGACCGTCGACTACATGTGGCCCAACGCCGGTACAGGCATCCAGACCGCCACGGGTGCCGGCGACGCATACAAACTGATGTCGTACTTCGGCAAACTCGACTACAACTGGAACGACCAATTGCTGGCCTCGTTCACACTGCGTCACGACGGCTCGAGCCGCTTCGGTAAGAACCACCAGTACGGTACGTTCCCCTCCGTATCTCTCGGCTACCGCCTGTCGAAGCACATCGACGCCGACTGGCTGCGCGACTGGAAGATCCGGGCCAGTTACGGTGTGACCGGTAACCAGGGCATGAACTCCAACACCGCCCGCTACGGGCTCTTCGTGGCCAACTACGGTTCGGACCGCGAAAACTCCACGGCCTACGACCTCAACCTGCAGGGTTCGGGCACACTGCCCTCAGGCTACTACAAACTGCAGTCGGAGAATGAGGACCTGAAGTGGGAGTCATCCTCGCAGTGGAACTTCGGTACCGACTTCTCGCTCTTCGGCGGCGAACTCTACGGCAGTTACGACGTCTTCTTCAAGACAACGAAGGACATGCTCGTGCAGCCCGCCTTCCTCGGAGCCATCGGCTTCGGCGGCCAGACCTGGATCAACGGCCCGACGCTGAAGAACTGGGGTATGGAACTCAATCTCGGCTACCGCCATAAGACAGCCTACGGCCTGTCGTACGACATCGCCGGCAATCTGGACTTCTACCGCTCGAAGGTGACCTATCTGCCAGAGAACTCGAAGAACTCCTACGTACACAACGACTATCACAACCTGGCTCAGGACAAGAAGGCATACGGCTCACGCATCGGCTACGTCGTGGAGGGCCTCTACCAGAGCCGCGAGGAAGTGCTGGCTGCCGGTCAGGCCGGTGCCCGCGTGGGCGGCCTGAAGTATGCCGACCTCAACGGCGACGGCCGCATCAACGAGGCTGACCGTACGTGGATCTACAACCCCGTGCCCAATTTCTCCTACGGTCTGAACGTGAACCTGGGCTACAAGGACTTCGACTTCACCATGTTCTGGCAGGGCGTGGCCGGTGTCGACGTATGGAACGACCAGAAATACCAGACCGACTTCTGGAGCATCACCGATGCCGGAAGCAACAAGGGCGAGCGCCTGATCAACGCCTGGACGCAAGGCAACACCGCTTCAGACATCCCTGCACTGACCACCTCTAACGGTGCCGACGAGGGCCGCGAGTCTACCTACTATGTCGAGAATGGCTCCTACGTGAAACTGCGCACCCTGCAGTTGGGCTACACACTGCCCGCAGCAGTTGCCAAGAAGATACTTCTGTCGAGCGCACGCATCTACCTCTCAGGCGACAACCTGCTGACCATCAAGTCGAAATCCCTGACCTGCTCTGACCCCGAAAGCACGGCCTGGAATTATCCTCACACGGCTTCCTTCACATTTGGTATTCAGGTGGGATTCTAAATAAATGAAGAGTGAAGGGTGAAGAATTTGCGACCGCTCTTCGATAAACTGCTCTTCAATATATAACATTAAAAAACAGATAGAATTATGAAACAGATATTTAATAAAACTGGGAAAAGAAGCATGACGATGATGACGAAGGTGTTCGGCGCAGCATTCTTCATTCTTCATTCTTCATTCTTCATTTCCTGTAGCATCGACGACGTGAAGCCTCAGGGTGCGCTGGACCCGGAGACAGCATTCTCAAGCGCTGACAAACTCGTCACCGCTGCATACGCCAAACTGGGCGACGACTGGTACTCCTACCCCTTCAACCTCTGGCCCTACGGCGACATGAGTGCCGACGACTGCCTGAAGGGTGGCTCGGGTGAGAACGATACGGGCTATCACCCCATGGAGATCTTCTCCACCCTGCAGCCCGACCGCGGTGAGTTCGACGAACTGTGGTACCAACTCTACAGCGCCATCTCCCGCTGCAACCGCGCCATGGAGTCGATGGTGGATGCCGAGGAGACACCACAAATCAAACAGTTGAGAGCCGAGACCCGTTTCCTGCGCGGCCATTTCTACTACAAACTGCAGCAGATGTGGTATGAGGTGCCCTTCATCACTGAGGGCATGAGCAACGCCACCATCGAAGCCACCAGGCAGAGTACGCACGACGAAATCATGCAGCAGATCATCGACGACTTCCAGTATGCCTACGAGAACCTGGCCGAGGCAGCCCCCGGCACGACAGGCCGCGCCCACAAAGTGGCAGCAGCCGCCTATCTGGCCAAGTGCTACCTGAACTGGGCCTACGGCGACGGCTACGAGGCCACGACTGGCTACAGCCACGTGGATCAGGCCAAGATACAGAAGGTGCTGGAGTACACCAATGTGGTGAAGAACTCACCATACAACTATCTGGACACCTACGGACACATCTTCCTGCAGGACTATGCCAACTCGGTGGAGAGCATCTTTGCCGTGCAGCACTCCAACAAGGCTGACGACGGCACACAGTTCGGACGCGCCAACTGGTCGAACATGCTCAACGGCGTGTGGGGCATCTGGTCGTGCGGATGGGACTTCCACAAGCCCTCACAGAACCTGGTGAATGCCTTCAAGACCCGCAACGGTCTGCCCATGGATGACTTCGACGAGGACCACAACGCCATCGTCGTCAACGGTGCCGACTCTAAGTACAAGTACGACCCGCGCCTGTTCCACACCGTCGGTATGCCTACCTATCCTTATAAGTATGAGTCACAGTACACGCTGAGCAAGGCCAACAGCCGCACACCGAACACCTACGGCTACTACTGCTCGATGAAGGAAATACCGCAGCGCTCGAAGGGCGAGGACTACGACAACCCCTGGCAGGCCTTCGGCCAGAACGACTACGTGCTGCGCTATACCGACGTGATGCTGATGCGTGCCGAGGCCCTCATCGAGAGCGGCGACTACAACGGCGAGGCCCTGCAGATCATCAACACCATCCGCGAGCGTGCCAAGCGCGACATCAGCGCCACATCGCTCATCAAGTATGCCAAGGATCAGTGCGACATCAGCCTCTACGGTAACTTCGCATCCAAGGACGACGCCCGTAAGGCCCTCCGCTGGGAGCGCCGCCTGGAACTGGCCATGGAGGGACACCGCTTCTTCGACCTGCGCCGCTGGGGCATGCTGAGCACGACGCTCAACAAGTACTTTGAGAGCGAGAAGACCGACGAGTACGACGGCCAGACCTATGGTCTCTACTATAAGGACGCCTTCTTCACCGCCGGCAAGAACGAGTACTTCCCCATCGCCTCCAACCAGATGAACTACGTGCAGGGACTCTATCACCAGAACAAGGGATACTGATTGAGAATTGAAGAATTGAAAAATTGTAGAATTGAAAAATTGAAGAGATTATGATTACCAAGATATTCAAAAGCCTTTTCGCAGGCTTGACACTCAGTGTAGCGCTGACGTCTTGCCAGGACAGAGATCTGCCAGGCTCTGGTCAGATGCAACTTCCTACGCCCGACGCATCACAGATTACCGGCGCGCTCACCGGCGACAATGGTTACGACTACACCCTCACCTGGCCGCAGGGTACGCAGGGAGCCGTGATGAACGTGGCCGTCTATAAGAACGGCACTCAGATGCAGGCCCTCACGCCCACCAATGGCAACTCGTTCACACTGAAGAACCTGGAGACCAACCAGCTCTATGAGTTCCTCTTCAAGTATGCCAGCGGCGATGCCCTCTCCAACGGCGTTATGACCAACTACACCCGCCGAGGTGCCACGGCTCCTGCCGAACTAAAGATGACACAGGTGGACATCAACGACGACGAGCACGACCTGGAGGTCACCTGGACTGCCAGCCCCGACGCTACCTCGTACATACTGAAACTGGTCAACAACGACGGTTCGAAGGAGGTCAACACCACCGTCACCGGTACCTCCTACACCCTGAAGGGCGTGGTGATGAAGGAAAGCTGGGAAGCCACCCTCATTGCACAGAACGACGAGGGCCGCGCACTGCCTATCCAGGCATCGGCCAAGATCGGTGGTAAGCTGCCAGGATTCCTCTCTGAGTATGCCACACCTGAGGAACTCCTCGCCAGTGGCGACGACGATGAGGCCAGTGCATGGCTGTGGTTCCACGAGAACTATCCGAAGGGTGAGTACGTCTACTTCGGCAACATCAGCACCGTGGAGGACATCGCCGACTACCGCATGCTCTTCTGGCTGCGCGATCTGGAGACCGGCAACAATGACGACATCTGGAACTTCTCCGACGCTGCCCGCAACGCCGCTCCCTGCATCGAACAGTACGTCAAGAACGGCGGCAACCTGCTCCTTTGGCAACATGCTGTGCCTTATATCGGTACTATCAACCGTCTGCCTACATCGCTGCTGCGCGGCGTGAGCAACGCCTTCGGTGCCGGCCAGGGCGGCTGGAATCCCGACACGTGGAAGATGGGCGTATGCCTTAACACAGGCTCCTTCTCGAAGGACTTCTCGTCGCATCCCATCTATGCCGGCATCCAGACAGAGAAGCTCAACGATCAGTGCTTCGCCGCCATCGCCTTCAAAGGCCCGGGCTGGACAGAAGACCATAACTGCCTCTTCTTCGACATCCCCACTCAACTGACCGGTATTGAGAATACCTCGGAGGAGTGCTACAACACGATCACCGAGCAGTACGGCATCTATCCACTCGGCACGTGGGATTCGCAGGCTGCATGGGTATCTCAGTTGAACGTGTGGGAGGCCAAGGGTGCCCCACTGGCACCTGAGGGATTCCAGAAGGGTGCGGGCACCGTGGTCTGCATCGGCAACGGCGGCTGCGAGTTCTCGATGAAGAACGAGGACGGCACGCCCGACAAGAGCGCCACCCCCAAGAACAACTCATGTCAGGAAAACGTGCTGAAACTGGCGAAGAACTGCATTGAATACCTGATGTCAATCTAAAAGGGCTTCAGCAGCACCTGATATTTATCGTTCATTGTAACTAAAAATGTTGCAATGAACGATTTTTATCAGTATTTGAAACATATTTTATAATAAATATAGCGTTTTTTCTTGTATCTTTGCAGCATAAAACTTGTTGAATAATAAAAACCAGAAACTGAAATGAGAAAGTTAACGATGACTCTGATGACAGCCATGCTGACAGTCGTAACGGCCAGTGCCCAGGTGCAGCCCAAGGTGCTTGGCGACAACCACGCCATGCTCCGCCTGGAACAGGGCAGGAAGTATGTGCTGCTGCCCGTAGAGGAGAAGGCCGAAAACGCACAGGTGCGCGTCATCGGCAAGGACAACCAGTCGACACGTCGCCCGAACGTGCGCCTGGCAGTAGACAATGTAGACTATTTCGTGCCGCTGGAGGTGAAGGACGGCCAGACGCTCGACATCATCTTCCACGGCGACCGCCGCCAGACGGGCAACGTGAAGGACTTCGCCTGCTGGAAGGAGATGAAGTACAGCGACACGTTCGACACGACCAACCGCGAGCGGTTCCGCCCGGCCTACCATCACACCCCGCTATGGGGCTGGATGAACGACCCCAACGGCATGTTCTACAAGGACGGAGAGTGGCACCTCTGCTACCAGTGGAATCCCTACGGCTCGCAGTGGGAGAATATGACCTGGGGCCACAGCGTATCGCGCGACCTTATTCATTGGGAGCCCCTGCCGACAGCCATCGAGGCTGATGCCATCGGCACCATCTTCAGCGGTTCGTGCGTGGTGGACAAGAACAACACGGCCGGATACGGCAAGGATGCCATCATCGCCTTCTACACCTCTGCCGCCGAGAGCCAGACCCAGTCGATGGCCTACTCTACCGACGGTGGACGCACATTCAAGAAATATGAGAAAAACCCCGTCATCGTGAGCGACAAGCCCGACTTCCGCGACCCGCACTTGTTCTGGCACGAGGGCACACAGAAATGGATCATGCTGCTGGCCGTCGGTCAGGAGATGCATATCTACTCGTCAGCCAATCTGAAGGACTGGACTTACGAGAGCGCTTTCGGCCGTGAATACGGCAACCACGACGGGGTGTGGGAATGTCCCGACATGATGCCTCTGCCCGTGCGCGGCACAGGCCAGCAGAAATGGATGCTGCTGTGTAACATCAACCCCGGCGGTCCCTTCGGCGGCAGTGCCACCCAGTACTTCGTAGGCCAGTTCGACGGCCATAAGTTCACCTGCGAGTCGAAGCCCGAAGTGACGAAGTGGATGGACTACGGCAAGGACCACTATGCCACCGTCACCTTCGACAATGCGCCCGACGGCCGCCATGTGGCTATCGTCTGGATGTCGAACTGGCAGTATGCCGGTGCGGTGCCCACCAGGCAGTTCCGCTCCGCCAATGCCCTGCCGCGCGACCTCGACCTGTTTACAGACGGCGGTGAGACCTACTGCGGCGTGATGCCCTCGAAAGAGGTGAATGCCATCCGCGGTGCCAAGCAGAAGAAACTGACCGACGCCTGCGAACTGGTGGTCGACGTGAAAGGCACAATGGAACTGACGCTGGCCAACACCAAGGGCGAGCAGGTGGTGATGAGGTATGACGCTCAGAAGCAGACTTTCTCAATGGACCGCAAGAAGAGCGGCATGACAAGTTTCAGCGAGGCCTTCCCGATTGAGACCATCGCCCCCACCCACGGAGCGCTCAAACAACTGCGCATCTTCATCGACCACAGCAGTATCGAGGCTTTCGCTGCCGACGGCAAGATGGCCATGACCAACCTGGTGTTCCCCTCCGAACCTTACAGCATCCTGAAGGTTAAGGGCGGAAAGGCCACTATCTATGGAATTAAGAATTAAGAATCAAGAATTATAACAATCATGAGTAAGACTAACAAAATGGCGATTCTGCCAGTGATGCTCTGCTTCTTCGCCATGGGCTTCGTTGACCTGGTAGGCATTGCATCCAACTACGTGAAGGAAGACCTTCAGTTGACCGACTCCGTGGCCAACATCTTCCCCTCCCTTGTGTTCTTCTGGTTCCTGATCTTCAGTGTGCCCACAGGTATGCTGATGAACAAGATCGGCCGTAAGAACACCGTACTCCTCTCACTGGTGGTGACCGTACTGTCGCTGCTGCTGCCACTCTTTGGCGAGAACTTCCCGATTATGCTATGCGCCTTCTCGCTGCTGGGCATCGGCAATGCCCTGATGCAGACCTCACTCAACCCGCTGGTATCGACGGTGATGGGTGGCGGCAACCTGGCCTCAACACTCACCTTCGGCCAGTTCATCAAGGCCATCGCCTCGTTCCTCGCTCCCTATCTGGCCATGTGGGGTGCCACACAGGTCATCCCTTCCTTCGGTTATGACTGGCGAATCCTCTTCGGCATCTACTTCGTTGTAGGCATCCTGGCCACAGTGCTGCTGGGTGTGACACCTATCGAAGAAGAGAAGATGGAAGGCAAAGCCTCTACCTTTGGCGAGTGCTTCAAACTGCTGGGCACGCCTATCGTGCTGCTGTCGTTCTTCGGCATCATGTGCCATGTTGGTATTGACGTGGGTACGAATACCACTGCCCCGAAGATCCTGATGGAGCGTTTGGGTATGACCCTCAACGATGCTGCCTTCGCCACCAGCCTCTACTTCATCTTCCGTACGATTGGCTGCCTGACGGGCTCCTTCTTCCTCCGCGTACTGCCCAACCGCACGTTCTTCATTATCAGTGTCTGCATGATGGCCCTCTCGATGTGCGGCCTCTTCATCGGCACAGAGAAATGGATGCTCTACACGGCTATCGCCCTCGTCGGCTACGGCAACTCCAATATCTTCTCAATCTGCTTTGCCCAGGCACTCACCTCAATGCCACAGAAGCAGAATGAGGTCAGCGGTCTGATGATCATGGGACTCTTCGGCGGAACCGTATTCCCCTTGCTGATGGGCTTCGCCAGTGATGCCATCGGACAGGCTGGTGCCGTCGTCGTCATGGCCATCGGTGTCGTCTATCTCTTCACCTACATCAATAAAGTAAAAAATGCATAAAACCAAATAACTTAAACTTATGAAAAGATATATCGTAGGCCTCGGAGAGGCACTGTGGGATGTACTTCCCGAAGGAAAGAAACTGGGTGGCGCCCCTGCCAATTTCGCTTATCACGCAGGACAGTTCCTTGGCATGGACAATACGATTGCCGTCAGCGCACTCGGCGAGGACAAACTGGCCGAAGAGACCATTGAGGCTCTGAAAGAGCACAGTCTGAATTATCTGATGCCAAGTGTACCCTATCCTACCGGCACTGTACAGGTGACACTGACAGGTGATGGCATCCCTACTTACGACATCAAAGAGAACGTGGCCTGGGACAATATCCCCTACACCGATGAGATGAAGGAGATTGCCAAGAATGCCCGTGCCGTCTGCTTCGGCTCGCTGGCTCAGCGCAACGTGGTTAGCCGAGAGAATATCCACAAATTCCTCGATGACACGCCCGCAGACTGCATCAAGATATTCGACATCAACCTGCGTCAGCAGTTCTACACCAAGGAGGTCATCAAGGAGTCGCTGAAACGCTGCAACATCTTAAAGATCAACGATGAAGAATTGGTACTCATCGGACGTATGTTCGGTTATCCCGGTCTCGACATTGAGAACAAGTGCTGGCTCATCCTCGGGAAGTATGACCTCGATATGCTGGTGCTGACATGTGGCACCAACGGCTCGTATGTGTTCACGCCGGGACAGATGTCATTCCAGGAAACCCCAAAGGTAGAGGTAGCCGATACCGTGGGTGCCGGCGACTCTTTCACGGGTTCGTTCGTGGGCAGCATCCTCAACGGTAAGCCCGTGCCCGAGGCTCACAAGACGGCTGTTCAGGTCAGCGCCTTCGTCTGCACGCAGAATGGAGCGATGCCCGTAGTCCCCGATCGGCTGAAGGGCTGAAAACAGACCTTTCAATTGTTATGTCGGAGTGGCAAAAGTGTCACTCCGACATCTATTTTTAAATACTTTAACCTAAAAAGAATTGTGTGCGCGCAAATAATTGTGAAATGTGAATTGCTAATTGTGAATTATTTCGTAACTTTGCAGCCGATTAGAAAATAACAAGGATAATATTAACTTAAAAATAGGAATTAGTAATATGGCAAAGTTAGATTTGACTCAGTATGGCATCACGGGTTCTACCGTGATTGCTCACAATCCATCGTATGAGTACCTCTTCGCAGAGGAGACAAAGGCAGGTCTCGAGGGATACGACAAGGGCGTAAACACCGAACTCAATGCCGTGAACGTGATGACTGGTATCTACACTGGTCGTTCGCCTAAGGACAAGTACATCGTAAAGGATGCACAGAGCGAGGATAAGGTATGGTGGACCACTGAGGAGTATAAGAACGACAACCACCCCATGAGCGAGGAGGTCTGGGCCAAGGTTAAGGAGATTGCCATCAAGGAACTCTGCAACAAGGAGTTGTACGTGGTGGATGCTTTCTGCGGTGCCAACGAGGCTACCCGTCTGGCCGTGCGCTTCATCGTGGAGGTTGCTTGGCAGGCTCACTTCGTAAAGAACATGTTCATCCAGCCTACCGCTGAGGAACTGGAGAATTTCAAGCCTAACTTCGTAATCTACAACGCTTCAAAGGCAAAGGTTGAGAACTACAAGGAACTGGGTCTGAACTCAGAGACTTGTGTTGCCTTCAACACCACTACCCGTGAGCAGTGCATCATCAACACCTGGTATGGCGGTGAGATGAAGAAGGGCATGTTCTCTATGCAGAACTACTATCTGCCGCTGCAGGGTATCGCTTCAATGCACTGCTCTGCCAACACCGATATGGAAGGTAAGAACACCGCCATCTTCTTCGGTCTGTCTGGTACAGGTAAGACCACGCTCTCTACCGATCCGAAGCGTCTGTTGATCGGTGACGACGAGCACGGATGGGACGACGAGGGTGTGTTCAACCTCGAGGGCGGCTGCTATGCCAAGGTCATCAACCTCGACAAGGAGAGCGAGCCCGACATCTACAACGCTATCCGCCGCGACGCCCTGCTGGAGAACGTCACTGTTGACGCTAACGGCAAGATCGACTTCGCAGACAAGAGCGTAACCGAGAACACCCGCGTGTCTTATCCTATCGACCACATCGAGAAGATCGCCAAGAAGGTAAATGGCAAGAGCGCAGGTCCTGACGCCAAGAACGTGATCTTCCTCTCAGCCGACGCATTCGGCGTGCTGCCCCCAGTATCTATCCTGACTCCGGAGCAGACCAAGTACTACTTCCTCTCTGGTTTCACAGCCAAGTTGGCAGGCACAGAGCGTGGTATCACCGAGCCTACTCCTACATTCTCTGCTTGCTTCGGCCAGGCATTCCTCGAGTTGCACCCCACAAAGTATGCTGAGGAACTGGTTAAGAAGATGGAGAAGAGCGGTGCCAAGGCCTATCTGGTGAACACCGGTTGGAACGGCACTGGCAAGCGTATCTCTATCAAGGATACACGTGGCATCATCGACGCTATCCTCGGTGGCGACATCCTGAACGCTCCCACCAAGAAGATTCCTTACTTCGACTTCGAGGTTCCCACACAGCTCAATGGTGTGGCATGGGGCATCCTTGATCCTCGCGACACCTATCAGAACCGTGACGAGTGGGAGGAGAAGGCCAAGGATCTCGCTGGCCGCTTCATCAAGAACTTCAAGAAGTACGAGGGCAACGAGGCTGGTAAGGCTCTCGTCGCTGCAGGTCCGAAACTGTAAGAAGTGAAGAGTGAAATTTCGACAAATAAGAGGATTGGCTACGCTTTCGGGCGTAGCCAATCTTTTTTTGATATAAGTCAAAAAGAAGGAATGGCGGCAGCAAATTCTTCATTCTTCATTCTTCATTCTTCATTTTCTTAGTACCTTTGCATCCGTGATCGTGAGATTACAAAGTTATTCATTAGGTTAGTAGTTAATACATTTTTTAAGGTAAAGATTATGTTATTAGATTTTCAAACAACGATGATGCTGGTAACAGTTGCTGTGGCAATGGCATTGAGTATTTTTACACTCATACATACCAACGTCCGTTGAAAGGAGCGTGGGGTGAGTGATTCATACCACGCTCTTTTTGGTTTTAAAACACTAAACTAACTTAAAATCGGTCAAATTATAACATATTTTCTTTAATTATAAGGTGAAAATGACTTATTTTTGAGGAATTGTGCGTAAATTTGCAGCCGCAATTGGCATAAGTCGGTTGCATTGACAATAATTTGGTAATTCAGAAATCGATGAAAAGATATATCAATACGCTCTGTCTCCTGATGGTGATCCTGCTGGGCCTCGTCTCGTGTCTTAAGGACTCTGACACGACAACTGTCGCCAATTACAACGAGACCGCTATCACGGGCTTCTCACTCACGGCCGTCAACCGCTATACTCCAACGACTAACAAAAATGGCAACGACACCATCGTCAAGAGCACTCTGACAGTGAAAAGTTATCCATTCTCCATCGACCACTACCAGCGAAAGATTTACAATACCGACTCGCTGCCTGAAGACTGCGACCTGAAGCACGTGCTGGTGTCAGTGACCAAGAGCACCTATACAGGGAATATCGTCATCAAGAACATAGACAACGACTCACTGAAAACATACAGCAGCACTGACTCCATCGACTTCACATCGCCGAGGGAATTCCGTGCCTACAACAATACACTACAGAAATACCGCGCCTATACCGTGGAAGTGAACGTCAAGAAAGGCGACTACAACAGATTCAAATGGGAGAAGATGCCAAACACGACGCCTGACATCAAAAGTGTAGCAGTCAAGGAACTGGAAGACAGGACATTCAAACTGACCATCGACGATGGCCAGACTTGGAGCGATGAGGAAATAGCGCTTACAGAAGATGTCTCACTAATGCCAGTCTCCAGTTTCCAATACGTCAGTTTCCCGATCAGCACCGTTCCCGGCGGCACATATCACCTGCTCATCGGCATGATGGAAGACGAGTTCTATGACGAGATGTATACCGTATGGCGTAAAATCACCGACGATAACGGCGACAACGGTGCATGGGTGTGCCTCATGAATATGAATTCCGAACTTGTCGAACTGAATTATCCCGGTTACCTGCCGACGGCAGAGATGACCAGCCTTGTCTACCATAATGATGCAATTCTCGCCATTCAGAGTGATGGCAGTATATACGAAAGCCGAGACCAGGGCATCTCCTGGCACAAGAACAGCAAATACAGTCTGCCGACAGAACTACAAGCCGGGCAAAGGCTGGTTGCCAAAGGCGACGACGAAGGCTATGTGTGGCTGTACTATCTGGACAGCAATGAGACCTGGCGCGGCAAGTTCATCAAGAAATAGCGACCGATGCGAGACGTGACTACAGAAAGAAGGCGCTGGAGGGCAGTCATCTCACTGCTGCTCTTTGCTTTCACCCGCTTCTCGCTGTCAGCCAACGCACAGGAAGAGCCGGAATACCGGCTGGAAATAGGAGCAGGACTCGGGACAGTGGCCTACGTGGGAGACTACAACGGCAATATCCTGAAAGGGATGCAGCCCTGGGGCGCACTGATAGCCAAATATCGGATGAATCCGAGACTGTCGATGGGCCTGACTGTTGGCTTCGGCAAACTCAAGGGCTCGTCGGACAAGGTCAAGACGTGGTACCCACAGGAAGAGCCGTATGCCTTCGACAAGACACTCATCGACGCAAGTGCCCGCATCGAGTATAACTTCTGGGCCTTCGGCACAGGACGGGAATACAGAGGAGCCAAGCGCCTGACGCCATGCATCATCCTGGGACTGGGAGCCACCCACCACGGCAAGCCTGAAGGCGGTATGGCCATTAACATCCCAGTGGGAGTGGGACTGAAGTACAAAGCAGGCGACCGTCTGAACCTGACAGCCGAGTGGGTGATGCACTTCACGCTGAACGACAAACTCGACGGGGTCAAAGACCCCTACGGCATCCAGAGCAGCGGCATCTTCAAGAACACCGACGGCTATAGCATACTGCAACTGGCAGTCACCTATGACCTGTGGGCCAAATGTAAAACGTGTAACAACGACAGATATTAAGATATGACAGAGCAACTGGACATGAATCGCATTCCGCAGCACATTGCCATCATCATGGACGGCAACGGGCGCTGGGCCAACGAACGCGGAAAGGAACGCAGTTTCGGCCATCAGGCTGGTGTCGATACCGTTCATAAGATCACTTCAGAGTGCACACGGCTGGGAGTCAAATACCTGACTCTCTACACCTTCTCCACTGAGAACTGGAACCGTCCTGCCGAAGAAGTCTCTGCCCTGATGGGGCTTATCCTCACTTCGCTGGAGGAAGAGATCTTCATGAAGAACAACGTACGCTTCCGCATGATTGGCGACAGGAAACGTCTGCCTGACGTGGTGCTGGAGAAAATCGAGGAACTTGAAGAGCATACGGCCAAGAATGACCGCATGACAGCCGTCATCGCCCTGAGTTACTCCAGTCGTTGGGAAATTACAGAGGCCGTCAAGAAGATCGTGGCAGAAGTGCGTGACCAGACTGACCTCCCCACCCCTTCGAAGTGGCTGGAAACCATAAAGACTGGTGGCATCTTCCCACAGGACATTACAGAAGAGACCATCTGTGAGCATCTGGAGACCAACTTCATGCCCGACCCGGACCTGTTGATCCGTACAGGTGGCGAACTGCGCATATCCAATTATCTACTCTGGCAAATTGCCTACAGCGAACTATACTTCTGTGACACCTACTGGCCCGACTTCGACGAGGCTGAACTGCACAAGGCTATTGCCGACTACCAAGGTCGCCAGCGCCGTTTCGGAAAGACAGAAGCACAAGTGGAGGCAGAAGAAGTGAAAAGTGATAGTAAATAGTATCCAAGAAAATGCTATATAATATAATAAGGTATAGAGACATGAAAGCGACGTGGATGGTGAAAGTACTGGCTGTACTATTCACTATTCACTGTTCACTATTCACTGCCTCCGCCCAGGACAAGATTGTCAATCCCGACATCTCATACGCGGGCACGCCACGTACATGCACCATCGGCGGCATCGCTGTGGAGGGTGTCGAGGGCTATGAGGACTATGTGCTGACTGGTCTGTCAGGCCTGACCGTCGGCCAAGAAATTGAAGTGCCAGGCAACCAGATTACAGAAGCCGTGAAGCGCTATTGGCGCCACGGCCTCTTCTCCAAGGCACAGATCAGTGCCGACTCCATTGTGGGCTCTAAGATCTACTTGCGTATCTCACTGGCCCTGCGCCCCCGTGTGAGCACCATCAACTATCTGGGGCTTAAGAAGTCGGAGCGTGAGGACATGGAGTCCAAGTTGGGTATAATCAAGGGCAACCAGATTACGCCTAACATGATTGACCGCGCCAAAATCCTGGCAAAAAAATACTTCGACGAGAAGGGCTACAAGAATGCCGAAATCAACATCGTACAGCGCGACGATCCCAACAACAAAGGGCAGGTGGTGCTCGACATCGACATCGACAAGAAGGACAAGATGAAGGTGCGTAACATCTATCTGGTCGGCAACAAGAAACTGACAGACTCGAAGATCAAGGGAACCCTCTTCACCAAGGGTGCCTTTGGAAAGATCCACGAGGCAGGCAAGTTGGCTAACCTCTTCAAGTCGAAGAAGTTCACGGACGAGCGCTATAAGGAAGCCAAACAGAAGTTGATAGAGAAATACAACGAACTGGGATTCCGCGATGCCACTATCCTCGAAGACTCTGTCTGGAACAATGACGAGAAGCACGTCAACGTGCTCGTGAAAATTGAAGAGGGCGACAAGTACCATATCCGCAATATCACCTGGGTGGGCAATACTGTGGTGACTACCGACTACCTGAACGCTGTACTGGGGATGAAGAAAGGTGACGTCTACAACCAGAAGCAGATCAGCAAGCGACTCAAGGAAGACGATGACGCCGCAGGCAACTACTACTACAACAACGGTTATGTTTTCTCCAACATCGACCCTGTAGAAGTGAACATCACCGGCGACTCCATCGATCTGGAAATGCGTATCGTTGAAGGACCTCAGGCCCGCCTGAATCATGTGCGCATCTATGGTAACGACCGCCTCTACGAAGAAGTGGTACGCCGCGAACTACGTACGAAACCAGGCGACCTGTTCAACAAAGACGCCATCATGCGTTCCGCCCGTGAAATCGCCTCTATGGGATTCTTTGATGCAGAGAAGGTGAATCCGGACATCAAGCCTAACGGCGAGGACGGCACGGTGGACATCAACTGGCAGTTGGAACAAAAGTCGAACGACCAGTTGGAGTTCTCACTCGGATGGGGTCAGACAGGTATTATCGGCCGTATCGGTATCAAGTTCAATAACTTCTCCATCCGCAACCTGTTCGGAAAGAACAAACTGCACCGCGGCATCCTGCCCTATGGCGACGGAGAGCAATTGGGCTTCAGTTTCCAGACCAACGGTAGTTACTATAGTTCACTGAGCGCCAACTACGGCACCAACTGGTTCGGGGGCAAACGTCCGAACTCCTTCAATGTCAGTGCCTTCTACTCCAAGCAGAGCGACATCTCCAGTTACTATCGTAACAACTCGTTCTACAACAACTATTATCTGTATAGTTATGGCTACGGTTCGTATAATAACTATGCCTACAACTACGAGTCGATGCTCGACGACGACAAGACGATGCGTGTGTTCGGCGCCTCCATCGGCTGGGGTAAGCGTCTCCGCTGGCCTGACGACTACTTCCAGTTACAGGCCACCCTCGGCTACACCCGCTATATGCTGCGCGACTGGAGTTACTTCTATATCCACAACGGAAACTGTAACAATATCAACCTCGGCCTGACACTGGCACGTACTTCAACGGACAATCCGCTCTTCCCGCGCCACGGCTCCGAGTTCACAGCCTCCGTCACACTGACGCCGCCCTGGTCGCTCTTCGACAAGAAAGACTACTCTAAACTGGCCAAGAACACCCAGTCGGCAACCTACGAGGACGAACTCCAGGATGTTTACCGCTGGATTGAGTACCACAAATGGAAATTCAAGTCAAGAACCTATACTGCCCTCACAGGCGGTTCGAAGTGCTTCGTGCTGATGACGCGTGTGGAGATGGGACTGCTAGGCGCCTACAACAACAACAAGCGCTCACCGTTTGAGACCTTCTACGTGGGTGGCGACGGTATGAGCGGCTACAGTTATGGCTATGCAGAGGAGACCATCGCCCTGCGCGGTTATGAAAACGGCTCGCTGTCCTACTCGTCAGCCTATGAGGACATGATGGAGGGCAAGCAGATCTCCTCGTACAACTCATACGCCTATGACCGTTTCACCCTGGAACTGCGCTATCCCTTCATGCTTGGCAACACCACCATCTATGGCCTTGGCTTCCTGGAGGCAGGTAATGCCTGGTCGTCACCGGGCAAGTTCAACCCCTTCGACATGAAGCGTTCGGCCGGTGTGGGCGTGCGCATCTTCCTCCCGATGGTCGGCCTGATGGGTATCGACTGGGCCTATGGCTTCGACTACGTGACTACCAATCAGTCAGGCAGCCGTTCGAAGGGTGGCAGCAACTTCCACTTCATCCTCGGACAGGAGTTCTAATAATTGAGAATTGAGAATTGAAAACTGAGAATTATGATTAGAAAAGCAATTATCTGTGTTATCTGTGTAATCTGCGGCTACACATCAGCCGCAGCACAAAAGTTCGCACTTGTGGATATGGAGTATATCCTGAAGAATATCCCTGCCTACGAACGGGCCAACGAGCAACTGAATCAGGTATCCAAGAAATGGCAGGCTGAAGTGGAAGCCATCACGACAGAGGCCCAGACCCTCTACAAGACCTATCAGAACGAGGTTGTCTTCCTCTCGCAAGAACAGAAGAAGGCCAAGCAGGATGCCATCGTCGCCAAGGAGAAGGAAGCCGCCGACCTGAAGAAGAAGTACTTCGGTCCCGACGGTGAACTCTACAAGAAACGCACCGCCCTGATGAACCCCATACAGGACGAGATTTACAATGCCGTCAAGGACGTGGCCGACATGCGCGGCTACCAACTTGTGCTCGACCGTGCCAGCGACACGGGCATCATCTTCGGGTCGCCAAAGATCGACATATCGTCGGAAGTGCTCCGTAAACTCGGCTACGCCAACTAACCCAGTCCTCCCCCTACAAGGGGAGTTAGAGGGGTCGAAAATAATAACAATTAAATAAAAGTCTAACAATGAAGAAATTTATCATTTGCGCTATTTGCGCCATCTGCGGTTTCGCTACCGCCAACGCACAGGGTAAGTTCGGTCATGTGAATACCCAGGAAATCATCCAGGCCATGCCCGAATACAACAAGGCCAAGAGTGAGATCGACGCCCTTCAGGCTCAGTATGAGGCCGACCTGAAGAGCATGCAGGACGAACTCCAGAAGAAGGGTGAAGCCTTCGACAAGGAGCAGGCCACCCTGCCCGACAATATCAAGCAGCGCCGCCAGCAGGAACTGCAGGATATGTATCAGAAGATTCAGCAGAGTTACCAGGACAACCAGCAGGCCCTGGCCAAGGCTTCACAGGAGAAGATGCAGGCCATCCAGACCAAGGTGCTCGACGCCATCAAGGCCGTGGGCCAGGCTGGCAGTTTCACCTATATCGTTGAGATGGGCTCTCTCCCCTACATCAGCACCACTCTCAGCACCGACATCACTGCTCAGGTGAAGACCAAACTCGGACTGAAGTAATATGAGGCGACTCTCTATCATCATCATATCCCTGTTTGCTATCCTGAGCGTCAATGCCCAGGATAGCATCAGTGGTATCCATTTCGGATACCTCAGTTACAAGCAAGCCATCGAGGCGATGCCCGACTACCGTCTGGTACAGCAGAAGATGCAGACCCTGCGAGGCCAGTATGAGGCAGAGATGAAGCGCGTGGAGGATGAGTTCAATCGTAAATACGAGGACTTCCTCGACGGACAGCGTGAGTTCCCAAAGACCATCCTCCGAAAGCGCCAAACAGAACTGCAGGAGCTGATGACGAAGAATATCGACTTCAAGAAAGAGAGCCTGCAACAACTGGCTAACACCGAACAGGAAATGATGGCTCCGCTCAAGGCTCGGCTCAACGAAGTCATCGCCACCATAGCCAAAGATCGCGGCTATGCCCTCGTCATCAATACCGACGCAGAAGCCTGTCCCTACATCGACCCCGCCATGGGTGAAGACATCAATCAGACCATTCAGGATGCTCTCCAATAACCCAGGGCCCATCGGCGTCTTCGACAGTGGCTACGGCGGTCTGACCATCCTGCATGGCATCCGCCAGCAACTTCCCCAATACGACTACCTCTATCTGGGCGACAACGCCCGAGCGCCGTATGGGCCACGTTCGTTTGATGTGGTCTATGAGTTTACACGCCAGGCTGTCACTAAACTCTTTGAGATGGGCTGTCATCTCGTCATCCTCGGCTGCAACACGGCCTCAGCCAAAGCCCTCCGCACCATCCAGCAGAAAGACCTTCCGAATATTGACCCTAACCGACGGGTCCTTGGCGTCATCCGCCCGACGGCGGAAGTGATCGGCGACCTCACGAAGAGTCGTCACGTAGGCGTACTGGCTACGGAGGGGACAATCAAGAGTGAGAGTTACAAACTGGAGATTCAGAAACTGCACCCCGACATCGAAGTCAGCGGTGTGGCCTGTCCTTTCTGGGTGCCGCTGGTGGAATACAACGAGGCCGACTCCCCCGGTGCCGACTACTTCGTCAAGAAGCGCATCGACCAGATCATGCGCCTCGACCCTCAGATTGACACCCTCATCCTCGGCTGCACCCACTATCCCCTTCTGATGCCAAAAATCCTGAAGTATCTGCCCGACGGTGTCCGCGTGGTGCCACAGGGCGAATACGTGGCCGATAGTTTGGCGCACTATCTGGAGCGTCACCCGCAGATAGAGCAGAAATGCTCCAAGGGAGCCACCGCCCATTATCTCACCACGGAGAATCCTGACAAGTTCAAGGAGCAGGCACAAATATTTCTCCACGAACCTGTCGAGGTGGAAAACACCACACTGGAGTAATCTGTGTGAGAATTTTGATTAAATTAAAAATTTTTATAGTCGCAAAAGCGAGGAGTCGAACCTCTCCAGTCGCCCACCGTCTGGGCTGCTCTCTATCTCCTTGATGAAATCGTCCAGACTGTCATATCTGCAAATGCGGCCCTGCTCTACGTCGAGACGTGCCTGCTCGTAGCCAGTGAGACGCTTGCTGCGCGGAACGCTGACCTTGGTGACACCGCGCACCATGGAAATGGCTTTCTTAATGTCACGAAGCATGCTGATGTCTTCGAAATCAACCATGAACCTACCTGGCTGTGGATGGATTGCTGTTGTTGTTGCCATATTCTTTTGTTTTTAATGATTCTTGGCTGCAAAGTTACAACTTTTTCCCGATATTCCTGCGGTTTCTGCGGAAATTTTAGCGTTGCGCGGCGGAGAGGGAGAAGAAAGGAGGGCGGCATCCGTGCGTCGTGGCTTTCGGAGCCGCCCTCCAAGTAGCGCCACTCGCGGCGGAGAGGCTCGTTCCTGGCCTCCAAGTAGCGCCGCTCACGGCGGAGAGGCTTTAGAGAGAAAGGGAGGGCGGCCATCCGCTTGCCGTGGCGTTCGGAGCCGCCCTCCTTGGGTTCATTACCTCACAGGGGGACAGACCCCCTGTGAGCAACTGCTTCATACGGTTGTGGCCATTGTCTGCTGAAGTCTTTCGGCCCAGCGCTGTTTCACTTCCTGTTGCCACTCCTGCTGGCGCTTCTGCGCGTTCTTCAGCCAATTGATGGCCTGTTCACGATTCATTCTTGCTTCCATAATCGTATAGTTTTATGTTTTCTTGGCTGCAAGTCTGCGATTAAGCGAGAGCCATGATGCTTGCATCGATGGCCGAGTGTGAGCAGACTCGCACGCTTTTGCGTGCAAAGATACAACAATTTCCCGACATTCACGCGGTTTCTGCGGAAATTTTAGCGTTGCAGGGCGGAGAGGGAGAGAAAAGGAGGGCGGCCGTCCGCTTGCCGGGGCTTTCGGGGTCGCCCTCCTTGGGCTCATTACCTCACAGGGGGTCTGTCCCCCTGTGAGCATTCGTCAGGTCGCTGTAATCGCCTTCTACATCGGCAATCATCGAGAACGCCCTGTTCTTGTTGTCCATATACATTGTTACTTTCTCTTCCATAATGAGGTGCAAAGGTACGAATAAGTGCTTGAAAAACCAAATTAATTTTGATTTTTCAAGCAAAAAGAACCTAAAGAGAAGTTAAAAGAATCACTTTCCAGTGATGCCATGTGTCATGGCAGAGGCGTCAGCGGATAGATGATGTTCACAATCAGGATGTTGGCAGCCAGTATAATTATGTTCATCAACAAGCCTATTCGCATAAAGTCGCTGAAGCGGTAGCCGCCAGGGCCATATACCAGCATGTGGGTTGGTGAGCCGATGGGTGTGGCAAAGCTGCTGCTGACGCTGATCATCAGTGCGACGAGGAATGGGAAGGGGTCGTAGCCCATCTTCTCGGCAGCCTCATACATGATGGGGAAAAACATGGCTCCTGCTGCGGTGTTGGATATGAATTCGGTGATGAAGGTGCCTACCAGACAGACGGCAGTCATCACTACGAGAGGGTTGGTGCCGCAGACGTCGAGTATGCCATTAGCCAACAACGCTGCGATGCCCGTCTTCTGTATGGCGAGTCCCAATACGGCACTGCCGGCAAAGACCATCAATATGTCCCAGTTTATTGCCTTCATGGCCTGCTCCGTATTACAGCAGCGGCATATCAGCATGGCGCCCGCTGCCAGGAAGGCGCACTGCAGCAATGGCATAACGCCTAATGCCGACAATGCTACCATGGCTATCATGATGATGGAGGATATGATGGTGCCGGTGCCGACGTTGGGTACGTCGTCTGACTCGAAGAAGTGGATGTCGCTTCTTGGTGACGTGGTGTCAATATTGACATTCTTGGGACACAGCAAGAGCAGTGTGTCACCTGCCTGAAGCACAACTTGTCTTGGCGATTTGTTGATACGCTCACCGTATCGTGATACTGCCACAAGAGTCAGGTTGCTGTCTTTCTCGAATGTGCAGCCTTCAATGGTCTTGCCTATTAAGCTGCTGCCGAAGTTGACGTATGCCGTTCGAAGGTTGCGGTTTGTGTCAAACTCGTCGTAGGAGAACAAATGGTGGTCGGCACTGACCAATTGGTGGTTGTAAGCTAATTCTACCAAGGCGTCTATCTGACCTGCATATACCAGGTGGTCGCCACCCATAAGTGGTTCGTCCTCACTCAGCGGTAAGGGTATATTGTCGTAATGGTACAACTCTATCAGACTGCCGCCATTGACGTGAAACAGTCCTGCTTCCTTCAGCGTCTTGCTGATGTAGGGGTTGTCTGAGGGCACTTGAAACTCCACGGTGTATTCGCCAGTCTCTTCGAAAGCACTCTCTGGTGTCTTGCGGTCGGGCAGCAGCCGGCGCATGGCGATGACTGACAGCACTCCTACGACCAGACAGAACAGTCCGGGAACTGTAGTGGTTAAGATGTTCATTGCCACGCCTGTCTTCTCCTCGTACAGTCCGCTGATGATTAGGTTTGGCGGTGTTCCGATAAGCGTGCATACACCACCCATGCCTGAAGCATAGCTCAGGGGGATGAGCAGTTTAGACGGTGAGATGCCGAGTTTCTTTGACCACATCTTGACGATGCCTACAAACATGGCCACAACCGTGGTGTTGCTCAGAAACGAACTAAGGGCTGCTACGGGGAACATGAGTCGCGTCACGGCCTTGCCGTAGCTGGTGGGTTGCCCCAACAGGTATTTGACTACCACGTACAGCACACCAGTATGTGTCAGTCCTGCCACAATGACAAATAATACACCGACTACAATGACCGAGGTGCTGCTGAAGCCCGAGAACGCCTCTTTAGCATCAAGCACGCCTGTAACATACAGGATGCCTATTGCAGAGAGGAACACCAAGTCGGCTCTCAGCTTTGTAAACAACATAGTTGTAAACATGCCCAGTACGGTGACTATGGTAATCCAGGCGTGGATGTTAAAACCGGCAAATACAAAATCTTCCATGATTCAAAATGTTGTGTTATTGAGGTGCAAAGATATGAAATTTGTTATAAACCCGCAAATATACAAGAAGAAAAATGCAGATAATTTCATTCGTAACTTCAATCGACCTCCGAAACGTATTCTGCTGTTCCGTCAGTAAGAACCGCCGCAGCTGCCTTTAATGGTAGCCAGGGCGGGATTTAATGGTAATGGTTGCGGGCATTAATGGTAGCGCGGGCTACTATTAATGGCTGGCGGGCCGGGCATTAAATGCAGCGGCGGCGCTATTCGTCGATGTCGATGTCCAGACGCTCGGCGATGAGTTTTACGGCGCGGGGCGGCAGCATTCGGTCGCTGGGGCGCACACCCATAGCCTCCAGTTCCGGCCTCCAGGCACTGCACCACTTCATCAGCGTTGTCACACTCACACCCGCCGCATCAGCCAGTTCACTCTTTGTCATTGCTTTCATATCTCTTCGTTTTTTAAAAATTGTTTCTTTAGGTGACGTTAGTGACGTTGTGACGCTATGTTTTGTAGAGTTTACGCGTACCGCATACGCGGGCGCGGTACGCGAGGAGTTATGGATTTCCATCGTCACAACGTCACTTCGTCACTGGCCTGCAGGTGCAGTCGCTCCTTAATCTCTACGGCTGACCGCTGCACGACAACGTAACCGCGCGACGTGTTGGTGCGCTTGAACCTGAAGCCGAGGTCCATGAAGGCACGCCCTATCTTGCGGTCGCTCAGCTCTCGCGTGATGTTGCCGCCAATAATCTGCAAGGCACGCGACACGGGCATGAACTCGCCCAGTTCACCGTCTACAGGCTTGCGGAAGTAGATGTCCACCAGTTCCTGCTCCTTCTTAGGAGCCTCGAATGCCTCGTTGTGGCGCTGCAGGCGCTCTATCTCCGGGCGGTCGAACCAGTAGCGGAAGCCCTGGCGGTAGAGGGTGTACGCCTGAGCGAAGACGGCATCGTGGTCGAAGGGCTGCGACAGCGGCGACTCGATGGACTCCACCTCGAAGGGCAGCCAGCGGCGCGTGCCCGTCGTGTCGCTGAGGAACTGCAGGTTGTTGCCCGTGCCGCAGAACGACGCCAGGTGCGGGCGGTTCTCGTGGTACCGTTCGTACGCCGCACGCTCGTTGATGGCCGGCATCGTCATCGCCGCCTTCAGCTTGTTCAGTTCCTTGGGCACCATCGTGTCCAGCTCCTCCCAGCACACTAAGCCGTACTCCGCCAGCGTCAGCAGGTCGTCCTTTGACACCAGACCCGCGTTCGTCTTCGTGTAGAAGTAGTCGCGCAGCTGGGGCGGCAGCAGGTGCGAGAACCACGTCGTCTTGTACGAACCCTGCTCGCCTATCAGCACCAGCATCACGTTGTTGACCACCTTCGCGTCCGCCCACGACGCCACCATCGCCACCAGCCACTTCCGCAGGTACTCGTAGAACAGTATCTGCTCGTCCGAGTTGCCCCGCACGTTGACCGTCAGCGACAGGCCCATGATGGCGTCGCCCTGCTCCTCAGTCCACGGCGGCAGGTGCTCCAGGTAGTAGCGGAACGGATGGTACTTCGGCACGTAGTCCGACGAGAGGATGCTGCGCAGGTGCTCCTTGATGACGGGCTTCTCGCGGCACAGCTTGCGCCACAGCGTGTTCACGTCGTATTCCGTCAGGTTCTCGTAGCCGTCGGTCACACCGCCGTCGCCGCCGAAGATGGTCAGCAGGCCCTGCTCGTCCTCGCCGATGACCGGGCCCTGCGACAGCCAGTGCACCTCCGTGCGGTGGCGCACCTCGTTGTAGCGCAGCAGCACGCGACTGCTGAGCATCTGCTCTATCTCCTCCGGCGAGGCATACTTCTCCTGCCACGACGGCTTGTGCTCCGTCGGGGGAGCAGCCGCCGTGGACTTTCGTTGTTTCTTTGGTTTCTTTTCTTCGCTCATAGTACCGCAAAGTTAGCACCAAAAACACACACATGCAAGAAAAAGCGCCACAACTTTCCGTCGTGGCGCGAGATAGTCAACAGAGCGTTTACACCCCCTACTCATCAAAGAGGTCGCGAACACGTACTTCAAGTGCACCCGCAACCTCATGCAGTCGACCGACAGTAATATCTCTTCGTCCATTTATCCAGTTGTTCACCGTCTGACGACTATAGCCTGTCTGATTGGCCAGCCATACATCACTTACGTTTTTTCCCTCATCACTCTACGCAGGTTTAGCTGCGATTCATACTTTTTCTGTTTCATTGTTTTTTTTGTTAAAAAAAAATGTTAGACATAAAAAAAAGCCCCACCGCCCGTTCCAGGGCAGTGAGGCCGATAGGTTATTTTGCTGTTTTGCAGGACGCGGAGCAAATATCCGTCCCTGCGGTGCAGTCGGGAAGCGTCACGCCACGACAGGCCTGGCGATGTCCTCCGGCGGAGGGCGCAAGTCTTGCTGACGGTGCGACATGTTCATTGCTTCACTCGGGGGGGTAATCGCTAAAAAGCGAGGACGGGGCGAACGCGATAATCGTCGTACCTGCGGTTCTTATAGTTGGCGCTCCAGTAGAAACCGCAATCACCAACCGGACCCGCAGCGTCGACGTACAGACCTAAGGCGCCATCGTCGGAATACTCGGAACTCGACCAGTAACAGAGGTGGGGTATCATGCTGTCGTAGTTGCCAGAGCCAGCCTTTTTGAAGGCGGCTTCCCAATTGTCAACAGCAGTGTGGCTGGTGTCAAACCAATCCCACCATTTACTAATATCACTCGCCTTCAGTCCGCCAAGGCCCGTCATCATCTTCACCCACTGCTGTGCCGAGGGCAGGAACCAGCCCGTGGTGCCTGCGGGAGCCGGCAGCCCTTTATAGTTCTTTGCTGCCGCTGCGGCAGGATATCTGTCGGCATCGGCGGTCAGCGTTGCCGTGTTCCTGTAGCCGCTCACGTTCGTCGTGCGCATCAGCCCTGCCAGATTCGTCACCTCCTGCCCTGGGAATTTCGAAACATACTCCCAACTCCATGGCACAGCGCTTGCTGCATTCTTCAGGCAGAGTACGAGGCCGTGGCCGCCGCCGTTGCCCTTCTCGACAATTTCGTCGTCATCTGTCGTTATCCAGTTGTCAAGGTATACTATCACGCCGATGGGCGTCTTGCCCGGCTCAAGCGTCTTACTGAAGGTGCCGTCGCTGTAGTAGAGGTCACCGAGGGCTGGTTCGCCATCGTCGCCTCCTCCCCCAGAGCCTCCTCCGCCAGTGCCTCCTCCCCCGTAGTTCGGGTCATAGTTGCCGCTGCTGCCGGAGCCGTCGTCGGGAAACTTGAAGATTTGCCATTGCGGGCCGATGTCGAAGTAGGTGCGCCAGTCGGCTATCTGGTAGCCGAAGACCTTGAGCACGGCTCCTATCTCGCCGCCGACACCCGCCTTGCCCTCGATGGAGGCGTTGATGCGGTCGTCGCCCATCTGGTAACTCAGTTTGCCATTGATGTTCACCTGCGGGCCGACGGTGAACGTGGGGCCTCCGATTTTCTCGATGACGATGTCGCAGCCGAAGAAGAGTCCCACGCCGGCTTTGAGTTCCAGCTCGGCCTTCGGGTTGATGAAGCTGAACTCGTCCTTCACCTTCTCACCCTCGGCGATGCCGCTCAGGCTGCCGTTGCTGTACCGAAAGCCGGCCTTGAACTTGGTGGCGATGTCGTACTGCACGCCGAGGTAGGCATTGCCCTTGAGCGTGGAGGTGAACTTCAGATAGACTCTCGGGTCGATGTCGACGGTCAGGGGCACGGGGCCAAGCATGAAGGTAAAGCCGACGCCTGAGAACTTGAAGAGGTCGATGCGCTGCTTGTCCTCAGGCAGGGTGATGGTCTTGGAGAATCCGATGCGCGCCTGGGGATTGACGTCAAGGTAGCCTTCGACGTAGGTCTCCAGGTAGTCGAGCACGGGCACGAATGCCGTCTCGATGCTGCCGTGGGAGTCGATGTTGAGCGTGTAGTCGAGGTTGAACTCGATGGGGCAGCGCAGGCGCAGGGTGATGGTGTCGGCCGACTCCTTGCCGCAGTTGAACTTTACGTCGCTGGAAATCGTGGTCTTCGACTTCAGCAGGCTCCAATTGTTGTGGGGGTCCCAGTCGTACGACGTTGCATCAACAATGGCATCCCAGGCATCCTCGAAGGCATCCACGACGTCATCCCACAGGTCGCTGAGCCAACTGTTCGCGCCGTCGGTCTTGCCGTTGAACATATCCTCGATAGTGATCGTGCGGCTTCCGGCCTGGCTCAGGTCCAGGTCCTCGGAGTTGGCGCCGCTGTTGGGCTTGGTGCACAGGGTGATGGCTGCGGGGTGGATCACGTTGTTGTCGTCCACGTACTTGTCAGCCTCGGGGTCGCCCATCGATGCCCTCGTCAGTCCGCCGCGGGACACCATGCGGCCGGGGTTGTAGTAGAGGTGGGTGTTGAGTTGCACCTCCTGGCCGTTGATTACCTCGGCAACCGACGAGCGCACCACCTTCAGCACGTAGCGGTCGCCCACGAGCCGCTGCTCCGTGGCGCGGCGCAGGTAGGAACGGTGCTGCTGGTCATCCCAGATACCCATGGGGCGGTTCACGAAGTTGGTGATGCCCTTCTTGTCGGCCAGCGCCTTGCTGATGCTCAGCTCGGTGGTGTCGGCATTGTGGGTCACGTCGTTAGGGGTCAGGAAGTCGGTGTACACCAGTCCGATGGGCTCGCCCAGCGGGTCGTTCTCACCGGCGATGATCACGTTCGGGTCTTTCTCCGGCGCGTCATCGTCAGAGGAGCACGCGGTGAACACGGCTGTCGTGGCCAGCATCGCGGCCATCAGCAACAGGGAAAGCAGTCTGTTCTTTCTCATTGTCGTTTAATTTAAATTGTTAGACATATTATAATTGTTATACCTTATCTATTATACAGTATGAACTCGGCGGGGCCGGTGGTGAAGAGGTTGCCGTAGTTGGCGGCGTTCACTATCTTGGCGTGGGAGCCGAGGGTGTGCTGGGCACAGTAGAGGAAGATGTCGCGGAAGTTGCTCTGCGGATTGTCGGTCAGGCAGTTGACGAGGTTCAGCGAGAAGCGGTTGCACATCCAGATGCGGGCATCGTTGTTCCAGTGGTCGGCCCACGACTGCTCGGCGGCACTGGCCCCCGACATGGCGAGCACGCCCGTCAGCCCCTCGACGGCGCGGATGACGCGCTCGCCGTAGCAAGGCTCGGCGGCGATGAGCAGCTTGCGGAACTTCATCTGGCTGGCCGTCTGGCGCAGCATATCGGCGGTGAAGCCCTGGCCGGCGCGGGTGTCGCGCCAGACGAACTCGTCGGCTCCGCCCTGCGACTGGCTGCGGCCGTGGCCGCTCCAGTAGAAGAGCACGTTGTTGCCCGCATCCTGGGGGAGAACGACGGGGAGGCGCGACGAGGCGCGGCCCGCGAGGATGTCGGCGATGTCGCTGGCGGAGAGGTCGCGGCTGTCGTAGTCTACTACGGCTTTCGGCAGTTGGTCGGTGCCGCCGAGGAGGTCGGGGCCGCCAGGGGCGTTGCGCACGGTGCCGGGCTGGGGGTTGCGGCTCTGCGCGGCCATCGTGGCATCGGTGATGAGGATGATGTGGTCGTCGTCGAAACCGCCGCGCCGCAGGGCCTGATACACGCTGAGCACGTCGGCCTGGTGGCGGTAGTTCAAATAGCCGTCGGAACCCTGCACGAGCACGGCGTATTGGTCGGTCAATGCGGGATAGGCGAAGTGGTGGTCGGTGCCGGCACTGGCCTGCTCCATGAAGTCGGCGCTGGCCTGCTGCTCGTTGTAGAGGTAGAGCCAGGCGGCGTTGGCGTCGGTGGTGCGCCCGCCGGTGGTGCCGAAGTACTGGCGGTGGACGATCTGGTCGTCGATGATCTGCCAGCGCACGTAGGTCGTGGTGGTGGCAGCGGTGTAGGTGTCGCGGTCGAAGGCGATCTCGCCGGAGGCGCCGATGAAGTGGAGCAGCTGGCCGCGCTCCAGGGCGGAGAGGTAGATCTCCATGGCGGTGGCATCCCAGGCGGAGCCGCCCATGGGGGCTGCGGCAGAGCCGGAGGTGATGGCGATGATGGCTTGGTTGAGGTCGTTGGCGACACTATCGCCGACCACTGGACGGCGGTGCTCCACGTAGCAGGCGGCGAAGGCGGCGAGCATGAGGGCATCGTAGATCTTGCACTCGGCGAAGGTGGGCAGTTGCGAGAAGCGTGTCTTGTAACTCAGTTCGAAGCCCGTGCCGGGGTCGGCGTAGGGGGAGAAGCCTTCGGTGCCCTGCAGTATCTTCGTGCCGCGCGGGCCGAGGGCCGTCAGGGCATCCTCGCTCAAGCCCGAGAAGGCGAAGTAGGTCTGGTAGGTGGCGTTGAATAACTGCCAGAACTGGTCGTTGGCGGGGTCGTCGGGGTCGGTGCTGGGCAGCATGTCGGCCAGTTCGGGGTCGTCGAGCATCGCCTTGCGGTTGTCGTGCACCACGTCGTACATCTGCTGTGCGGTCTCTACGGCGCAGAAAATGGCAGAGCGGACAAACGGACTCTCGCGCATGACGGGCCGGTATTCGCCGAGCAGTGAGAGCAGGCCGGCACTGGAGCCGAACTGCTGGTTACGCTGCAGCGTGATGCCTACCTCCTGGGCGTAGAAGGGTGCCCAGTAGTTGAACGTCATGCCGTAAGCATCGTCGGGTGTGAATACGCCGCACGTCGCATCGGTGAGTTCGTCGTCTTCGAGGATGTCCTTGTACTGGTATTCATAGTACTTGCTCTCGGTGGCGAAGCCGCTCATGAGCAGTCCGGTGAAGTTGACGTCGGTCTCGGTGAGCGACCAGAGGAAGGGCGTGGTGTTCGTCTTCTGTCCGCTGGTGGTGACGGCATAGCGGCGGATGACGTCCTCGCTGGTGGCCGTGGGGGCTATGAGGGGTTTCTGTGTCTTCATGCAGGCGGGGGCGAACTCTGCCACGCCCTCGTTGGAGAAGGGGCCGATGACGGCGACGACGGTGCTGTCTGAGGCCAGGCGGGTGCTCAGTTCGGCAAGGTTGGCCGACAGTTCGTCGTACCACGCTATCTTGAGGTCGATGGCCAGCGTGTCGTGCATCTGCGCCTCGCGGAAGTTCTCCAGGAACCAGTCGGCGGTGCGCTCCAGACGGGCCTTCGTGGCAGCGTCGCCGATGGGTGCCACCACGGCCACGGTCTTCTCCACCCAGTGGCGGGCGGGAACGATCTCCGTGCGGTCGTCCTCCTGACGGCAGGAAGTGAAGAAGAACAGCATGAGGATGAGGATGGATATTACAGACCCCACCCCTGCCCCTCCCCTTGATGGGAGGGGAGTGCCCTGCGGCTTGCTATGCGTGTGATTTGTGGCGGAAGCCGCTCCCCTCCCATCAAGGG
Source organism: uncultured Prevotella sp. (assembly GCA_947167845.1). Taxonomy (GTDB): domain Bacteria; phylum Bacteroidota; class Bacteroidia; order Bacteroidales; family Bacteroidaceae; genus Prevotella. The sequence continues at coordinate 20,503 of CAMVJQ010000002.1, read as the reverse complement.
GAGGGGTTAGGGGTGGGGTCTGTATTTTCATACTATTTTTCATATTCTGCCTCCTTTCTGATTGCTTCTTCGTGAATCTTTGCCCGCATCTCATCGGTGAGTTCGTAGCCATCGGCGAAACTAATTATGCTGTACAGAAGACTGTTGTTTGGCGTGACTAGCACGTCGGTGTATCCGTCGGCCAGGCCGAGCGACTGGTGCTTGGGCATGCCCTCGGGCGAGAGCCACTGCTCGATGCAGAGGCCGACGGCGCGGTCGATGTGCTTGACGCAGGAGATCGGACTCTGGCTTGAGTTGATGGCCGTGTTGATGCCCACTATGCTGTATCCGCCCATCATGTCGTTCAGATACTGGAAGGTGCGGGCAGCACCGCCGCAGACGGGCACGAGCATCTTGAAGTAGCCGGTCCACTGGCGGTCGTACATGACGTGTATGGCTGTGGTGTCGGCCACAGTGAAGCCTCCGGCCACGTCGTCGGAGAGATATTCGGTGACGAGCGTCTTGCTGATGCCAAGCCGTTCGGGGTACTGGATGTAGTCGGCGTTGAAGCCATCCGTAAAACCGTCGACGGCTCCGCTGACCGACTCCACCTTGGGGTTGGCGGCCACGAGCAGCACCTCCGAGGCCAGGGACTGGGCCATGGCTCCGGCCTCGTACATCGCGCCGTAGTAGGGCAGGTAGAGCGTGGAACCCTTGCCGTCGAGTGGCTCGGAGGTCTCGAGATAGAGCAGGTCGGTGTAGGGGTTGGCGGCCAGGCGGTCGTTGTTCCGGCGCAGGTAGTCGTCGTAACTGGCGGCGGCCACGATGAAGAGCCGTCGCACGGTGTCCTGTGCGGCGCTCATCTGCTGGAAGAGCGTCTCAAGGTAGGCCAGCCCCTCAGTGCGCGAGGAGGGCGAGAGGTGCATGGTGCGCAGGTCGTGCTCCTTGGCGGCCTGCTCCACACTCTGGTAGATGAGGTCGTTGTAGTTGCCGTCGCCCACGGCATTGGGGTCGTAGATGACGGTGACGAGCGGCTTGGCCGACGGTGCATCGGCGGGGTCGGTCTGATAGATGACGTCACCCTCCTTGGTGCAGGCGGCGAACGTCAGCATGGCCGCGAGTATCAGGATAATCTTCTTCATTATACGGATATGTAATTAGTATAGGGACAAAAATAGCAAGGCTTCCCTTGACCTTCGGTCGAGTTTTGTCGCGACTCGGCAAATGGCAAACAAGTTTGCCTTTGCTCTCGCTGCTCCAAAACTTGCATTTCTGCAAAGAAAGCCGTATATTGGCGCACGTATGGAAAGAGGTGGACTGGCGGTTAGCGCATGAGAGAGAGAGTATCAAAAATATCGGAATGACCAAGGAAATCGGTCATTCTTTTCACTGCGTTTGCATTATTTAACTCTCTGCGGGGCATGGGGAGGAAGGGTGAATTAGAGGGTCTTTATGTCCTTTACACTTTCCAGATCGAAATAGAGCAGACGAGTAGCAGCGTCCTCGTCAGATTTGGAAAGCGGCAAGAAGCCTTGCTTTAAGTAGAATGGGATGGCATCGATATATGCATCGACGGTAATAAAGCGACAGCCAGCCTTATTGCCGCCTCTGTATGACTCGATGATGGTATTAAGCATCATGCTTCCGATGCCCAGTCCGCGGACCAACTTACTGGTGGCCAGACGGCATATCTTCAGAGCCGGATAACTCTTGAACATCTTACCCTGGGCGAAGAACTGCTTGCGGAAGCGGTTGTAGGCTGAATTGCTGGGGAAGTCGGTCAGGGATATGCGGTCGTGGGCGAGACTGAAATAGCCGGCGACCTGCCCGGAAATGCTATCTTCCAGCACGTAACTGGTGGCGAGCCGAACGTGGTAGTACAACGACGCATCGGTGAGGATGAAGTCGTTAAGGTCTTCATCGCCACAGTCGAATGAAGTTACGTGATCATTCTCGCCCAAACGGCGCAACTGCAGGTTCTCCTTGTCCATCATCTCAGAATGTACAGTTTACACATCTTGAACGCATGAATTCATAGTCGCGCTGCATGCGTTCTATTTGTTCAGCCGGAAGCCTGGGCGGATTCATCATGCGCGTCTCGAACTTACGCGCTTCCTCACCGTAGAGGATGGGGGTCTCTTTGATTGGTCTTGCCATGACAAATACGTATTTAATGTTATAACGGATGCCACAACTGCGACCGAGTGGAAGCAGTTTCGCAGCCTTTCGGCTGCAAAGGTACAAAAAGTTTGTGAAAAACGGGGCATTTGGGCGTTAAAAGAGACGGAAGGCGGGTGTTTTTTCGTTACTTTTGTATTCTTTTTGATGGGAATAGTCCCAAATAACCATCAAAACAGTTACAACAATGAAACGATTATCATTGATTGCGTCGGCCTTGGCGGTGCTGGGGCTGACGGCATGTGAGAAAGGGCTCGTGGAAGACATCGCGGATGTCTCTGCCACGAGCCAAGTGACGAACTCGGTATTGCAGGTGCGGACGCGCTCGGGCGGCATGGCAGGCAGCGAGGCCGACTCCCCCGGTGCCGACTACTTCGTCAAGAAGCGCATCGACCAGATCATGCGCCTCGACCCTCAGATTGACACCCTCATCCTCGGCTGCACCCACTATCCCCTTCTGATGCCAAAAATCCTGAAGTATCTGCCCGACGGTGTCCGCGTGGTGCCACAGGGCGAATACGTGGCCGATAGTTTGGCGCACTATCTGGAGCGTCACCCGCAGATAGAGCAGAAATGCTCCAAAGGTGCCACCGCCCACTATCTCACCACAGAGAACCCCGACAAGTTTAAGGAACAGGCACAGATCTTCCTGCACGAACCTGTCGAGGTAGAGAACACCACACTGGAATGACATAATTCTCCGCCAGGTGGCGTAACCTATTGATTTCCAAAGAAATGATAGCGGAGCATTTTTCACAGTTAAATCATTCACCTATAAAGGTTCATGAGAGCATTTTCGAGAAGGCAGATTATCGCTCTTAAAGCGGAACCAAGTCATATGCGAGGACGTAGATGACAAATCTGCGACATAAGTGGCAGATATCTAGCACATAAGTCGCAGCATCGTGCGACATAAGAGGCAAGACTCTATGACTTAAGTCGCAGATTAAAGAGCAGGGACCTCCAAGCCACTTTGAATAGGGCTCATAACGACAGAGGGCGAGGCCAGGCAATAGGAGCATGGTGTGACTGAGACCGAAGGAAAAACGCAGTCAACATCAGGACACGGGAAATGCTCCGCCATCATCTCACTGTTTATCAGACAGTTACCGAGGGTGACGGAGCATTTGTTGTGCTTTGGGAAATTGTCTATTTCGCCCTTCTACAGCAGCCGCTTAGCAAAATAGCGGACAGGGTACCAGACGGAGAGGAAGCCAACCACGAGGACGGTAATAAAGATAAGCACGACATCCTCAGGATGGACGCTGACAGGATAGGCATTGACGACGAACGAACCGCTCGACGAGCCTAACTTGACAAGTCCGAACGTCTGCTGGGCCCAGCAGAGTAGCAATCCGATGATGATGCCAATAATGGCTCCGATAGCAGAAATCAGACGCCCCTCAAAGAGGAAGATGCGCACGATCTGCTTGTCGCTGGCACCGAGGTTGCGGAGCGTCACGACATCGTCCTTCTTGTCGACGATCAGCATCGACAGGGAGCCGATGATATTGAAACAGGCCACCAAGAGGATGAAGGTCAGGAAGAGGTAGGCTATCAACTTCTCAATCTTCATAATTTTGAACGTGTCGTCCTGCTGCTCATAGCGGTCGAGCACAGAATAGCCATCGCCCACAATCGACTTAATCTCAGACTTCACGCGGTCGAAATTGCTACCTGGTTTCAGACGCAGTTCCAGGGCCGACACCATGCCCTGCTGCTCGAACACACGGCGGGCGAAAGCGATATCGGTGAGGATATAGTTCTTGTCGTAGCGCGACTGCTTGACATTGAAGATCACGCCAGGCGAATAGAGTTCATCCTCCACCAGTCCGTCGAGGGGGTTGGCCATATTGAGTTGTCCCTCGCGGCGCGGCGCATAGATGCGGATAGGCTGTTCGTATGAGTAGCCCGTGCCAAGTTGCTCGGCCAGTCTGATGCCGGGGATACCATAGAACATATCGGCGGCCCGCAGTTCGAACGCGCCGTCGCCCAGCAGAATCTCGTTGATATGCGTGAGTTGGCTGAAACTCTCCTCGACACCCTTGACCACCACCATCGCCTGCAGTCCGTTGTAGACGGCCAGTGCCTGGTCCTCAACCGTCTCCATGGCCACTTCCACCTGCGGCAACTGCTTGACGCGGGTCAGTACAGGGTCGTCGGCAGGCACCGTCTTACCCTTGACGGGCACAATCTTCAACTGCGGGTCGAACGAGGTGAAGAAGGAAGCCACCATATCATGGAAGCCGTTGAACACGGAGAGCGTGACAACCAGCGCCATTGTAGCCACAGCCACTCCGACGATGGAGATGCCACTGATGATATTGATGGCATGCGTCGACTTCTTGGAGAAGAGGTAGCGACGGGCTATGTAAAAGGGGAAGTTCATTGTTTCAGCAGTTCGTCGATGCGGTCTATGTAATCGAGCGAGTCGTCGATAAAGAATCGAAGTTCGGGAATGATGCGCAACTGATTGCGCACGCGTGTACCTAATTCATATCTTACCGACTTCACATTGGCATTGACATTCGCCAGTATCTCCTCGCCCTTCTCACTGGGGAAGACGCTCAGGTAGGCTGTGCATACACTCAGGTCGGGTGATATCTTCACTCTGGTGACAGAAACCATCGTGCCGTGGGTGGCACGGGTCTGCTGCTGGAATATCAGCGACAGTTCCTTCTGAAGCAGTCGCGCTATTTTGTTTTGTCTTGTCTCTTGCATAACTATATGTTTACTATTTCTTCCTTATCAGTGTGAGACCATCGCGGAGAGGGAGGATGACCTGCTCCACCCTGTCGTCGCGGGCGATATAGTCGTTGAAGGTCTCGATGCCCTGTGTCTGGCGGTCATGATCGTAGGAGTGGTCGATGACGTGTCCGTCCCAGAGCGTGTTGTCGGCGAGTATGAAGCCACCCGGACGGAGGATCGGCATCACCATCTCGTAGGTCTCGCAGTAGGTGCGCTTGTCGCCGTCGATGAAGGCCATATCGAACATGATGCCGAGTCTGGGTGCCTCCGTCAGGGCATCGCCGATGATGAACTCTATCTTGTCGGCCACGCTGGAGCCCTCAATCCAAGGCCGGGTGAAGTCCTCCATCTCATCGTTGATCTCGAAGGTATAGAGTCTGCCGCCCTCCTCCAGGCCTTCTGCCATCGAGATAGCACTGTAGCCGCTGAACGTGCCCACCTCCAGGATACGCTTGGGGCGAATCATCGCAACCAGCATCTTCAGCAGCCTTCCCTGCAGGTGCCCGCTGACCATCCGCCCATGGATGGTGTGCAGATTGGTGGCCCGCCACAAACGATAGAGATAGTCGGGTTCGGGCTCCGTATGCTGCAGGATATAGTCGTCGAGCGTCATTTAGCAGCGACTATCGCTTCCACTGCCAGGCGGTAACTGTCGAGGCCGAAGCCACAGATAACGCCCAGGCAGGCACAGGAGATGAAAGAGTGATGGCGGAACTCCTCACGCTTGTGGACATTGGAGATATGCACCTCCACGACCGGGCACTTCAGCGAGCGGATACAGTCCTGCAGCGCTACGCTGGTGTGGGTATAGGCACCGGCATTGAGCACGATGCCGTCGTAGCCGCCGAAGAAGCCCGTCTCCTGCATCTTATCGATCAGTTCTCCCTCGATGTTGCTCTGATAGTAGTCTATCTGCACGTCCGGATAGCGCTGACGCAACTGGGGCAGGTAGACGTCGAACGATTCCGAGCCATAGATGCCCGGCTCACGCTGGCCCAGCAGATTGAGGTTCGGGCCGTTGATAATCTGTATCTTCACCATGACATTTGCGATTTGGGTGCAAAGATAGTGCAAATCGAGCGAAATACCAAAGGAAAACCCATTTTTCTTTGTATTTCCTAATGCTGCCTATCTTCGATATGATAGGACAAGCATAGGGCAACTACCGGTCATATCCATCACGAAAAAAGCAGGCGGAATGTTTGGCAGTCCGCTCGCTTTTTCGTATCTTTGCCGCAAAAATGGCAGCCAGATGGAGAAAGACATCATAAAGAACTACATACGCTACCTGAAGTTGCAGCGCAACATGTCGGGCAACACGCTCGACGCCTATCAGCGCGACCTCCAGAAACTGCTCGACTATCTGAAACGAGAGGGGAAGGACGTGAGGGAGGTGACACTCGAAGACCTGGAGACCTTCTCGGCAGGCCTCCACGACATCGGCATCAATGCCCGTTCTCAGTGCCGCATCCTGAGCGGCGTGCGCTCCTTCTTCCGATTCCTGCAACTCGACGGCTATCGCGAGGACGACCCCACGGAACTGTTGGAGTCGCCCCAGATTGGCGAGCATCTGCCTGAAGTGCTGTCGGCTGAGGAGATAGACAGGTTAGAGGCAAGCATTGACCTCTCAAAATGGGAGGGGCATCGCAACCGTGCCATCATCGAAGTGCTCTTCTCCTGCGGGCTGCGCGTGAGTGAACTGGTGAACCTCAGACTGTCGAGCCTCTATCTCGACGAGGAGTTCGTGCGCGTGCTGGGCAAAGGGTCGAAAGAGCGTCTGGTCCCGATCTCGCAGAAGGCCATCAGGGAACTGGGTTTCTGGTTTGACGACCGCCAGCACATGAAGATCAAGCCCGGCGAGGAGGACTACGTGTTCCTGAACCGCTACGGCAAGCACCTGACGCGCACGATGATCCTAATCATGATCAAGCGGCAGGCCGCGGAAGCGGGCATCACGAAGACCATCTCGCCCCATACGCTCAGGCACTCCTTCGCCACAGCCCTGCTGGAAGGCGGTGCTGACCTGCGCGTTATCCAGGCTCTGCTCGGCCATGAGGACATAGGCACAACGGAAATCTACACCCACGTAGACACCTCGACGCTGCGCCGCGAGATACTGGAGCACCATCCGAGGAACATGGTCCGGGAAAACCTATAAATCGTTTTTTGCATATTTAAAAACAACCATGACCATTGTCTTGGGCAAAGTGAATCAAAACCGCCGAAGTCAGGAAAAGATTTTCAAGCGGCTTTCTTATCCCGACCTGACGTATAATTATACTGATGGGAAACGAACACACAACGACACAAAGATAAAAAATCAGTCCAAAGATTTGCAAGATAGCGTATTTTTCCTTAATTTTGCAGCGTCGAAAGCAAAAGCATACGGATGGAGAAGAAGAAATACAACCGCTCGTTTGCCAGCCGCCTGTCACGCTGGGTGATACTGGTGCTGCTCGTCATGATGACGGGCCTGTCGTTCCTGGTCTACGACTTAATGGAGAGTTCAGTGGTGGAAGTGAGTGCCGCCAGTTTCCACAGTGGCATGAGATCAGCCAACGGCAGGATCAACGAGGTGATGTCGGACGTCAGCGTGGCCGTAGACAATCAGATCTTTGACATAGAGCGTCACCTGAGCGAGCCCGACCGCCTGCAGGACATCTTGGAGCGCATCGTCAGGCAGAATCCGCGCATACGCAGTTGCGGCATCAGTTTTGCAGAGAACTATTTCCCCGGCAAGGGCCGTCAGTATTGTCCCTATGCCTGGCGCAACGACAGCATGGAGGTGGAGTCAAAACAACTGAGTGGCGACGGCTACAACTATCTGGAGAGTGACTGGTTCAAGCAGGCCATCGCCAGCGACTCGGCCTACTGGTCGGAGCCTTTCTGGGACGGCCGCGATGCCGCCACGCCGCTGGTGGCCTATATCCACCCCATTCGCAATGCCCAGGGGCGGGTGGTGGCAGCACTTGGCGCCGACCTCTCGCTCGACTTCATGACACGGATCCTGGCCGAGCAGGACAGTCTGTTTGAGCATGATGCCTGGATGATCTCGGCACAACAGAAAAAGATTGTCAGCCATGTGTTGCTGCGCGACGGCACCTATATGACTCATCCCGACAAGAGACGCATCCTGAAAGGCAACTTCTTCGCGCACGTAAAAGACTATAAAGAATCAGGGCTGGCCGAGAAAGCCATTCAGGAGATGAAAGACGGCATGACCAGCAAGGACGAGACGGAAAGAACAGTGCTGGTGAACAGGACGGACACCTATCTGTTCTATTCCCCCGTGGCCGGCACTGACTGGATACTGGCCACCCCGTGTGCAGCCGACAACTTAGACTTCCTCGCTATGCTGATAGGCTTTGCCGCCCTGTTCGTCATCACCGTCGTGGTGGTCATCACCTTCATGGTGTGCTACCTCACCATCAAGCGAGCGACGAAGCCTCTGAAACTGCTGGCCAATACTGCCGACAGGGTGGCACAGGGGCAGTTTGACACCTCACTGCCCACCATCAAGCACCGCGACGAGATCTGCCAGTTGCGCGACTCTTTCGAGAACATGCAGCACTCGCTGACCAACTACGTGGAGGAACTGAAGGCCACCACGACGGCCAAGGCCTCCATCGAGAACGAACTGCGCATAGCCCACAACATCCAGATGAGCATGCTGCCTAAGACCTACCCCGCCTTCCCCGACCGCACGGACATCGACATCTACGGGCTGGTGAAGCCCGCCAAGGCCGTGGGCGGCGACCTCTACGACTTCTTCATCCGCGACGAGAAGTTGTTCTTCTGCATCGGCGACGTGTCGGGCAAGGGCGTGCCGGCCTCACTGGTGATGGCCGTCACGCGGTCGCTGTTCCGTAATATCGCCGCCCACACGGCGGAACCACAGCAGATGGCGAAAGGCATCAACGAGTCGCTGAGCGACAGCAATGATACCGACATGTTCGTCACGCTCTTCGTGGGCGTGCTCGACCTGACCACGGGCCTGCTGGACTACTCGAATGCGGGCCACGACATGCCGATGCTGCTGACAGAGAGCGAAGTGACGTTTCTGGAGTGCGACCCCAACCTGCCGGCAGGCGTCATGGGAGGATGGGACTTCACCCGCCAGCAGATACAGATGAAGGCGGGAAGCACACTGTTCCTCTATACCGACGGACTGAACGAGGCCGAGAACGCCACCCACCAGCAGTTCGGCATGGACCGCATGATTCAGACAGCAGAGCCTGCCACCCGGCAGCCGGAGGGACTCGTCGCCGCGATGACGGCGGCCGTCCAGCAGTTTGTAGGCGATGCCGAGCAGAGCGACGACCTGACGATGTTTGCCATTCAGAAGAAATAGTCATCAAGAATCAAAAGGATCAGAGATATGCTTATCGAATTCCATTTAAGCCACACGATTATCATGCTGATCGGCATCATGCTGATCATCTTCGCCTCGATACTGGTTCCTCTCTACGGTTATTCCCGCAAGCACTGGAAAGGTCTGGCATTGGGGTGCCTGCTGCAGCCACTGATATGCGGCATACTCATCGTCATCCTGATCGCCAGTGTCACAGGATTCAGCATCTTCAGCATCAGCCAAGAGCGCAAGGCGGCGATGGTGACAGTGAGGACAACCCAAGAGGGCGCCTGCGGCACTGATACGCTCATGTGGTATCTCAAGCCCAACGATGAGTGCCTTGTGGAGTACAGGAATCACGTCAAGAAGGCATCAGAGGGAGCCGACAGCGTCGACGTGGATGTAACGGGCGACCGATACGACATCATCCGCCTCGACACGCTGAGCCATGCCGTCAGCGTGGAAGACAGGCTGACCGTGCGCTTCGACCTCAGCCGCCAGAAGGCCACGGCCACCGACTACGACAAGCCCGCAGAGGTGGTCAGCGTGGACTGGGACAAGGTGAGGGCCTATTTCCCCGAAGACAGTCAGAAGAAGAAAAAAAGATAAATACAGTGTAGTTTTTTCCCTATGACAGCGTCTAATTAAGAAAAAAACAGTAATTTTGCACCCAGAATCTCTAATTAATAAAACCACAATGAGTATGAAAAGACTTTTTTCAGTCGTGATGCTGACCTTGCTCAGCACAGTGGCCACGCTGGCACAGATGCAGATGCCGGCCGTGCCTGTAGACCCCGATGTACGCATCGGCAAACTTGACAACGGACTAACTTATTACATCCGCCACAACAACTGGCCCGAGAATCGTGCCGAGTTCTACATCGCCCAGCGCGTGGGCTCTATTCAGGAGAACGACGACCAGCGCGGCCTGGCCCACTTCCTGGAGCACATGGCCTTCAACGGCTCGAAGCACTTCAAAGGCAACGAACTGCTGCGTTGGTGTGAGAGCATTGGCGTGAAGTTCGGTACCGACTTGAACGCATACACCTCTATCGACCAGACGGTCTATAATATCAGCAATGTACCTACAACGCGTGAGTCGATCGTGGATAGTTGTCTGCTCATCCTCTACGACTGGGCCGACGGTCTGCTGCTGGAGCAGGAGGAGATTGAGAAAGAGCGTGGTGTGATCCATGAGGAGTGGCGCCTGCGCACGTCAGCACAGATGCGTATGCTGGAGCGCGACCTGCCAAAACTCTACCCTGGATCCAAATACGGCTACCGCATGCCCATCGGACTGATGGAAATCATCGACAACTTCGAGCGCCCCTTCCTGCAGTCCTACTACGAGAAGTGGTATCGCCCCGACAACCAGGGCATCATCATCGTCGGTGATGTCGACGTGGACAAAGTGGAGCAGAAGATCAAGGACCTGTTCTCGCCCATCGTGCTCCCCGAGAACCGCGCTCTGGTCACCAAAGAGCCCGTGCCCGACAACAACGAGCCGATCTTCGTAATCGACAAGGACAAGGAGCAGCAATACAACATCGTGGAACTGATGATGAAGCACGAGGCCTTCCCCGACACCCTGAAGGGTACGATGGCCTACCTGCTGGCCGACTATCTGAAGGAGGCCGCCATCTCCATGCTCAACGACCGTCTGAAGGAATATGCCGAGAAGCCCGAAAGCCCGTTCCTGCAGGCATCGGCCAGCGACGGCAACTACCTGTTCTCAAGAGGCGTCGACGCCTTTGAAATGGGCATCCTGCCAAAGGACGGCCAGACAGACGCCGCCCTGAAGGCCGCCCTCACCGAGGCGCGCCGCGCAGCAGAGTTCGGCTTCACCGCCACAGAATACAACCGCTTCAAGGCCAACTACACCAGTTCGCTCGACAAGCAATACTCCAACAAGGACAAGCGCTTCAACCGCCAGTTCGTCAACCAGTACGTACAGCACTTCCTCAACAATGAGCCCATCCCCAGCATCGACTATACCTACACCACGATGAAGCAGGTCGTTCCGGTGCTGCCGCTTGAGGCCGTCAACAGCCTGATGAAGGAACTGGTGGCCACCTCGGACACTAACCTGGTGGTTCTGAACTTCAACAACGAGAAGGAAGGCGCCGTCTATCCGACAGAGGACGGCCTGAAGAGCGCCATCGCCGCCGCCCGCAGCGCCCAGATCGAGGCCTATGTGGACAATGTGAAGGACGAGCCCCTGATGACCACCCTGCCTAAGCCCGGCAAGATCAGCAAGGAGACCAAGAACGACCTCTTCGGCTACACCGAACTGACGCTTTCAAACGGTGTCACCGTCGTGCTGAAGCAGACCGACCTGAAGAAGGACCAGGTGATCCTGAGCGGAGAAGGCTTTGGAGGTTCAGCACTCTACGGCGAGAAGGACTTTGCCAACATCAAGATGTTCGACGACGTGATCGAAGCCAGCGGCCTGGGCAACTTCTCGCACACCGAACTGGAGAAAGCCCTCGCCGGCAAGATTGCCAGCGCATCGCTCTCACTGGGCACCAACCGCCAGCACATCAACGGCAGTTCCACTCCGAAGGACGTGGAGACCATGCTGCAACTCGTCTACCTCTACTTCACCAACATCGCCAAGGACCAGAAGTCGTATGACAACCTGATGCAGACCACAGAAGTAGCGCTGAAGAACCGTCTGCTGCAGCCTGAGAACGTGTTCTCCGACTCACTGACCGCCACCGTCACAAGCCATAACCCCCGCAACAAGACCCTGGAAGTGGCAGAACTGCAAAAGGTCAACTATGACCGCATCCTCCAGATGGCCAAGGAGAGCACTGCCAATGCAGCAGCCTTCACCTTCACCATCATCGGCAACTACGACGAGGCCACCATCCGCCCGCTCATCGAACAGTATCTGGGTTCACTGCCCGCACAGAAGAAGGTAGTGAAAAGCCAGAAGGTGGACACCGACTACAAGGGTGTTGTCATCAATGACTTCAAGAACAAGGCAGAGACACCGAAGGCCATCGCCATGATGCACTGGTACACGGACAAAATGCCCTACACGCTGGAGAACAGCATCAAGACGTCCATGGCCAGCCAGATCCTGAGCATGGAGTACCTGAAGAAGATCCGTGAGGATGCCAGCGCCGCCTATACCGTAGGTGCACAGGGCACCATCGACCGCAACGACTTTGAGACCACAGCCCAGATCCTGGCCTACTGCCCGATGAAGCCTGAGAAGGCTGACGTAGCCCTCAAGATTATGCGCGACGAGGTGGAAGCCATCACCAAGAGTTGCGATGCCGACAAACTGACGAAGGTGAAGGAGTATATGCTCAAGAACCACGGCGACCAGTTGAAGCAGAACAACTACTGGCTCGGACGAATCAACGACTGGCGCCAATGGGGCGTTGACTTCCATACCGACTATGAGAAGATCGTTAATGCCCAGACTCCCGAGAGCATCAGCGCCTTCGTGAAGCAACTGGTAAGTGCCGGCAACCATGCAGAGGTGATCATGATGCCAGCAGAGTAATTTAACTGTAAACAATAAAAAATGAGTTATCTATTTTCATCAGAATCAGTATCTGAGGGCCACCCCGACAAGGTGGCCGATCAGATATCTGATGCGATACTAGACCAATTCCTGGCTTACGACCCGAAGGCGCGCTGCGCCATCGAGTCGTTTGTCACCACAGGACAGGTTGTCATCATGGGTGAGGTGCGCAGCGAGGTTTATATCGACCTGCAGACCATCGCCCGCAACACCATCAAGCGCATCGGCTATACCAAGGCCGAATATCAGTTTGACGGCAACTCCTGCGGTATCCTGAGCGCCATCCACGAACAGAGCGCAGACATCAATCAGGGTGTCGACCGTGAGGACGAGGAGGAGCAGGGAGCCGGCGACCAGGGCATGATGTTCGGCTACGCCACCAACGAGACGGAAAGTTACATGCCCGTTTCGCTTGACCTGGCCCATCTGATCATGCGCACGCTGGCCGACATCCGCAAGGAGGGCAAGGAGATGACCTATCTGCGCCCAGACGCCAAGAGCCAGGTGACGGTACAGTACAGTGACGCCGGCATCCCCGAGCGCATCGATACTATTGTCGTCAGCACGCAGCACGACGAGTTCGACGAGGACGAGAAGATGCTCGCCAAGATCAAAGACGACGTCATCAACATCCTTATCCCCCGTGTCAAGCAGCAGATCCACTCCCAGAAAGTGCTCGACCTGTTTGGCCTCGACATCAAGTATTATGTGAACCCAACAGGAAAGTTTGTGATTGGCGGCCCTCATGGAGACACAGGTCTGACAGGCCGTAAGATCATCGTCGACACCTATGGCGGCAAGGGGGCTCATGGTGGCGGTGCTTTCTCTGGCAAAGACTCATCGAAGGTTGACCGTTCGGCTGCCTATGCAGCCCGCCATATCGCCAAGAACATGGTGGCAGCAGGTGTGGCCGACGAGATGCTGGTACAGGTTAGTTACGCCATCGGCGTGGCCCGCCCGATGAATATCTACGTGAACACCTATGGCCGCAGCCATGTTGAAATGAGTGACGGTGAAATTGCAAAAAAGATTGAGAAACTCTTTGATCTGCGTCCGAAAGCCATCGAGCGCACCCTGAAACTGCGCCAGCCGATGTACAGCGAGACAGCCGCCTACGGGCATATGGGGCGCAAGCCGGAGATGGTCCGGAAGACGTTCACAAGCCACTATCACGAGACAAAGACCATCGACGTGGAATTGTTCACCTGGGAGAAACTCGACCGCGTGGATGACATCCGCAAAGAATTTGGACTCTCATAATAAATGCTTATTCAAGACAGCATCCACACCGAGCCAGTCGTATCGCCTGCCATCGAGAGCGATACGACTGTGCATATCTCCACAAGACCGCAGACACCCTACCAGGTGCTGCGGTTATTGCCTAAGGATGCTACGCCCGCCCAGCAGGACTCTGCCATCCAAGCATGGTTTCAGCCGGGCGAAATCCACTACAGTTCGCGACCCGACACGCTGCATCTGCCTGGCCACGGCAAGGGCCGGAATCTAAAGGATGTGAACCTGCCACAATACTATCGCGAAAACTTCTTCTCCAAAGACACGCTCTATCATGAGGAACTGGCGGGAGGGCGCTCTGGCATCGCCGGCGACCCCATCCCCTACTCTATCGGCAGCGACAACGTCATCAGCAGCCTGCTGCTGGGCTGCTTTGTCGTCACGATGCTGGCATTCTCTGTCAGCAGGAACTTCATCATCCGGCACATCAAGAATTTTTTCTATATACCAAAGTCAGAGACCGCCCACGACGTCACCTCCAGCGAGATTGGCGCACTCTACTATTTCCTGATCCAGACAGCCCTGCTATTTGCCCTGCTGTATTTCATCTATGTCAGGAACTTCGTGGCCAATACCTTCATCCTGCCCGACGAATATATGGTGGCAGGCCTCATCTTCGCAGTTACCGTTGGCTACTTGGCCTGCAAGATAATCTTGTATGCTGTCAGCAACACGACATTCTTCGGAAGTAAAAAGAACGGACAGTGGTTCCAGGCATTCCTCTTCCTGACAGCCATGGAGGGCATTGCTATATATCCGTCAACATTTCTGCTTAGTTATTTCGACGTTTCAACGAGATTCGTCATCTATTACGTCGCATTCACGGTCATTTTTGTTAAAATACTAACCTTTTATAAGACTTTCGTCATCTTTTTTAGACAAAATGTTATTTTTCTGCAAATAATTTTGTACTTTTGCGCCCTTGAAATCATTCCCCTGTTTGCACTTTGGGGCGGACTGGAGGTTATGATTAACACATTGAAAATAAATTTTTAGGACACAGATGATCAAGAAGATTTTGGTTTCACAACCCAAACCGACAAGTGAGAAGTCGCCGTATTACGATATAGCGGCAAAGTTTGATGTAGAATTGGTATTCCGTCCGTTCATCAAAGTGGAAGGAATCTCCTCCAAGGAATTCCGAGCACAGAAAGTAAGCATTCTGGACCATACAGCCATTGTCTTCACTTCACGCCACGCCATTGACCACTTCTTTAATATGGCAAAGGAATTACGCATTACGATTCCGGAAGACATGAAATATTTCTGTGTCACCGAGACCATCGCCTTGTACATTCAGAAATACGTACAGTACCGCAAGCGCAAGGTGTTCTTCGGCGAAACAGGCAAAATCGACGACCTGGTGCCGATGATGGTGAAGCATAAGGCGGAGAAATATCTTGTACCGATGAGCGACGTACACAACGACAAACTGACAGTCCTGCTTGACAGCAAGAAACTGCATCACACGGAGTGCGTGATGTACAAGACCGTCAGCAACGACTTCACCCCTGAGGAAGTCAAGACCTTCGACTACGACATGCTGATATTCTTCAGCCCTTCGGGTATCGAGTCTCTCATCAAGAACTTCCCCAACTTCGAGCAAGGAGAGATTGCCATAGCCACCTTTGGCCCGACAACAGCCAAGGCAGCCAAGGAGGCAGGTCTCCGTCTGGACATAGAAGCGCCGTCAGAGAAGTACCCCTCCATGACAGGTGCCCTCCAGCACTATCTGCTCGAGAAACAAGGTTGACACCTTATTATATATAATGGCGGTATCAGCATCTCTGACATTCAGCAAAAGAGAGCGAATCGTCAGCCAGAAACTGATAGAACGGCTCTTTAGCAAAGGCAGCAGCCATTCCACATCTGCCTTTCCGCTGCGGATTGTCTATATGGAAAAAGAAAGAGATAAGGTGCCGGTGCTGATGATGGTAAGCGTCTCGAAGCGGCATTTCAAGCATGCCGTCGACCGCAACAGGGCCAAGCGCCAGGTGCGCGAAGCCTATCGCCGCCACAAGTGCCTACTGACAGAAAGGGTTGCTGAGGACAAGTCGATGGCTGTCGCGTTCGTCTGGCTCTCAGATGCGCCCTGTAACAGCAGACTAGTGGAGAAAAGCGTCAAGAGGCTGCTGGCAAAGGTGGCAGAACAAGTATGATGAATATCATCCGACAGATAGGGCACCGCATATCTGAGGCAGTCACGTTCATCCTATGTCTGCCGATAGTCTTCTATCAGACCTGCATATCGCCTTTCACACCGCCTTCCTGCCGATTCACCCCCACGTGCAGCGAATATGCGAAACAGGCATTACGCAAGCATGGTCCCATCAAGGGGCTCTATCTGGCGATATGGCGAATATTGAGATGTAACCCATGGGGTGGCTCTGGTTATGACCCAGTGCCGGACTAAGGAAAGGTAAAAAAGGGGGAAATAGGGGAAAATAGGGAATCGTAAATCGTCAAATAATAAATAAACAAATACAATGGTGAAGAATTTTGTAGAAGAATTGAAATGGCGCGGAATGCTGGCACAGATGATGCCTGGTACGGAGGAACTGCTCCAAAAGGAGATGGTAACGGCCTATCTGGGTACTGACCCAACCGCCGACTCGCTGCACATCGGCCATCTCTGCGGCATCATGATGCTCCGCCACCTGCAGCGTTGCGGACACAAGCCCATCATCCTTGTAGGTGGTGCCACCGGTATGATCGGCGACCCCTCAGGTAAATCACAGGAGCGCAACCTTCTCAACAACGAGACGCTCTACCACAACCAGGAGTGCATCAAGAAGCAGGTGGCCAAGTTCCTCGACTTTGAGTCAAAGGAGCCGAATGCCGCAGTGATGGTCAACAATTACGACTGGATGAAGGACTTCACATTCCTCGACTTTGCCCGCGAGGTGGGCAAGCACATCACCGTCAACTATATGATGGCCAAGGAGAGTGTGCAGCAGCGCCTGAACGGCACGGCGCGCGACGGCCTCTCGTTCACCGAGTTTACCTATCAGTTGCTTCAAGGCTACGACTTCCTCTATCTGTACCAGCACTATGGTGTCAAGTTGCAGTTAGGCGGCAACGACCAGTGGGGCAACATGACGACTGGTACAGAACTGATTCGCCGCACCCTCGGCAATGAGGTGGAAACCTTTGCCCTCACCTGCCCGCTTATCACCAAGAGCGACGGCAAGAAGTTCGGTAAGACAGAGAGTGGCAACATCTGGCTCGATCCCGCACGTACAACTCCTTATAAGTTCTATCAGTTCTGGCTCAATGTCAGCGATGAGGATGCTGAGCGCTACATCAAGATCTTCACCTCACTCGAAAAGGATGTCATCGACGCCCTCGTTGAGGAGCACAAGCAGGACCCAGGCCGCCGCGTGCTTCAGAAGCGCCTGGCCGAGGAGGTGACTGTGATGGTACACTCCAAGGAAGACCTCGACATGGCCATCGAGGCCAGCAACATCCTGTTTGGCAAATCAACCAAGGATGCACTTGAGAAACTCGACGAGCAGACCTTCCTCGACGTATTCGACGGCGTAGAGAAGTTCGAGTTAGGCAAAGACCAGTTAGGCCAGCCAGCCATCGAACTGCTGACCACTGCCGTCCCCGTCTTCCCCTCAAAGGGTGAGATGCGCAAGATGGTTCAGGGAGGCGGTGTGTCACTGAACAAGGAGAAACTGACTGATCAGAACCGTCCGATCACGGCTGAAGACCTGATTGACGGCAAGTATCTGCTGGCCCAGAAAGGCAAGAAGAATTACTACTTGCTGATTGTGAAGTAATATTTAGCTGCAAAATTTTGGTACTTCAAATAAAATTAGTACCTTTGCAGCCGAATTGGACGATGGTGTAATGGTAACACTACAGGTTTTGGTTCTGTCATTCCCGGTTCGAATCCGAGTCGTCCAACTTTTCATACCATCAAAAGAGCCCCCGTTGTCATTGATGTGACAGCGGGGCTTTTCTTGCGCGGCTGCTGTCAGCGGGAGAGCAGGCCGAGGGGGTAGCCGTCGAAGAGGGCGGCCACTATATTTGTTCCATTGTTGGGCGACAGAAGAAAATAGTTACCATTTTCCTTGCAATCGCCTTCCGATTGCTATACCTTTGCAGTGTCATTTGAATAACTATAAATAATTAAACAGATGAGAACATGACGAACAACAAGACCATCCAGCAGTTATTACCCGAGGGCGTCATCACTTAGATGGCACCGAAGAACCTGGTCGATACCTCGATGCCGAAGGACGGCGAGGACAGGGAGCGGAGGTAGGAGGAAACGGAGTGTCAAACCATCAGTAAAGCAGAAAGGAGGTAAACGATGATGAAGAGATGGAAGACGATCTTGAAGGTCGCCGTGGCGGTGCTCACGGCCTTGTTAGGTGCGTTGGGCTCGGCAGCCGCCACCGGCGTACGGCTGTAAACGCAAGAGGTCCCGTGAGTCTTTGCACTCACGGGACCTCTCTTGAACTGACGGGGCTGTTACCAAATCCTTTTTTTGAAAACAAGGCCACCGTTCACCTGCTCCAACTCTTCCTTTGTCAACTCCTGATCCTTCTTCTGGCTGTTCTTTTCATTCTGTTTCATAATCTTATAAATTTTAAATTGTTAAACTTACATTGTTTATAGTACGAGGTGTCAGCGGTTTAATTACCAGTGCCAATCTTCTCTTTCGTCTCTCGTAATTTAAAACCTTTTTTTGAGAACAAGGCCACCGTTCACCTGCTCCAGCTCGCTCATTGAAATCTGCTCCTTGTTTACATTCATTTTCTTCATAATCTTAATGCCCTTCCGGGACTTGGGGTTTAATTTTACTTATTATTATTTTATCAATTCTCTTGTTTGTGTCTCCCAGAACTTGTTTTGTCTGATTGACGATGCAAAGGTACGGCAACATTCCAAACAAAACAAACTTTTTGCTGATTTTCTTCTGAACTACATGCGACAAAGAAGTGCATTTGCGACAAACAGCCGAAAACGCTCCCAAAACTGTCGCATAGTTACGGCTACAGTGGTTTACCTTATATATATTATATAGTTAATCATTTTTAAGTTTTCTTTTTTTGCTATCCGCGTAATATTTCGTAATTTTGCACGCAGACAAATCCGGAAATGATGAAAACTAACTACGAAGTCAGATACGCAGCCCATCCCGAGGATGCACGTCACTACGATACGACGCGCCTGCGTCGGGATTTCCTGATCGAGACGATTTTCGTCGCCGACGAGGTCAACATGGTCTATTCGATGTACGACCGGATGGTTGTAGGAGGTGCGATGCCCGCAGGCGAGGCACTGAAACTGGAGGCCATTGACCCTCTGAAGACCGACTACTTTACACAGCGGCGCGAGGTGGGCATCTACAATGTCGGCGGAGCCGGAACGGTGAAGGTGGGCGAGGAGACTTTCGAGCTTGACTTTAAGGAAGCGCTCTACGTCGGGCGGGGAGACCGCGAGGTCGTCTTCAGCAGCAAGGATGCCGCCAGTCCCGCTAAGTTCTACTTCAACTCCACCTCAGCCCACAAGGAATATCCCTGCAGGAAGATAACGAAGGAGGACGCCGTTGTGGCCCACATGGGCTCGCTGGAAATGTCGAACGAGCGCAACATCAACAAGATGATTGTGAATCAGGTGCTGCCCACCTGTCAGTTGCAGATGGGCATGACCGAACTGGCACCAGGCTCCGTATGGAACACGATGCCCGCCCACGTGCACAGCCGCCGCATGGAGGCCTATTTCTATTTCGAGTTGCCAGAGGATCAGGCCGTCTGCCATTTCATGGGCGAGCCACAGGAGACTCGCCATATCTGGATGCACGGCGAACAGGCCGTGCTCTCGCCAGAATGGAGCATCCACAGTGCAGCCGCCACCCACAACTATACCTTCATCTGGGGCATGGGAGGCGAGAACCTGGACTACGGTGACCAAGACTTCTCAAAAATCACTGATTTAAAATAACTTCTAAAACAAAACAATTATGGCAAATTTATTTTCACTTGAGGGTAAGAACGCCTGGATCACCGGCGCATCTTACGGAATCGGATTCAACATTGCCAAGGCTTTCGTGGCTGCCGGCATCAAGAACATCATTTTCAACGATATCAATGAGGCAGCCCTGCAGCGCGGTCTCGACAACTACAAGGAGGCTGGCATCGAGAACGTGAAGGGTTATGTCTGCGATGTCACGGACGAGAATGCCATAAAGGCTCTCGTTGAGAAGATCCATGCCGAAGTGGGCAACATCGACATCCTCGTCAACAACGCCGGCATCATCAAGCGCATTCCGATGCACGAGATGAAGCGCGCCGAGTTCCAGCAGGTCATTGACATCGACCTTGTTGGTCCGTTCATCTGCTCTTCAGCCGTCATTCCCGAAATGATGGAGCGCAAGGAAGGCAAGATCATCAACATCTGCT
>CAMVJQ010000001.1 GCA_947167845.1 uncultured Prevotella sp. | reverse complement strand
TACATCGGCGATGTTACAACGTTACAACCTATATTCAAAAAAACTGTATGTAAAAGCAGTAAGGGTGACGCATCGCTGAAGTCAGGAAATAGACAAGCAGGCCACGGCATGGAAGAATCGCTATCCTGTTATATAATAATGGTAAACAAGACCGATGTCTTCCTGATGTAGCGTCCTATTATCGACGGCGATGCGGAGGCATCAGAGATGGGCGATGCGCTCTAAGGCCTCCATCAACTGACTGCGGGGGCAGGCGATGTTGATGCGGATGTAGCCCTCACCCGTCTGGGGGCCGTACATCGTGCCGGGAGATACCCGGACGTGGGCTTCATCGCACAGACGGCGGAAGTACTCGTCGGTGCTGATGCCGAGGGCACGATGGTCTACCCAGACCAGGTAGGTGCCTTCAAGGCGGGTGACCTTCAACTGAGGCAGATGTTCTGCGAAGTAGTCGCGGAGCGCAAGATAGTTCTGCCAGAGATACTGGTTCAGTTCGTCGAGCCAGTCCTCGCTCTCGTTATAGGCTGCCTCAAGAGCCACGATGCCGAAGGGATTCACATCGCATACCTCATTGATGTTGATGGCGCGGTCGATGCGGCGGCGCCACGCGGGATTGGGAGCGATGATGTTCGCAATCTGGAGACCAGCCGTATTGAAGTTCTTAGAGGGCGAATTCATCACCACGCAGTCGTCAGTGATGATGCCGAAGGAAAAGAACCTCTGGTCAGGCATGATGAGTTCGCAATGGATCTCATCTGAGACCACCTTCACGTCATACTTCCTGCAGATGTTGTACATCTTCTGCAGTTCATCGCGCCGCCAGACGCGTCCGCAGGGATTATGGGGGTTGCAGAGCAGGAAGAGGGTGGTCTTCTCGTCGGCACACTTCGCCTCGAAGTCATCCCAGTCCACTTCGAAACTGCTGAACATAGCCATCAGCGGGCTTTCAAGCACTTCGCAGCCGTTGTTCTTGATCGAGGAGAAGAAGCAGTTGTAGGCGGGCGAGAGGATCAGCACCTTCTCGCCGGGCATGGTGAGGGCCTTGATGACGCACGACATTGCCGGGACGACCGCCGTGGTGTAGAGTATCGATGAGCGCTCAATCGTCCATCTGTGGCGGCGCCGGAACCAGGAGATGACGGCCTCGTAATAACTCTCCGGCACGATGTTGTAGCCGAAGACGCCATGCGCCACGCGCTCCTCCAGGGCCTTCTGGATGGCTGGTGCCACCCGGAAGTCCATGTCGGCCACCCACATGGGAATCATATCCGGGTCGCCGCTTTCGTCCCACTTCACGCAGTTAGTTCCCCTGCGCACTACGATTTCGTCGAAATTGTACTTCATATTCTTCACTACGAATGTTACGATTTGTTTCTCGTTTCGATGATGCAATTATTCGGTTGGCGCACATTCTCGTCGATGGTGATCGAGCCGATGCTGTCGGCGATGATGTGGCCCGATGTCGGATTCTTGATGTTCTCGATATGCCCGCGGATGTCCGCCTCGACGGTGGAATACTCAAACATGCGGTCGCACATCCTGTCGATGGTGCAGTTCTCCAGCACGAGGTTGTCCGTATAGCAGAGCAACTGCTCGCCAGCCAGATGGCAGTTCACGAGGCGCACGTTCTTCGAGTGCCAGGCCAGATACTCGCCGTCGAGTTCGGAGTCATAGATCGTGACGTTCTCGCACTCCCAGAATGAGTCCTTCGTCAGGATCTTCGCATTGTGCACCTCTACGTTCTTGCAGTACTGGAACACGTACTTTGAGTCGCTCTCCAGTCCGTCGACGTAGATGTTCCTGGAGAACATGAAGGGGTAGGTGCCGCCGTGCAACTTCACGTTCTTCAGTTTCAGTCCGTCCACCCGCCAGAACGTCTCGTCGGCATCAGTGATCTGCACATTCTCCAGTTCCAGGTTCTTCATCTCGCGGAAGAACTTAGGGGCGTCGATGCGTGAGTTGGTCATCACCATATCGTTGGTATACCAGATGGCAGAGCGGGAGCCCAGGGCGAAGTAGCAGTTGTCGATCTTTGCCCCGTCGACGTGCCACCAGGGATATTTGCCATAGAATTTGCAGTCGTAGGCCTCCATCCGCTGGCATTGCTTGATGCCCGACTCTCCGTCGGTGATGGTCACGTTTTCCAGTCTTAAGTCGTGTTGGGCGAACAGTGGGCGCTCGCCTCCAAATGTCTTGTCTTTAATCAGTTCCATTGTTTTCTCTATTTCTCAATCTCTCAATTCCCATGTCGAAGTTGCAGGCGAGGCGGCCTTTTGTGGGAACAGTGCTTGATTCATCTTTACTATAATTTGTGCAAAGGTAGGAAAAAAATAGATTTCAGGGTCTGTCCCATAGGTGAAAGTTTGTTAATTGCCTGTCATGCCATGTCAGTCTCATCTGTAATAATATATAATGTACGCGAGCAAAGTATGGTGCAGAAGGCCTCGTTTTAGAATATCATTCTGTTTGGCGGACTTTTTGGCGGACTAAAAAGAAAACTTGTTCATAGAACGCTTGTAAATAAGATATAACTTCTGAAAATCGAGGTAAATTTGGTGTATTGTTCCAGACTTTGTACCTTTGCACCCAGAAATCAAACATTAATTAAACAAAAGAAAGGATAAGATTATGAGTAAGAAGAACTATCGCTTTGAGACATTGCAACTCCATGTAGGCCAGGAACAGGCCGACCCCGCTACTGATGCCCGCGCAGTGCCCATCTATCAGACCACATCGTACGTGTTCCACAATTCCCAGCATGCCGCCGACCGCTTCGGACTCCGCGATGCAGGTAACATCTATGGCCGTCTGACGAACTCTACACAGGGCGTGTTTGAGGATCGCGTGGCAGCCCTTGAAGGTGGTGTGGCAGGTCTGGCAGTAGCCTCTGGTGCCGCAGCCATCACCTACGCTCTGCAGAACATCGTCCAGGCTGGCGATCATATCGTGGCAGCCGATAACCTCTATGGCGGTTCTTACAACCTGATTACCCACACACTGGCCACGCAGGGCATCACCAATACCATCGTCAACGTGAACGACCTCGCAGCCCTTGAAGCCGCCATCAAGCCTAACACAAAGGTCGTCTTTGCAGAGACCTTCGGCAATCCGAACTCCGACGTGTTGAATATCGAGGCAGTGGCAGAGGTAGCCCACAAGCATAATATCCCCCTCATCATCGACAACACCTTCGGCACACCTTATCTGATTCGTCCGTTGGAGCACGGTGCGGACATCGTGGTTCATTCTGCCACGAAGTTCCTCGGTGGCCACGGTACAAGCCTCGGTGGAGTCATCGTTGATGGCGGCAAGTTCGACTGGAAGGCCAATGCCGACAAATTCCCCTCACTGGCCAAGCCCGATCCTTCCTATCATGGCATCGTCTTCGCAGACGCAGTAGGCGCTGCAGCCTTCGTAACCCGCATCCGTGCCGTCATCCTGCGCGACACAGGAGCCACCATCTCTCCATTCAACGCTTTCATCCTGCTGCAAGGTGTCGAGACGCTGAGCCTCCGCGTAGAGCGACATGTAGAGAACACCCTGAAGGTTGTTGACTTCCTCGCCAACCATCCGAAGGTGGCAAAGGTGAACCATCCTGCTCTCGCCAGTCATCCTGACCATGCTCTCTATCAGAAGTATTTCCCCAATGGCGGCGGCAGCATCTTCACCTTCGAAATCAAGGGCGGACAGGAAGAGGCCTGGAAGTTCATCGATGCCCTGCAGATATTCTCGCTGCTGGCGAACGTGGCCGACGTGAAGAGCCTGGTAATTCATCCTTACACCACCACGCACTCACAACTCTCACCTGAGGAACTGGCCGAGCAGCACATCACGCCTTCAACCATCCGTCTGAGCATAGGCACTGAGCATATCGACGACATCCTCGATGACCTCAAGCAAGCCTTTGACAAAATATAATGATGCATCATGAATTACATTCTGGCTGACAATCAGGAACTGACTCGCTTTGCCGTGGAGAGTCTGATTCGCCAAAGAGGCGAGTCAGCCCTCTTCAGGGCCAGCGACAAGGCCAGCCTCGTGCTGCTGCTGAAGGAGCATGAGAATGCCGTCGTGCTGCTCGACTACACGCTGTTCGACTTTGCCGATGAGGATCAACTCCTGATCATCGCCGAGCGCTTCTCGCTGTCGCAGTGGATTCTCATCAGCGACGAACTGACGCCCCGCTTTCTGCGCCGTGTGGTCTATGCCTCCCACCAGTTCAGCATCGTGTTCAAGGACGGGCCGCTCAGCGACCTCCGTGCCGCCCTCGACGCCGTCGGCAGTTACGGGCGGCATATCAGTCAGCGGGCACTCGAAGTCATCATCAGTCAGCATCAGGAGGAGGAGCATCCCAGCATCCTGACGGAGACAGAGACGGAGATTGTGCGGGCTATCGCTCAGGGCAAGACTACCAAGGAGATTGCCAATGAGCGCTTCTCAAGCGTCCACACCATCACCACCCACCGCAAGAACATCTTCCGCAAACTGGGTGTGAACACCGCCCATGAGGTCATCAAGTATGCCTTACGGGCAGGGCTCGTAGATTCGTCGGAATTCTATATATAGAGCACTAATTGCAGTTTGACAAACTTTGCGAACAGTTTGGTATGAGCGCAAACACAGCCTTCGTCTTAAGCCAAATAAATGCAAAACCATATATATTGGTCAGCAAAACAATATATATTGGTCAGTAAAACCATATATATTGTTTTAGGCCGGAAATGACGCCTGATGTTTATTTTTACGCTTATTCTCTGTTTGTCGTTCAGAGCCGTTTTTGTCTGATTGACGATGCAAAGTTACGACGGATTTCACCACATTCCAAACTTTTTCTGCAGATCTTATTCAGTTTGTAGCGACAGCAAGACGGAATTGCGACAGACCCGAATCGTCATATTCGAATCTGTCGCAAAACCGTCGTCAGGGTGTACTTATTCACCCCTTGATGTGACGTTGATCATCCCCCTGGCGACCGTGCTGGTTATGAGAGCGGTGTGAGAGGCCTGTGAGAGCGGTATGCTGTCGCTATACGCTGTTCTTGATGTCTTCCAGCAGATCCTCGCCGTCTTCGAGGCCGATGCTGAGGCGGACGGTGGTGTCAAGGACTGACATCTCCGCGCACTGCTCAGGGGTGAAGAGGCCGAAGATGGTGGAGGCGGGATGGATGGCCAGCGACTTGCGGTCGAAGAGGTTCGTGGCGCGGCGGATGACCTGCAGTCTGTCGATGAACGCCCATGCCCGCTCCTTCGATTCGAGGTCAATGGTGAAGACGGCACCGGGCAGGGCACCGAACTGGGCTCTCGACAACTCATAGAAGGGGTTGTCCTCCAGTCCCGTATAGTTCACGCGCTTGATCTCGGGCAACTGCCGGCACTGCCGTGCCAGCCACAGCGTGGTCTCTGCCTGACGGCGAAAGCGGATGTCGAGGGTGTCGAGGCCGAGCGTCTCCATATAGGCTACCTGTGGCGTCATCAGACTACCGAGGTTCGTGACGAGTTCTGTCTTCACGCGGGCCGAGAAAGCCAGTTTCTTGCCAACGCGCCTGATGCGTGTCTGCAGGGCTGGCGATGGCGACTGGCTCCAGTCGAAACGGCCGTAGTCGATGAGCAGTCCCCCGAGTCCTGTGCCTCCTCCGGAGATGTACTTCGTGCTCGACACCACCTCAATGTCTACCCCGAAGTCGGCAGCCCGGAAGGCGGAGAAGGGTACGATGGTCGTGTCGGCGATCAGGGGCACGCCCGCCTTGTGGGCGACGTCAGCCAGTTGACGGATGTCTGCCACCAGCAGTTGGGGGTTGGTGATGATCTCGAAGAACAGGGCGCAGGTTTTGTCGTCGATGAGCGCCTTCACCTCCTCCGGCTTCGTAAAGTCGGCAAAGCGCGGCTCCACGCCGAAGTTGCCCAGTGTGTCGCGGATCAGCGACACTGAGTTGCCGAACAGGTGTTTCGAGGCTACGATGTTCAGCCCCGCTGCGCTGACTGCCGTCAGGGCGTAATGGATGGCGGCCATGCCCGTGTTGAGTGCCGTCACGCTCGCTGCGCCAGTCACTTGCCGCACGCGCTCCTCCAGATAGGTCACGGTGGGATTGGCGATACGGGCGTACGACGGCGCCATGGAGCGACCGCAGAACGCGTCGCCCATGGCCTTGGCAGACTCAAACTCAAACGCCGCCGTATAGTAGACGGGCATCGACAGTGCCCCGTATGCATCAGGTTTCTGATACCTCGTCGTCAGTATTTTCGTTTCGTACTGCATTATCGTCCTAATATTTTCTTGACTGCAATCACGAGTTTGTCCACATCCTCCCGCGTATTGTAGAGCGCGAAGGTGGGGCGCACGCTCATCTCGTAGCCGAGGGCACGTAGGGCGGGTTGGGCACAGTGGTGACCTGCACGTACGGCGATGCCCTCCTTGTCGAGCAGTGTTCCGACCTCTGGCACGGGGATGCCGTCGAGCACGAAACTCACGACAGACACGCGGTTCCTGGGATTGCCGATGAGCGTAAGGCCTGGTATCTGACCGAGTTGCTCACGGGCATACTCCGTCAGTTGGTGCTCATGGTGCTCGATGTTTCGGATGCCCAGATGGCTCACGTAGTCGAGTGCGGCCCCCAGTCCGATGGCGTCGGCCACATTGGGCGTGCCGGCCTCGAATCGGGCAGGTGGCACATTGTACTCTGTGCGCTCGATGGTGACATCCTTGATCATGTTACCCCCGCCCTGCCAGGGCTGCATCTTGTCGAGCAGTTCCCGTCGACCGTAGACCACGCCGATGCCGTTGGGCCCGTAGATCTTGTGGCCGCTGAACACGAAGAAGTCGGCGCCCAGGGCCTGCACATCGACAGGTGTGTGGGCTATCGACTGTGCCCCGTCTATCAGCACTGGAATCTGGTGGGAGTGGGCGATGTCGATGATGCGCTGCACGTCGTTGATGGTTCCGAAGGTGTTGTTCACATGCCCCACGGAGACGAACCTCGTCCGGGGCGTGATGAGCCGCTCGAATTCTGAGAGTATCAGGTCGCCGTTCTGGTCGGTGGGGATGGCGCGGAGGGTGGCACCGCGCTCCTGGCAGACGCGCTGCCAGGGCACGATGTTGGCGTGGTGATCGAGTTCAGAGACGATCACCTCATCACCAGGTGTCAGATACTGCCGCCCGTAGGTCTGTGCCACGAGGTTGATGCCCTCGGTGGTGCCGCGCACGAAGATGATCTCCTCGCTGGTGGCGGCATTGATGAACCGCTGCACTTTCTCGCGTGCCTCTTCATAGGCATCCGTGGCACGTGCTGCGAGCGTATGCGCCCCTCTGTGGATATTGCTATTGTAGGTGCGATAGTAGTCCGAAATCTTATCGATGACCTGATTCGGCTTCTGTGTCGTTGCGCCGTTGTCGAGCCATACGAGGTCGTGGCCGTTCACCTTCTGGTTCAGCACGGGGAAGTCCTTCTTGATCTGTTCTGAGTTCAGCGTGTCGGCCTCCTCGTAGTGCAGATGGCTGAGTTCCGTCTCGCCGAAGGGGCGGATGGAGGACTGCTCCTGGGGACGCGGAGATACCGCGTCGTACTGAACGAGGGCGGCGGGGTGCTGTGGTGAAGCGTCGTACTGAACGAGGGCGGCGGGGTGCTGTGGTGAAGCGTCGTACTGAACGAGGGCGGCGGGGTGCTGTGGTGAAGCGTCGTACTGAACGAGGGCGGCGGGGTGCTGTGGTGAAGCGTCGTACTGAACGAGGGAGGCGAGGTGCTGTGGTGAAGCGTCGTACTGAACGAGGGCGGCGGGATGCTGTGGTGAAGCGTCGTACTGGACGAGGGAGGCGAGGGCCTCCAGGTTCAGTGCCTCGTCGGGGATGACGGCCTGGCGCTCGGCCTGCCATTCCTTAGGGCAGTATTTCTGCGCCACCTCCCGGAGCAGGGCAAAGCCAGGGTCCTCCAGTCCATAGCCTGTTATATTCTGTATATCTATCATAAAGAAATTATTCTAAGTAGATGCACAATACTATCTTATATAAATATTAATGAGAAATTCGTGTTCAATTAATGGCAATTCGTGTTTATATAAAAACATATAATTATCACGAATTGAACGCGAATTATCATAAATTAATTTTGTTCAGTTACTCAATTGTTCTAATTTCTTTTCTACTTCTCCACCTTATTCCGGTGCTGGTAGTCGTGATAGTAGCCCACTTCGACGTTCTCGAGCACGGCGATGGCATCGTCGGTAAGGGCTGCCAGTGAGAAGTATTTCGTAAGCAGATACGAGGCGACGCCAAACTTGTCGAGTCCCATCAGGCGGGCGCTCAGACTGGGGGCTATCTCGCCGGGGATGCCGCTCTGGTGCAGGCCGACGACGCCCTGGCTCTTCTCGCCTACGCGCACGAGGATAATCTTCGTCGTACCCACGCCACGGCCCGTCAGATACTGACCCTCTACCTCCACCTTGTCGGACGGAATCAGGGGTACGCCGCGCCACAGGATGACCTTCGTGCCGAAGAGGTCGGTGGTCACAGGGGGCACACCGCGCCATGTGCATTCGCGCTCGAAGGCGGCGATGGCTCTTGGATGGGCGATGAAGAAGGCCGGCTCCTTCCACACGAGCGACAGCAGTTCGTCGAGGTCATCGGGTGTCGGGGCGCCGTAGCGGGTGGTGATGCGGTAGGCTGGGTTGGCAGCAGCGAGCAGGCCGAACTTCTTGTTGTTGATGAGTTCCCACTCCTGGCGCTCCTTGATGCTCTCGATGGAGAGGCGCAACTGCTCCTCCAACTGGTTGTAGGGATTGTTATAGAGGTCGCTGACACGGGTGTGCACGCGGACGACGGTCTGCAGCGTGTTGAGCGAGTACTCGGTGGGATTCTCCTCATAGTCGATGTAGGTCTCGGGGATGATGTTGTCTTCCTCGTGGCCGGAGACGAGGTCGATGTGCTTCTCGCCGTTGTCGTTCACTGATGCCTTCAGGCGCAGTTGCTTGTCAACGGCCTTGTTGAATGTCTCGCGGAAGTCGGGCACCTCCTTGATGAACTTGATGAGTTCCTTCAGTTTCAGGCCGAGGAATACTGTAGGCGTTATGGCGCGTACCGAGACCGTCGATTCCTGTTCATCAAGCAGATCGGCCTCACCGAAGTACTCACCGTCACCCAGGAGGGCTATCCGCAGGTCCTCGCCATGAGGCCCCTTGCTGATCACTTCTGCCTGGCCGCTTGCCACGATGAAAAAGCGCTGCTTGTCCTTGCCTTCCTCCACAAAAAGTTTATCCACATCCACTTCCTTTGCCTCGAACGAACTCACCAGGCGGTGCAGGATTTCGTCGTCGAACTCTGAGAAGAGCGGAATGGCTTTGAGGTCCTTCGCTGTGAAAGAAGGTACACCATTCACGTACTGGATGGGCAGGCGGTCGTTCTTGCGGAGTTCCACCTTCGTGCGGTTGACGCGGAAGGTGCCGCCGCTCACCTGCACCCAGGGCAGGAGTTTCAGCAATAGACGTGGGGTGATGGAGCCCATCTGCGGGGCTGTCTTCGTGGTGGTAGCCAGTCTTCTGGCTGTTGCAGTGGTCACACTGCGCTGTAAATTTGAATCTGCCATAATTGTTTGAGTTTTTTTGATGTTATACTTCTTTTTCTTATTACTTTTCTTACCCTTTTACCTTTTGATCGTTACTCTGTGCGTCGTTCCCTCCACATGCTCCACAGAGAGCACATTGTATCCCTGCTCTTTGGCGTTGCGTGGCACATTGTCGAGCGGTTCGCCCTCTGTGAGCAGCACTTCGAGGATGTCGCCCGGCTGTAGTTTCGAGAGTTCAATCTTCGTCTTGACGAAGGTCATCGGGCAGTGCTCCTTCGTGATGTCTAATGTCTTTGTTGCCATATCCTTACCTTTTTATTTTTTACCTTCTTACCTTTAAATAAACAGCGTTTGTCCGCCCTCGCTGAGTTGCAGAAACGACGCCACGCCGAGCACATCCTTCACCTCGGGGATGAAGTCCTCCTTCTTCAGGCCGAGCACGTGCATGGCCATCTCGCAGGCGTAGAGGTTGATGCCGAGCGCCTTGGCGGCCTCCACCAGTTCCTCCAGCGTCGCCACATTGTTCTTACGCATCAGATGGCGGAATATCCTGGGGCCAGCCCCGAGGAAGTTGAAGCGCGAGGTAGGCGTTGCCGAGAGTCCGCCCATCATGAAGCCGAAGGTCTTCGTCAGCCAGTTGCTGCCGATGAAGGCGCGTCCCTGCTTCTGCTTGATGGCGTCGAGGCCCCAGAAGGTGAAGAAGATGTTCACCTCGTAGCCTACGGCCGCCGCGCCTGTACCTAATGTAAATACGGCCGTCAGTTTGTCGAAATCGCCGCTGAAGGCGATGATGCTTAGTTTCTTGTTGTCTGCCATAAAAAACGAGTTTGAGTTTCTGGGTGCAAAGTTAGCCGGTTTCTGCGATGTGGGCAATCCCTTATTTGCGGCATTTCGCATACCCATGATGTGGTATGCGATTTACCATCCCCTTGGGATTGTGACAGTGGGGAAATCAGCGTACCTTTGCAGCGTGATTCAAACTCAAATAATTATGGCAAAGATTTATGTAAATGGAGACGCGCAGGAGGTAAGCCTGCCGCTCAGCGTGAGTGAACTGATCAAGCAGTTGCTGGTGGAGAATCCAGAGATGGTCAGCGTGCAGGTGAACGAGGAGTTCGCCGAGCGCGATGACTGGGAGCGTATCGCACTGAAGGAAGGCGACAAGGTCGATTTCCTGTATTTCATGGGAGGCGGACAGTTAAGTGAAGAGTGAAGAATTTGCTACCGCAATACGATTATGATAGACTTTACAGAAGAACAGATACAGCGCTATTCGCGCCACATATTATTAAAAGATGTAGGCGTGGAGGGCCAGGAGAAGATCATGCAGGCCCGCGTACTCGTCGTGGGGGCTGGCGGACTGGGTGCTCCCGTGTCGCTCTATCTTGCAGCCGCAGGCATCGGGCGCATTGGAATCATCGATGCCGATGTGGTCGACCTGAGCAACCTGCAGCGTCAGGTGATTCATTTCACGAAGGATGTAGGCAGGCCAAAGGTGGAGAGTGCCAAGGAGAAGATCGAGGCCATCAACCCCGATGTGAAGGTGGATGCCTACTACGAGTTTCTCGACTCGTCGAACGCCCTTGATATCATCAAAGAATACGACTTCATCGTCGACGGGACGGACAACTTCCCCGTGAAGTTCCTCATCAACGATGCCTGCGTGATGGCTGGCAAGCCGTTCTCTCACGGCGGCATCCTGCGCTTCAACGGACAGACGTTCACCCATCTGCCCGGCACCGCCTGCTACCGCTGCATGTTCAAGGAGCCGCCTCCCGTCGGAGCCGTGCCCACTTGCTCGCAGGCAGGTGTGCTGGGTGCCATCGCTGGCATGCTGGGCACCATCCAGGCTGCCGAGACGCTGAAGTACTTTACGGGCATTGGCGAACTGCTGACGAACCGCCTCCTCACCTTCGATGCCAAGGCCATGCTGTTCCGCACGGTGCCCGTCCGTCATCGCGACTCATGCGCCATCTGCGGCTCGCATCCTACCATCGACCATCTGATAGACTATGAGCAGGCCGCCTGCGACCTCAAAAAACATTGAACATTGAGCATTGAACATTGAAGATGATTATACCACAGAACATTATTGATGAATTGATCGCCCAGGCCCGGCAGGACGCACCCGACGAGACGTGCGGCTACCTGCTGGGCATCAGCGCCGACGGGGGCGATGTCGTAACCGAGAACTACTGGATGGAGAACATCGACCACTCCAGCGAGCACTTCTCCTTCGCCCCGAAGGACCAGTTCGCCGCCCTCCGATATGCCCGCAGTCACGGGCTGAAGATCCTTGCCAACTGGCACAGTCATCCCGCCTCGCCCTCACGCCCCTCGCAGGAAGATCTGCGACTGGCCCTCGATCCCACCATCCGCTATGCCATCCTCTCGCTCCACGAAGGCATCCACCTGAACTCCTTCAAGATTCAGAATGGCGAAATTGTGGACAAAGAGGTGCATCTATAAATATCTTGGATATTATTCATGTAATTCCAAAGAATAGTGTACCTTTGCGCCCGCAAAACGTTAAACAAGAAAGAAATGAGAAAAAAGATTGTTTTTGTAACTGGTGCCAATAAAGGCATCGGATTTGGGATAGCCAAGCATTTGGGACTCAGTGGTTGGCAGGTGATTATCGGTGCACGCGATGAGCAACGTGCTTCAAAAGCCATTGAGGAATTGAAGTCTCGGGGCATCGAGGTGTTAGGTTGGGTGAATATCGAACTGAAAGATCTGGCCAACATCGAGAAGGCCGTTCTGGAGATCAATGAGAAGTATCCAGATCTGTCGCTGCTCGTCAATAACGCTGGCATCTCTGGCGACATGAGCGTGGACAGTGAGCATACTGAGATCAATGTCATCCGCGAGACGCTCGATGTGAACTTCATCGGTACCTTCGCGCTCACCAAGGCCCTGATTCCACTGATAGCTAAAAACAGTGGGCGCATCGCCAACATCACCGTGCCCTCGGAGATCAGTCCCTACTGGCACCCGCTGGCCTACGTCACCAGCAAAGCGGCGCAGAATGCGATGATGGGCGTGATGGCAGTCGAGTTCCAGCAGGGCAATACGCCAGTGGAGATATTCTCCGTTCACCCTGGCCCCACCACCACCGACCTCAACGGCAACATGGCACTGCCCGGCTTCCACGACATCGACACCGTCGGACAGAAGTTTGCCGAACTCATCAACGACGGTCAGACGCATCAGGGCGAGTTCATCGAACTCTATCCCATCGTAAAGGAAGACTAACGAGAAGTGTACAATCAGAGGGAGCCACGACTTCTCGCGACTCCCTCTGATTGCTATAGGACGCCCCTTGGATTAGAACCTGTAACCCACATTGGCCAGAATCACGTGGACACGACCTAAGATAGCCGGCTGGAATCTGTAGTCTGCGCCAATGAACCAGTTCTCACCGAGGTTGTATTGCAGTCCTGCACCAATCTGGAATCCCCCATCGGTTTTATTACCACCCTCAACTTTGATAGAACTTTGGCCGTTTGTTTCTGTATACGTATCCTCCTTCACAAAGGCTAATCCATAACCGATCTGCGGATATATCTTGAAATTATCACTGAGGTTGATCAGGTACTGAACGTCGAGGCCCAACTGGAAGTCGGATACATGGTTTTTCTTGGGATGATAGATACCCTCCAGGTCGAGGCGGAAGTGCTTCGAGAAATTGTACTGTCCGAATGCGCCAATACCGAATCGGGTAGATGTATCGCTCCATTTACCGAAGTCAAACCTGGCAATATCGATGCCGCCACGCACACCAACTGCGAAATCACCTCTCTCCTGAGCCTGTGCACCCAGACTGAGCAGGGCTACGCAAAAAGTTAACAACAATTTCTTCATTTTCTTTGTTTGCCCTTCCGGGACTTGGGGTTTAGTTTTATTATTCTCTTTCAGTCTCTCTGAATTTGTTTTGCCTGATTGACGATGCAAAGATACGGAAATTTTTGTTACAATACAAATTTTTTGCAGGATTTCGGGTGAGAAAGTATGGATTGTCTGCAAAATTACGCATCCCCACTGCCTCTGATGCCGATCAGCAGGTGCTGGCTGCGATGACCGACCTACCAAACACCCGGGTCTACGCTCTCTACGGACATTTGAAACTTGCAAGTAAAAGTCCATTCCGTCGCCCAAGGCCGAACCCTTCAAGCAGTGGATGGCCAGCGTGGCCAGCCAGCGCATGGACCAGATGCAGGATCCTGAACTGCCAAGGCCAGCGGCTATCTCCTTCTTGGGAATTGGAAAACATCTCGAAAGTATCTATCCCCTCTATGATTATGCGCAACCGTCTGTGAATTAGTGGATTGGCTATAGGTGGATAGGCGCTTTATCCCTCTATGTACCCTCTATGTACCCTCTATGATGGAAGTCGATTTTCTTTCAATGAGGAGGGCGTCTCCGCCTAAGAGGCCGCTTCTGTCGTTTGCAATCAGGCTTCTCTTTGGGAAAGGATGGCTTAAGAATGGAGTTAATAGCCAGTAAACGAATGGCTTAAGCCCTCTAAATATTCTTGCGCCTATAGGTAAAAGTTCTTGTGCCTATAGGCAAAAATACTTGCGGCTATAGGAAAATTCAGAAGACCTCTCCAGGAAGGATAGAGGGTAGATAGAGGGTAGATAGAAGGTAGATAGAGGGGTTGTAAAACGTGTAACCGGCTATCAATCAGTGTGATAGATGATAATCATAGATGGATAGATAGAAAAATGAATTCTGACTAGCGAGGTGGCCCGCCGTCTGCACGAGAAGTATGGGCTGGTGTATGCCTATTAGAGGGGGAAATACCATAGGTTAGGTATCAGAATGCCAAATCATAGGGATTGTGGGTGTGCGGAAATCACCGTACCTTTGCAGCGTCAAATAAAATAAGCGAGAAAGACATGGTAAGAACTTATATAATAATAGGTATTATTCTGCTGGTCAGTATTTCAGTAAAGGCCAAAAGATTGGAGGAGGGAAACGATACGTCGAAAGTTCAGACGCTGAAAGGCAAGCAACTTAACGAGGTAACGGTTTCGGCTCATCGGTCAGGCAGAGTAAAGACCAAAGGCATTGGTAATACTGAAATGATTAATGCCAGTGAATTATTGCGTGCTGCTTGCTGTAACCTCGGTGAGAGTTTTACCACAAATCCTTCTGTCGACGTAAACTATGCTGATGCGGCCACAGGTGCGCAACAGATTAAACTGCTTGGGCTCAGCGGCACATACGTGCAGATGCTGACAGAGAATGTCCCGAACTACCGGGGAGCCGCTGCCCCTTTCGCTTTAGGTTATATTCCTGGCCCTTGGATGCAGAGCATTCAGGTTTCAAAGGGCGCTTCATCGGTTAAGAACGGCTACGAAAGCATCACAGGACAGATCAACATAGAGTTCAAAAAACCGCAGGCCACTCCTTTTGCGGATGCCAACCTCTATTATAATAGTAAAGGAAAACTGGAGGCGAATATCGGAGCAAACCTGCACCTGAGTAAACGCTGGCGGACAGCATTGTTGGGGCATTACGAGATTCTCGACAAAGCTCACGACGACAATGATGATGGTTTCGTTGATTTGCCAAAAGTCCGACAAGGTTCTTTACAAAACCGCTGGGCCTGGATGGGGGATCACTATGTGTTTCAGGCCTCCATCAAAGGGCTGAAGGAGCACCGTGAGGGTGGACAGATCGGGCATCATGCAATGGCAGAGTATCCCTATCTGATTGATATCACCAATGAGCGCTATGAGGCTTTCACCAAGAATGCCTATATATTCGACAAGGAATGCGCTACCAATGTAGCACTGATCCTGAGTGGTTCACTGCACCACGAGAATGCCGAGTACGGGCATAAACTATACAATACAGACCAGCGCAATGGCTATGCTTCATTGATGTTTGAGAGTGATTTTGGCGAGCACCACAACCTTTCAGCAGGTGTTAGTCTGAACCATGACTATTACGACCAGCACTACAGGCTTGCCAACGACGGGGCAGAAAGATATCAGCGCGACGATGAGACCACGCCAGGTATCTATGCGCAGTACACCTTCAAACTGGGTGACAAGCTGACCCTTATGGGAGGTCTTCGCTGGGACTACAGCAATGTCTATGGAGGATTCGTGACTCCGCGTGCCCATCTGAAGTATTCCCCCAATGAGGTCATAACCCTCCGGGCCTCAGCAGGCAAAGGCTATCGCACTAATCACGTGCTGGCAGAAAACAACTTTCTCCTTGCCAGCGGACGGCAGGTCGTGATTGATGAAAACCTGGACCAGGAGGCTGCGTGGAACTACGGTATCAGCGCAAACCTCAACATTCCCATTGGCGATAAGAAACTGGAACTGAGTGCTGAGTATTACTATACCGACTTCTTGCACCAGTTGCTGGTCGACCTCGACAGCGATCCGCATACAGTGCGTTTCACCAATCTGCAAGGTTCCAGCTATTCGCATACCTATCAGCTGGAGGCTACGTATCCGTTCTTCCGTGGATTTACACTGACGGCCACCTATCGCCGTACAAATGTTAAATCCACTTATGGCGGAATGCTCCGCGAGAAGCCTCTTACCAATAAGTATAAAGGTCTGCTGACAGCCTCATACAAGCCAGGACTCGGGAAATGGCAATTTGATGCCACCCTGCAACTGAACGGTGGAGGCCGTCTGCCTGATGCCTATACCACAGCCGACGGCACTCCGTCATGGGATAACAGATACAAGGGCTACGAGCAGTTGAGTGTTCAGGTGACTCGATTCTTCCGCTATTGGAGCATCTATGCCGGAGGTGAGAATATCACAGGCTTCAAGCAGAAAAATCCCATCATTGGAGCCAATGATCCCTGGGGACAGAATTTCGACTCTACGATGATCTGGGGCCCTG
This sequence comes from uncultured Prevotella sp., assembly GCA_947167845.1. Taxonomy (GTDB): domain Bacteria; phylum Bacteroidota; class Bacteroidia; order Bacteroidales; family Bacteroidaceae; genus Prevotella. The sequence goes on along the minus strand of CAMVJQ010000001.1, from coordinate 109,255 downwards.
TTCATGGAGCCGTCTACTACATTGGAGTCCGTCTGAATTGGAATAAAATATAAGTAGTATAAACCCTTTAAATTTTTTAAGAAGATGAGAACAAAAGCATTATTAATTGCGCTGGCTGTCACGTTAGTTTGTGCCGCCAAGGACATTAAGACTGTCGTACTGAACACTGTGCCGGAGATGCACTGCTCAAGTTGTGAGAACAAGATCAAGTCCAACATCCGTTTTGAGAAGGGTGTCAAGGACATCGAGACCAATCTGGCCGACAAGACGGTGACCGTCACCTATGATGCCGACAAGACCAACGTCGAGCAAATCATCGAGGGCTTTAAGAAGATCGACTATGTGGCAACGGTAGCTACACCGAAGGCAGAGGGCGCTCCCCAGGCAGAGCAGAAGAAGGGAGGCTGCTGTGGAAGTGGCGGTTGCAAGTGCGGCCAGAAGAAGGCTGAAGCCAAGACAGACGCCAAGACAGAGGCCAAGTCTGAAGAGAAGAAGGGCTGTAGCTGCTGCTCAAAGAAGAAAGAGTGACAGCAGTCGTATTGACTTCCCAGGGGTGGCTGTCTTAAGAGAGCCACCCTTTATTGTCTCATATACCAAACACATGTGATGTGATTTACCTCTACGGGGGTATTGCAGGTATTGGTAAATCGCCGTACCTTTGCATCATGAATTTAAAAAATATCAAGTTATGAGAAAAAAGAGATTTGTTTTGATGATAGCACTATCGCTGGCGACCACCCAGCTCATGGCACAGACGTATGCCATCAATTCGCCGCGCTTTGCCAGGCCTCTGGTGGAGAAGTGGATTGAGGAATATGCAAAAGTGGAGCCCAGCGTTCATTTCCGGTTAGTGAACGGCTGCGGCTGTACTGAAGAGACGGCACTCTACGTGCAGCCCTTCGGGAAAGAGGAGCCTGAGTCTTTCGAGCATGAGATCTATTTTGCCGGGTATGCCATCCTGCCCTTTACGGCCACCGGCTCTGAGGCAGCCCGGATATTGGGTGGGCGCAAGCTCAGCAGCCGTCGCCTGGGCAGCATCTTCTTCGAGCACGAGACATACGTGCCAGACGAGGAACTGACGAAGCAGGAGAAGAGGCAGAAGCGCCTGGTCGTTTATAGTGCCAATAACGGGGCATCGACAACAGATCCTTTTGCAACATTCTATAACGAAAGTAAGGATAACCTGCGCGGGAAGCGGATATCTGGCGACGACCTGTTCCTGAATACAGCGGTCAGGAAAGACTCGCTGGGCGTTTCGTTTAATGCCCTCTCTAATCTTTATGACCTGAACAGCCGACGGCTGAAAGATGGTCTTTCGATTCTGCCTCTTGATACTCGACGGGAAATAGCGGACGCATTTTCGAATCATGCCACACTCGACACTATGATAGAATTGCTTGAGAGATATTCTGCAGATGATGTTCCTATCGGGAAACTGGCACTCGGCTACAAAGGTATGAATAAAGATATACAGCGCTTCCTGACATGGATTCTGACTTCGGGGAGGCAATTGAATCACCATTATGGACTCCTGGAGATAGACGATCAGTTAGCACAGCGGCAGATTGAAGCCATCAACACGGAACTGACAGCACAAAACAGGTAAAAAGAATCAGTATAACGAAAACTTAGTTAGTATGAAAAAACAGGTATTAGTATTCGTGGCCATTCTTTCAGCTCTGGCCACAGGGCTGAATGCGCAGGTCATCAAAGGAAAGATTGTCAATGCCGACCAGGAACCGCTGATTGGGGTCGTGGTGAAATTGGCAGGTAATAATAAGACAGGAGCATCGACGGATATTGACGGAATGTTTTCACTGAATGTGGGACGTGGCGTGAAATACCCTATTCAGCTGAAGGTTAACTATGTGGGATATGATCCCTACGACCTCGACATTTATGAGGAGACATCAGACGTAGGCACCATCGTGCTGCGAACAGAGCGCTTCTCACTGAATGAGGTGGTTGTCGTGGCTTACGGTCAGCAGAAGCGCCGTGACCTCACAGGCGCCATCAGCACTGTGGATGGTAAGGAACTTCTGAAGAACCCCGTCACCAGTCTGGAGCAGTCGCTCGAAGGCAAACTGAGCGGTGTGCAGGTGACACAGGCAACAGGTGCTCCAGGTGGGGCCGTGAGCATCAATATCCGTGGCACAAGCAGTATTTCGGCGGGTAATGAGCCTCTCTATGTCGTTGATGGTCTCCCTGTAGTGACCAAAGACCTCTCCGACATTGGTGGCTATCAGGGAAACTCACTGAGTGGAATTGCAGACATCAATCCCAACGACATAGCCAGTGTGGAAGTTCTGAAAGATGCTTCAGCGGCAGCTCTCTACGGTTCGCGTGCATCAAATGGTGTGATCCTAATTACGACAAAGAAGGGTGCAGCAGGCCGTACGAAGGTGACGCTCGATAGCTACATAGGCTTTCAGAATCTCCAGAAGAAACTGAAGTTCCTGAATGCCTCGGAGTATGTGGCAGCACGTAATGAGGCTGTAGACAACTATAATACCTCGTTAGGACTGACTGCAGGTGATGCCGCATTCAAGCAGCACGTGACGGCTGCTGTACCAGGTGCAGATACCAACTGGCTGGACGAGATTACGCATAATGGCTTGCAGACGAGTCATCAACTGACTATCTCAGGCGGTAACGACCGGACACAATTCTATGCCTCTGGCGGCTACTACAAGCAGGAGGGTGCCATCATCAACACCAGCTATGAGCGTTACAACCTGCGTACAAACATTGGGCACCAGTTGAACAAACGCATCCATATTGATGCCAATATAGCACTCAGTACCTCGGATACATGGCGTGCCACAGGTGACGGTAATATCTACTCGCCGTGGAGAAATGCCCTCTTTGTATCGCCCGACTATCCTGTCTATAACGAGAGTGGTGCTTACAGCAGTGTCAACACTGGAGGGAGGAATCCTGTGCAGCTTATTAAAGAGGAACCCCAGTCGTCTAAAAAATACCGTGCATTGGTCAATCTGAAGGCTACAGTGCAGATTCTGCCGGAACTCCACTACCACCTGAATCTCGGTGGCGACTATAATATCCTGCACGAAACACAAGTGTGGCCCTCAACTTCTTTGCAGGGAGCCAGCGTCAATGGTGAGACGGTAGACGGACGGGCTTTTACCTTCACCAATCTGGCAGAACATACGCTCGACTACAGTCATTCCTGGGCAGCTCTCTCCCTGAAGGCACTTGCCGGTTATAGCTATCAGAAGACAACAGTAGACAATGCTTATGTGGATGGTATTAATTTCGTATCCCCCTCACTGATCTATCTTGATTCGGCTGGTGAGATTACCTATGGCGGATCATATGTGGAGAAGAATGCCTTGCAGTCGCTTTTCGCCCGTGCCAATCTGAGCTATGCTGACCGCTACCTGCTGGAGCTCTCTTTCCGCAGTGATGCCTCTTCAAAGTTTTCTCCCAGCAAGCGTGTTGGCTACTTCCCTGCAGCTTCGGCGGGCTGGCAGGTGTCACAGGAGAAATTCTGGAAGGAGAACAAGATTGTCAACGACCTGAAGATTCGTGCGAGTATCGGTTATACGGGCAATCAGGAGGGCATCGGAAACTATGAATACCATCAGACCTATTCTGCCAGCGGTATCAAGTATAATGGCAACTCCGGCTACGGATTCCCCACCTATAAGCCCAATCCTGAGCTGACCTGGGAGAAGACGCTGCAATATGACCTTGGTTTTGATGTTGTCCTGCTGAACCGTCGGGTTGAAGTGATCTTCGACTGGTATAAGAAAGACACGCACGACCTGTTGCTCACCCATAGCATCAACTCGCTGAGCGGCTACAGCAGCACGACCTCTAACGTAGGTAATATCACCAATACTGGTGTCGAAGTGGGCATCACCACTCATAATCTGACAGGTGCCCTGAAATGGGACAGTCACCTGAATTTCACCTATTCCAAGAATAAGGTGACTGGACTGGTGAAGAATGCTGAGGGTGAGGAACCCTACATCACTACAGGCTACTGTAACATCCTACAGGTGGGTGAGCCTATGGCTGCCTTCTATATGATCAAGGCCGAAGGTATCTACCAGTCGAAGGAAGAAATACTTTCGCAGCCAGGCGGACAGGCACTATGGGACAAGGGAATACGTCCGGGTGACGTAAAGTATTACGATAAGAACGGCGATGGTATCATCAACTCTGAAGACCGTGTCACCTGTGGTTCGCCTTTCCCGAAAATATTCGGTTCGCTGTCGAATAACTTCAGCTTCAAAGGCTTCGATTTGAGTCTCGACCTGCAATATTCATTAGGTGCCAAACTGTATGCCGCCTGGAAATATTCGGGGGCAGGCAACCAGGGAGGCCATGCAAGTGGCTACACTATACTGGAGTCGGAGTGGGAGAATCGCTGGACGGAGAGCAACCCTTCTGGTGACACCCCCCGGGCGGTAGCCTATGGTGCTGCTTATGAGAACAATAACATCAACTACACCACACGCTATCTGCAGAGTGCAGACTACCTGAAAATCCGTAATCTCTCTATAGGATATACGCTTCCGGTGGCAGTTACCAAGCAGATTGGTATAAACAGACTGCATCTCTATGCGACGGTGCACAACCTCTATACTTTTAGCAGTTACGACGGTTTTGATCCGGAAGTTGCCATGTTCCCCAATCGCACCACCTATCGCGGCTACGACTCAGGTTCCGTGCCACAGCTCCGCTCGTATGTATTCGGTATTAATTTGACATTCTAAATAACAGGAGGAAACGAATATGAAAAAGAAACAGATATTTATTACATTGACATCACTCGTACTGACAGCCTGCAACCTCGACTACTATCCCACAACGGCAGTCAGCGACAGTTCACTTACCGAGTCTGACTATTCCAATCTGCTGACAGGCGTCTATGACGGTGCACAGAGCGTCAAGATCAACATTGATGATATTGCTGCTGACAACCTGACAAGTCCGGGATGGTGGCCTGACATTGACAACAATGGTCAGACGGCCAGTACAAGCAGTGACATCAATTCGCTATGGAACAGCCATTACAAATATGTTCAATTGGCAAATAACCTCATCAACCTGATAGAGCGAACAGGTTCTCCTACTCCCGCCCAGATACAGATAGAAGCCCAAGCTCGTGTTATCCGTGCGTGGCTCTACGCTCGTATAGCTCAGCATTGGGGTGATGCGCCCCTGCTGTTAGAAGTCACCGACGAGTTGGTGGGCCGTGATCCTGAAGTAGAGATATGGAAACAGGTGATCAGTGATTTTGAGTATGGTGCGCAGAATGCGCCTGATTTCTCCGACAGAGGCTATGTTAGCAAGGTGGCAGCGAAGGCACTCCTTGCACGTACCCTGCTAACCGGAGCCTCTGCAGTACGGGACAAGGCTCGCGCACAGCAACTTGCCGAAGAGATCATCACCTCAGGGCAGTTCCAGTTGGCTCCTGATTTTGCAGATATCTGGCATGCGAAGTCATCCAATGAAATCATCCTGCAATGGACAAATCTGAATGGCGATTCCGGTTCCGATGGTTGGTTCATGCGTTCTGACATCGTCAATCTCTATGAGGCTGAGAATGGAGCAGGTTCAGCAGGTTACGGTGAGCAGGGACGGTATGAGAACATTGTCGATCAGGCAGCCTTCAATGCTTTCGAGGAGGGTGACCTTAGGAAAGCTCCCACCGTGCGCCATCTCAAACTGGCAGGCGGTGCCGAGACATGGGACTGCGTGAAATATCCCAGCTATAATGCTGCCGATCCCTGGCCTGTTGTCCGTATCGCAGAGCTCTATCTGATTTCTGCCGAAGCACAGGGTTATCCTGCAGGTGTGGAGCGTCTGAACCAGTTGCGGCAGGTACGTGGGCTGCAAGCCCTTGAGGCCGGCACGGATATTACTGCCGACAACTTTATTGAACGGATTATGGCAGAACGTCGTGTTGAGCTCTATGCCGAGGGCTTCCGCTGGTATGACTTGCGCCGTTGGTTCAATTCTGGCGAGGCAGGCAGGAAAGCTGTGCTTGCCTTCCGCAAGTATCAGCCCGGTGAGGCTGCCGGCAGTCGTCCGCAGGCTTCAGAAACCATGCAGATTGACGACGACGGGCACAACCTTCTGTGGCCTGTCCCCCAGACTGCTATTGACAATGATCCGAACCTGCTCCCTCAGAATCCCGGTTATTAAATAGTTGAGGTATATGTTCATAATGAGAATGAAGTTAGTAAATGCCTGCATTGCTGCTGTCTTGATGACAGCGGCAATGCCCTTGCGTGCCACCAACATTGTCCCTGTGCCTCATATAATAGGTCAGAAACTGCTGTTGGATATAGAGGACACGGTGTTTCACCGTGAGTATCTCTTGTCAGCCTGTGTGTCGAAGACTGATCATTACAAGTGGATGGAGGTTGGCACGCGTCCGTCAACACTCCACGTGCGCTTTGAGAAGGTCGGCGAAAGGGTATATTTGCGCCGTATTAACAGTACTGTAACGGGAAATCCATCGGATACATTGTCTGTCCAGTCCATACGTGACAATTATATGGACAGCTATGTCATAGCTCTGCCTGTAGAAAAAGCGGAGGGGAATGGCCACATCACGGTTGATGCAACAGAACTGTTTCTCACGGACCATGTGCTCTCGCCTTTTTCCTGGTGGTTTAAGCAGGCAAAGGTGTCACTCCGCCCAGAACTGAGTCATCTCTCAGGCTGCAAATCTTTTGATGATAACTTCAGCATACGTACCGTGATGTCGTTTACCCATGATCAGCCTGAACGCCATCGGCCTGCAGTCTGCTCCGCCGAAGTGGTGAGTAGCCTGCTTCTATTGCCTGAAAAGAAAATGCGTCCCCGGCTGGCCGATTCGCGGATCGGACTTTTTACAACAGACAAGAAACTCGTGGATTTTGAGCATAGTGACTACATCAGCGATATAGAGTATGTGGAGCGCTGGCGAGTGGAACCATCAGATTTTGAAGCATGGCAGCGTGGAGAGAAAGTCGTTCCCAAGAAACAGATTGTGTTTTATATCGATAACGCTTTCCCTGAGTCATGGAAGGAACCTATTAGAAGAGGCATCCTTGACTGGAACGATGCCTTCGAGCGTATCGGACTGAAGGAGGTTATCGCTGTGCATGACTATCCTACTGACGATCCTGCTTTCGACGAAGATAATCTCAAATACAGCTGTATCCGATACATCCCGACAGACAGAGGGGGCGCACAAGGTCCCAGTTGGACTGACCCTGCCACGGGTGAGGTGCTAAGTGCTTCTGTCTATGTGTGGGGGCTGATGCCTGAAATCATGAGCCGTTACTGCTATGTTCAGACTGCCCATGCCAATCCTGCTATACGCCATGGAAAGTTCCCGGAAGAACAATTGGCAGCAACCATCCAGTTCACCATTGCCCATGAGATAGGGCACACCTTAGGATTGGCTCACAATATGGGAGGCTCGTCCGTGTATCCTACCGACTCGTTGCAGAATGCCGATTTTGTTAAGCAACATGGACTGACGGCTTCGACGATGGACTATATCTTCTACAACTATATAGTACCAGTTGGCAATCAGGATATTCCCCTCATGTCAACCCGTCTGGGTGACTACGACCGTATGCTGATTGACTTTATCTACCACCCAACACCCTCTGCTTCGGATATTGAAGCCGATTATGCGGAAGTACAGAAAAGATTAGATGTCGCCTTGGAGAATCCCTATTGTCACTATGGCAAACAACAATGGGGTAACAAAAACGATCCATCGGCTCTGATCTATGACCTTGGCGACGATCCGCAAAAGACGGGTGACTTGTCAATCAGCAACCTCAAATATGTGCTGGCTCATTTGGAAGAATGGCTGCCTGGTGGAAAGCATGCAGCATTGAGGGAAAAACTATATGAGTCGATAGTTGAACACTATGAGACGCTTCTCCGCAGTGTCATCCATCAGATAGGAGGTATTCGTGTCAATATCACCGACGCTCAGAGAAACCAGCATAGCGAACCACTTCCCCGACAGTTACAGCATGAAGCGCTCTTATGGGTAGCCCGCCAATTGCACCAGGCTGATTGGCTGAATGACCGACATTTGTTGTCCAGCCTGCCTTTGTCGGCACAGTATCTCCCCAAGACGCTTAACACGCTCGCTGGCGAGATCGTCCAAATGGCACAGAATGTCGCCTTGTCGTCCAGCATATCAGAAAAACCTTATACCCTAACGGATTATGCAGAAGACGTCTATTCGCGGTTTTTTGCTATCCCCGACCTCACTCCTGCGGACAAGATAGTCCAGCGTGCCTTGCTTACGGCTGTCAATAAAGAAGACAAGAAGAAGGCAGACATAGACGTAAGCCTGTTCAGTGAGGAAGATGGAACATGGAGTTGTCTCCGCCAGCGCATAAACCAACAGGCTCTGCAACATATTCAAAAAGCCTCTGCCAACCAACAGCACTGGGTAATCATCAAAAAACTAACAGAATAGTCATTTGACGGCGTCCTGAATGACTAATCCTGCCAGCATAAAGCCGAAGATGGCGGTGATGTGGGCCAGGGTGCCGTTGATCCGGGCTTTCGAAGAGCACCATTCATGATTCAGCAAGGTAGGGTCGCCAGGCCCTATCTTTGCCTTTGGACACATACACTGCTCAGTGCCACAGGTGGCATTGTGACCTTTGTTCTCTAACAGTTCATCGGAATATACACACTGAAACTTGCGCTTGGGATATTGCCCGTCGCGCTTGAAACGCTTGCGGAGAGCACGTGCCAGCGGGTCACCCTGGACCTTCCAGAACTCGGCTGTCTTGATCCTTGTGGGGTCTAGTTTCAGGGCAGCACCCATCGAAGAAAAGAACTTTGCCTGTGTCTGTGTAGCCATCAGGATCAGCAGTGCCTTGTCTTTCAGCGAGTCGATGGCATCGATGACGTAGTCGTAACTGCCGATGTCGAAACTGTCGGCTGTTTCGGCTGTGAATATCTGTTGCAGGGCAGTAATCTCTGCCTGGGGGTTGATGCTGAGCAGACGCTCCTTCAGGGCCTCGACTTTCACCTGGCCGACGGTCTTCGTGGTGGCCATCAACTGGCGGTTGACATTGGTGATGCAGACACGGTCTGAATCGACGATAGTGAGACGCTTGATGCCTGAACGTACCAGACTCTCGGCGCACCACGAGCCTACGCCACCCACCCCGAAGATGATGACACGTTTCTCACCGATGCAGTTCATCGCCTCATCGCCCAGCAGAAGTTCCGCCCTGCGGAAGATCGGCTGTATTGCCTGTTGCCTTGTTTCCGAGCCTGACGGCCCGCCTACCCGTTGCCTTTCCATACAATCTCTTTATGGCTGCAAAGTTACGACTAATTTTAGAACTAATCGCCAATCTTATACAATTTTTAGCAAAATACCTTGCTGTTGGTATTTCCCGTTCCGCGATTTGTTTGTAACTTTGCACCGTGAAAAGGTAAAAAAGTAAATATGAAGGATATGATATTGTGGATAGGGGCACTCCTGTTGGGCGCGGTTTTAGGACTGTTGGGGCTGCACTGGCTTGACCAGACCATGGAGTTCGTGACTGTGGTCTATACACGCCTGTTCCAGTTGCTGGCGGTGCCGACGATCGTGCTGGCAGTGATAAGCACCTTCGCCACATTCGGCTCGAAGGGCTCGGGCAGGATATTTGGCCGCACGCTGACTTATACCTTGCTGACGACCTTTGCCGCAGCGGCTGTAGGAGCACTGCTTTTTGTACTTATCGCTCCGGGCAACCTGCCTGTCGAGGCAATCGGACGGGGTGGGGAGGCAGTCGCTGAGGCGCCACACCTCTCTTATTATAGTCATCTGATCGGCCTGATACCCAATAACGTCGTGAAGCCTCTCCTTGAGGGAAATGTCCTCTCGCTGTTGCTATTGGCCTTTGCCATCGGCATCGGACTGTCGAAGTTGCCTGATTCCGAAAACAAGTCTGTTGTCATCAAGGGCCTGCTCGGACTGCAAGAGTTGCTCTTCCTGCTTATCCGCTGGCTCATCTGGACACTGCCCCTTGGCATCATGGCATTCGCTGCCCAGTTGTCGGCACAGGTGTCATCAGGTGTGGTGGCAGACTCCATCGGCAAGTACGTGCTGGTGGTCTTGACGGGCAATGTCATCCAATTCTTCGTTGTGCTGCCGCTGTTCCTGATGGTCCGGGGCCTGAATCCAGTCCGTGTGCTTGGACGGATGATGCCTGCCGTGCTGATGGCCCTCTTCACCAAGAGCAGCGCAGCCACGCTGCCAGTGACGATGAATACCGCCGAAGACCGACTTGGCATCCGCAGCAATATTGCCCGGTTCGTGCTTCCTATCTGTACTACCATCAACATGAATGGTTGCGCAGCCTTTATCCTCGTGACCTCGCTCTTCGTGATGCAGAACGGCGGTACGCCTCTCACATTCCCCACCATTCTGACGTGGATCGTCATATCGGTAGTCTCCGCCGTCGGCAATGCGGGTGTCCCCATGGGTTGCTATTTCCTGACGCTCTCGCTGATGTCGGGCATCGGGGCGCCTGTCGCCATCATGGGTATCATCCTGCCTATCTACACGATAATAGATATGGTGGAAACGGCTGAAAACGTGTGGTCAGACTCGTGCGTGGCAGCCCTTGTAGACCATGATTTGTAGGAAATACCATGTTTATGGTATGCAAATAACATGCCCGTGGTATTGCGGGAATGCGAAAATCGCCGTACCTTTGCACCGTGAAAAGGTAAAAAAGTAATTATTAATTAAATAAGGTAAGGATATGACAAAGATTGCAAAAAGCCTGACTGAGCTCGTCGGCAACACTCCTCTCTTAGAGCTCAACAAGTATTCAACGGCAAAGGGGCTGGAGACGCCTGTAATTGCCAAAGTAGAGTTTTTTAATCCTGGCGGCAGCGTGAAGGACCGTATCGCGCTGGCGATGATTGAGGACGCCGAGCAGAAAGGCATCCTGAAGCCCGGAGCCACGATCATCGAGCCCACCAGCGGAAACACCGGCGTAGGACTGGCACTGGTATCGGCCGTCAAGGGCTATCATCTTATCCTTACCATGCCTGAAACCATGAGTGTCGAGCGCAGAAACCTCGTGAAGGCATACGGCGCTGAGGTTCGCCTGACTTCTGGTAAGGACGGTATGCCTGGTGCCATCCGCGCTGCCGAGGAATTACGCAACTCGATTCCCGGCGCTGTGATTCTGCAGCAGTTTGAGAACGCCGCCAACCCCGCCAAGCACTATGCCACCACGGGGCCTGAGATCTGGCGTGATACTGACGGACAGGTAGACATCTTCGTCGGTGGTGTAGGTACAGGTGGTACGATCAGCGGAGCAGGTAAGTATCTGAAGGAGCAGAACCCCAACGTGAAGATTGTCGCCGTGGAGCCCAAGTCATCACCCGTGCTGAACGGCGGCCAGAGTGGTCCTCACAAAATTCAGGGTATTGGTGCTGGTTTCGTGCCCAAGACATACGATGCCGACGTCATTGACGAGGTGTTTGATGTGGAGAACGACGATGCTATCCGTACAGGTCGTGAGATAGCCCGGCAGGAGGGACTGCTGGTGGGTATCTCTGCAGGTGCCGCCCTCTTTGCTGCCATAGAGGTGGCCAAGCGTCCGGAGAACAAGGGCAAAAAGATTGTGGTGCTGTTGCCTGATACGGGTGAGCGCTATCTCTCGACGGTGCTTTATGCCTTTGAGGACTATCCGCTGTGAAAAGGTAAAAGAGTAAAAAGATAAAAGGTAAAAAGGAAAGGGAGAGAGAAATCCTTCGGAGGGCTGAGAGGCCTTTCGGAGGATTTTTTTGTATAAAAAAGGGGAATTCTCTTTGTGCTTTCAAAGAAAAAACGTATCTTTGCAAAGAATTGAAGAAATAGAATGAATTGAAAAGTTGAAACGACTATGAGTAGGATTAAGACTATCGGAGTTCTGACATCGGGCGGCGATGCTCCCGGCATGAACGCAGCCATCCGCGCCGTGACGCGCGCAGGCATCTACAACCAGTTTAACATCAAGGGTATCTATCGCGGCTACGACGGACTCATCAAGGGCGAGGTGAAGCCCTTCACCACTGAGGACGTATCGGGCATCATCACCCGTGGCGGCACCATCCTGAAGACGGCCCGCTCGAAGGAGTTCATGACCATGGAGGGCATGCAGAAAGCCTACGAGACCTGCCAGAAGGAGGAGATCGACGCCCTGGTGGTCATCGGCGGCAACGGCTCACTGACAGGTGCCCGCAACTTCGGCATGGAGTTCAACTTCCCCGTCATCGGTCTGCCGGGCACCATCGACAACGACCTCTACGGTACCGACTCCACCATCGGCTACGACACGACGATGAACACCATCATGGAGTGTGTGGACCGCATCCGCGACACCGCCAACTCGCATGAGCGCATCTTCTTCGTCGAGGTGATGGGGCGCGACGCCGGCTTCCTGGCGCAGAACTCGGCCATCGCCTGTGGTGCCGAGGCTGCCATCATTCCCGAGGAGATGATGGAGGAAGACCAGTTGGCCGCCTTCATGGGCCGGGGCATCCGCAAGTCGAAGAAGTCGTGCATCGTCATCGTCTCGGAGAGTCCCAAGTGCGGTGCCCTCTACTATGCCGAGCGCGTGCGCAAGGAGTTCCCGGAGTTTGATGTGCGCGTCTCTATCCTGGGCCATCTGCAGCGCGGCGGCTCGCCTTCGGCTCACGACCGCATCCTGGCCAGCCGCACGGGCGTGGGGGCCATCGAGGCCATCCTCCAGGGGCAGCGCAACGTGATGGTAGGTGTGCGCAACAACGAGGTGGTCTACGTGCCCTTCTCTGAGTGCATCCGCACCGACAAGCCCTTTAACAGGAAACTGATCCGCGTTCTGGACGAACTGAGCATTTAAAACTTAAAAGGCAGGGGCGCCACATTGTGACGTCTCTACTGAGAAGGACAAATTAAGCATTAACCACTAAAAACCGAAAGTGATGAAGATCAAAGCAGACTGTGTCAATGCCCCGCAGTGGAGAACGTTGACTGTCAAGGCTACACTGCCTGACGAATTGAAGTGCCTGGGCGAGATTGCTCACAACCTGTGGTGGGTGTGGAACCACGAAGCCCGCGACCTGTTCCGTGAACTTGACGTAGACATCTATCATGAGGTGCGTCATAACCCTGTGATGCTGCTGGAGCAGCTGACTCATACGCGTAAGGACGAGATCCTGAAGGACAAGGCACTGATGAAGCGCGTCAAGGACGTGTATCAGAAGTTCCGTAAGTATATGGATGTGGAGCCCGACACGAAGCGCCCCTCGGTGGCCTACTTCTGCATGGAGTACGGCATCCACTCGGCTCTGAAGATCTACAGCGGCGGCCTGGGCATGCTCGCCGGCGACTATGTCAAGGAGGCCTCTGACTCCAACGTCGACATGTGTGCCGTCGGATTCCTCTATCGGTTCGGCTATTTCACACAGAGCCTTTCCGTGGACGGCCATCAGGTGGCTAAATACGACGCGCAGGACTTCAGTTCGCTGCCCATCGAGCGGCAGATGGACAAGGACGGCAACCCGATGTTCGTCGACGTGCCGTTCATGAACTATCATGTGTATGCCTCTGTCTGGCGGGTCAACGTGGGCCGCGTGAAACTCTATCTGCTCGACACGGACAACGAGATGAACTCCGACTTCGACAGGCCCATCACCCACGCTCTCTACGGCGGTGACTGGGAGAACCGCCTGAAGCAGGAGATACTGCTGGGTATCGGCGGCATGCTGCTGCTGAAGAAACTGGGCATCAAGAAGGACATCTACCACTGCAACGAGGGCCATGCTGCCCTGTGCAACTTGCAGCGCCTCGTCGACTATATCCAGGAGGAAGGACTGACGTTCAACCAGGCGATGGAACTGGTCCGTGCCTCGTCGCTCTATACCGTCCACACCCCTGTTCCGGCAGGCCACGACTACTTCGACGCCGACCTGTTCGGCAAGTATATGGGCGGCTATCCGCAGATACTCGGCATCACCTGGGACGAGTTCATCGGCATGGGACGTACGAATCCGGATGACCACTCTGAGAAATTCTGTATGTCAACCTTCGCCTGCAACACCTGTCAGGAGGTCAACGGTGTGTCGATGCTCCACGGCAAGGTGTCGCAGAAGATGTTCGCTCCTATCTGGAGCGGCTACTTCCCCGAAGAGAACCATGTGGGCTACGTCACCAACGGCGTACACTTCCCCACCTGGGTGGCTACGGGCTGGCTGACGAACATCTATGAGAAGTATCTCGACAAGGGGCTGATGGGCGACCAGTCGAACGAGGCCCGCTGGAAGGGTATCTACGACTGTCCCGACGAGGAACTCTGGAAGTGGCGCCTGACGATGAAGAAGAACCTCTTCTTCTATATCGACAAGCAGTTCCGCGCCACCTGGCTCAAGAACCAGAACGACCCCTCGCGCATCACCAAACTGGCTGAGCGGCTCAACCCCAACGCACTGGTCATCGGCTTCTGCCGTCGGTTTGCCACTTACAAGCGCGCACACCTGCTCTTTACCGACCTCGACCGCCTGAGCCGCATCGTCAATGATCCTGAGCGGCCTGTGGTGTTCCTCTTCGCCGGAAAGGCCCATCCCGCCGATGGTGCAGGACAGGGGCTCATCAAGCAGATCTTCGACATATCGCAGCGCGACGAGTTCCAGGGAAAGGTGGTCTTCGTGGAGGACTACGACTTCCTGCTGGCCCGCCGGCTGGTGTCGGGCGTTGACATCTGGATGAACACGCCGACACGTCCCCTTGAGGCGTCGGGCACGTCGGGCGAGAAGGCGGAGATGAACGGTGTGGTGAACCTCTCGGTGAAGGACGGCTGGTGGCTGGAAGGCTATCGCGAAGGAGCCGGATGGGCACTCACGGAAAAGCGCACCTACCAGAACCAGGAGTTCCAGGACCGTCTCGACGCGGCTACCATCTACTCGCTGCTTGAGAACGAGATCGTGCCCCTCTATTATGACAAGGACAAGAAAGGCATCTCGAAAGGCTGGTGCCGGGTCATCAAGAACTCCATCGCCCAGATTGCACCGCACTACACCATGAAGCGACAGTTGGACGACTATTACAGCAAGTTCTATGAGAAGCAGGCCAAGCGGTTCGGCGAACTCTCGAAGGACGACTATCGCCTGGCCAGGGAAATCGCCCTGTGGAAGGAAACGGTGGCTGAGCGCTGGGACAGCATCAGTGTGGTCAGCAGCGAATGGGACTTCCCCATCGCAGGCGGTGTGGCCAACCAGAAGTATCATCTGAAGTATGTCATCAACGAGCAGGGACTCGACGATGCTGTCGGACTCGAGAAGGTCAACCTCTACGTCGACAAGGATGGTGTGGAGCACATTTATCATGTAGAGCCGCTGGAGATGACAGGCAAGAAGGGTAATAACTACACCTTCGAGGCAACGCTGTCGCCCAACCGCTTCGGTGTCTACAAGTCGGCGGTGCGTATGTATCCGAAGAACAAGAACCTTCCCCACCGTCAGGACTTCTGCTACGTCAAGTGGCTCGACCTGCCTGACCTCGTATGAGGTCACGGCGGGGGAGGAGCCTGAATAAGAACAAATTTGAAAATGAGTAAACTATATATTGAGACTTATGGCTGTCAGATGAATGTGGCTGACTCCGAGGTGGTGGCTTCTGTGATGCAGATGGCAGGCTACGAGACGACTGACGACCTCAGCGAGGCCGACGCCGTGTTCCTGAACACCTGCAGCGTCAGGGATAATGCAGAGCAGAAGATATACCACCGCCTGGAGGCCCTGGCGGCAGAAAGAAGAAAGAGGAGAGAGGAGAGAGGAAAGAGGAGAGAAAATAGAGGAGAGAGGAGAGAGGAAAGAGGAGAGGAAATAGAGGAGAGAGCGGGGAATCCCCTGATCATCGGCGTGCTGGGCTGTATGGCCGAGCGCGTCAGGGACGAACTGCTGGAGAAATATCATGCCGACCTCGTGGCCGGCCCCGATGCCTACCTCTCGCTGCCCGAACTGACGGCACAGGCCGAGGCAGGGCACAAGGCCATCAACATCGAACTCTCGACGACGGAGACCTATAAGGACGTGGTGCCCCAGCGCATCGGGCTGGGCCACAAGATAGGCGGCTACGTCAGCATCATGCGCGGCTGCAACAACTTCTGCCACTACTGCATCGTGCCCTATACAAGAGGCCGCGAGCGGAGCCGCGACGTGGCGAGCATCCTCAAGGAGGTGCGCGACCTGTGCGACCGTGGGTTCAAGGAGGTGACGCTGCTGGGGCAGAACGTCAACTCGTATTTGTGGCAGACGGACGACCTTGCTCCCTCCACAGATTTCCCCCAACTGCTCCGTGCCGTGGCGGAGGAGGCGCCAGAGATGCGCATCCGCTTCACCACGTCGCATCCCAAGGACATGAGTGACGAGACGCTGCGGGTGATTGCCGAGATGCCCAACGTGTGCAAGCATATCCATCTGCCCGTGCAGAGCGGGTCGGACAAGATCCTCCGCCTGATGAACCGCAAGTACACCCGCGAGTGGTATATGGACAGGGTCGATGCCATCCGGAGGATTATCCCCGACTGCGGGCTTTCCACCGACATCTTCGTGGGCTACCACGACGAGACCCTCGAAGACCATGAATGCTCGCTGAGCCTGATGCGCGAGGTGGGCTACGACTCCGCCTTCATGTTCAAATACTCTGAGCGCCCCGGCACATACGCCTCGAAGCATCTGCCTGACAATGTGCCGGAGGAAGAGAAGATACGACGGCTGAACGAACTGATAGCCCTGCAGACCGAGATCTCGGCTCAGCAGAACAAGAAAGACGAGGGCAAGGAGTTTGACGTGCTGGTGGAGGGATTCTCAAAGCGGAGTCGCACTCAGTTATGTGGCCGTACGGAGCAGAACAAGATGGTCGTGTTCGACAAGGGTACGCACCATATCGGCGAGACCGTCCGTGTCAGGATAACCGGCTCAACCAGTGCCACGCTGTTTGGAACGGCGGATTAACATGGACTGACATAGGGTTAGACAGATGAAAGAATTCCTGAACGTGCTGCGGCGGTTTGTGCCGCCCTATAAGAAATACCTCGTATTGTCGATAGTGTTCAATATACTCTCGGCCGTCCTTAATATCTTCTCCTTTGCCGCGTTGATACCCATCCTTCAGATATTGTTCCAGACGAGCGATGCCGAGACGGCCACCTCGCTGATGGCCTGGGACTGGGGGAACGTGCAGGGCGTGCTGATGAACAACATGAACTACCACGTCAACGGGCTCATCGCAGCGTGGGGACAGACCACGACGCTCCTGATCATCGGCCTCTTCCTGGGCGTGATGACATTCCTGAAGACGGGGGCCTACTTCCTGAGTGCCGCCACCATCATCCCCATCCGGACGGGGGTGGTGCGCGATATCCGCAACCAACTCTATCAGAAAATCAATGCCCTGCCCCTCGGCTCCTTCTCAGAAGAACGCAAGGGCGACATCATCGCCCGCATGAGCGGCGACGTGCAGGAGATAGAGAACTCCATCATGGCATCGCTCGAGATGCTCTTCAAGAACCCCATCCTCATCGTCAGTTATTTCGCTGCCCTGATCTTCATCTCCTGGCAACTGACCCTCTTCACGCTCATCATCGTCCCCATCATGGGATGGTTTATGGGCTATGTGGGCCGGCGGCTGAAGGCGCAGTCCATTCAGGCACAGTCCCTATGGAGCGACACGATGAGCCAGGTCGAGGAGACCCTCGGCGGCCTGCGCATCATCAAAGCCTTCTGTGCGGAGGAGAAGATGAACAGACGCTTCGACCGCATCAACACGGCCTATCGCAATGACATCATGCGGGTGAACATCCGGCAGTCGTCAGCCCACCCGATGAGCGAGTTCCTCGGCACGGTGATGATTGTCATCGTGCTCTGGTTCGGCGGCGTGCTGGTGCTCAACAATCACACCCTCTCCGGCCCTATCTTCATCTACTATATGGTGATGCTCTATAGTATCATCAATCCGTTGAAGGACTTCTCTAAAGCCGGATATAGCATACCGAAGGGACTGGCCTCGATGGAGCGTATCGACAAGATCCTGATGGCGGAGAACACCATCAGGGACCCCAAGTTCCCCAAACGCCTCAGGGAGTTTGAACACCAGATAGAGTTCCGCAATGTCTGGTTTGGCTATCAGGGGAGCGAAGGCGCGGAGTCTCCGACACACTGGGTGCTGCGCGACATCAACCTGACCATCCCCAAGGGCAAGACCATCGCCATCGTCGGACAGAGCGGCTCGGGCAAGTCGACGCTTGTCGACCTCATCCCCCGCTACTACGACGTGCAGCGGGGCGAAGTGCTCATCGACGGTGTCAACGTCAAGGATCTGGGTATCCACGATCTGCGCCAACTGATAGGAAACGTTAATCAGGAGGCCATCCTCTTCAACGACTCCTTCCGCAACAATATCTCCTTCGGCGTGGATAATGCCACGGAGGATGAAATCGAAGAGGCCGCACGCATCGCCAATGCCTACGACTTCATCATGGCATCGGAGGCAGAGTTCGACACCATGATCGGCGACAGGGGCGGACGCCTGAGCGGCGGGCAGCGGCAGCGTGTCTCCATAGCCCGCGCCATCCTGAAGAATCCGCCGATCCTGATCCTCGACGAGGCCACATCGGCACTCGACACCGAGAGCGAGCGCCTGGTGCAGGACGCTTTGGAGCACCTGATGAAGACCCGTACCACCGTAGCCATCGCCCACCGCCTGTCGACCATCAAGAATGCCGACGAGATCTGCGTCCTCCATGAGGGCCGCATCGTCGAACGGGGCACCCATGAGGAACTGCTCGCCATCGGTGGCTATTACAAGCGGCTTCACGACATGCAGCAAGTGTAGGAGGATTAAAGAATGAAAAGATGAAGCAAAGAGTCCTGTTTCTGTTGAATACGTATCTCTGGACACTGATGGTGTTCATCTTAGCCAAGGTGGCCTTCATGCTCTTCTGCCATGAAGGCCATGCCTTCACGGCGTGGGATGTCCGGCAGGTCATCGCCCACGGCCTCACGCTCGACCTCTCCACCTCACTCTATATCCTGAGCGTGCCCTTCTTGGCAGTCGCCCTCAGTGTCTGGTGGCAGCACAAGGCGCTGGCTACCGTGCTCCGCGCCTATTTCGTCGTCATATCGCTGGCCATGGCACTGGCTTTCGTAGCCGATACCAGCCTCTATCCCTTCTGGGGCTTCAAACTCGATGCCTCCTGTCTGCAGTATCTGGAGTCGCCTACAGAGGCGATGGCCAGTGTGTCGGCGGGCTATTTGGTGCTCAGGCTGCTGGCCTTCCTGCTGATCGCCCTGCTGATATTCAGGGGCTATCCTCGTTTTCCCCTCCGGCCTGTGGCGGCGTTGTCGCGCAGAGCGTTGGAGAGTGTGCTCTGTCTGCTGATGATCCCGTGCATCGTCATCGGCATCAGGGGGGGACTGGATGAGTCGACCACCAACGTGGGGCAGGTGTATTACTCGCAGGACCAGTTCCTCAACCATTCGGCCATCAATCCCGTGTTCAATTTCCTGGCCTCGTTTGACAAGACGGCCAGCGACATCGTCGCCTACGACTACTATGACGAGGCGACGTGCCGCCAGATGATGCAGGGACTCTATCCCACAGAGTCCGTGTCGACGGACACCCTGCTCAACACGCCGCGCCCCAACATCGTGATCGTGCTGATGGAGAGCACGGGCAGCATCTTCCAGCATGTCATGCCCCGCCTGGAGCGACTCAAGGGCGAGGGCATCGACTTCACCCGGTGCTATGCCAACTCGTGGCGCACGGACAGGGGCACCGTCTGCACATATAGCGGATTCCCCTCGTTTCCCACGTCGTCAGTGATGAAGATGCCGACGAGGGCACCCCATCTGCCCAGCATCGCATCCGCGCTGAGGCAACAGGGCTACAGCACCAGTTACATCTACGGGGGCGACATCGACTTCACCCACATGCGCAGTTATCTCATAGCCACGGGCTGGGAGCGGTTGACGTGGAAGGCCGACTATACCCAGGCGGAGCAGCGCACGGCGGAGTGGGGGGTCAGGGATGATATCACCTTCGAGACCCTCTACCGCCAGATTACGGAGATGGAGCCCGGACGCCGCTATCTGATGGGCTTCTCCACCCTCAGCACCCATCAGCCCTGGGACGTGCCATTGAAGGAGTACGACGACGAGATAGAGAACGCCTTCTGTTATCTCGACCATTGCCTGGGCCACTTCATCGACCGCCTGAAGGCCACACCCCAGTGGAACGACCTGCTCGTCATCTTCCTGCCTGACCACAGCATGGACTTCCGGGAGTTCTCAGAGACGGTGCTCGAGCGCAACAGAATTCCTATGGTGTGGGTCGGAGGAGCCGTCAGAGCACCCCGCAAGATAGAGAAGTTCTGCAACCAGACCGACCTGGCCGCCACCCTGCTGGCCCAACTGCAACTGAGGCACGATGCCTTCAGATGGAGCCGCGACGTGCTGGCCGACAACTATCAGTACCCTTTTGCGGTACACAACTTCAACAATGGCTTCTCAATCGTCGACTCCACAGGCTATATGGTCTACGACCTGGACTCGCGGCGGGTGATTGCCGACAAGAGCACCGACACCCCGCGACTCGAGCGGATGGGCAAGGCCATCCTGCAGGCCACGACTGTCGGCTTAAGAGCATTAGAAACCCAATAAGCGTATGACAAATTTCAGCCGACTCAGACTCCTGGCCCCCCTGGGGGCTGTCATCAGCAATCTGCTGCTGGCCTATGTCCTCTATTTCCTGGCGCGCATCATCTACCTCGCCGTCAACTACAGTTATTTCGAGGCTGGCCTCACCTGGCCCCATCTGATGGAGATCCTCAGCGGAGGTCTCGTCTTCGACACGTCAGCCATCCTGGTCACCAACATCCCCTACATCGTCCTCATGCTCCTGCCCTGGCACGGCAAGGAGACCTGGGGCTATTACACCTTCTGCCGGTGGGTCTACATCGTCATCAACGGCCTCGCACTGGCCCTCAACCTCTGCGACTGCGTCTACTTCCGCTATACCATGCGCCGCACCACCTACACCGTCTTCAGCGAGTTCTCCAACGAGGGCAATCTGGGCGGCATCTTCCTCACCGAGGTCTTCCGCCACTTCTATCTTGTCGCCCTCTTCGCCCTGCTCGTGTGGTGCGTCTGGCGCCTCTACCGCATGCCCCTCGCACCCCCGCACCCCCGCACCTCCGCATCCCCGCACCCCCGCACCTCCGCGTCCCCGCTCATCTACGCCCTCGTGATGCTCCTGTCGCTCTGTGCCCTCGCACCCTTCGTGGTGGCAGGCATACGTGGCGGATTTGCTACCGCCGTACGCCCCATCACCATCTCCAATGCCAACCAGTATGCCGACCGTCCCGTGGAGGCCGCACTCGTGCTCAACACGCCCTTCTCCATCTACCGCACCATCGGCAAGACCGCCTTCGTCGTGCCTCCTTATTTTGACTCCGAGCAGGAGTTGGCCACCGTCTACACCCCCATCCACACCCCCCTCTTACAGGAGGGGCCGGGGGAGGTCACCGTCTACACCCCCATCCACACCCCCCTCCTACAGGAGGGGCCGGGGGAGGTCACCTCTGCGAAAAAGGACTCAGGCGAGGTCGCCCCGTTCACTCCCAAGAATGTCGTCGTCCTCATCGTCGAGAGTTTCGGCCGCGAATACATCGGTGCCCTCAACAAGTCGCTCGATAACGGCCACTATAAAGGCTACACCCCCCACATCGACTCCCTCATCGCCCGTAGCGTCACCTTTACCCACTCCTACTGCAACGGTCGCAAGTCGATTGACGGCATGCCCTCCATACTCTCCAGCATCCCCATGTTCGTCGAGCCATTCTTCCTCACTCCTGCCTCGATGAACCACGTCACGGGCATCGCCGGACTGCTGGCTGAGAAGGGCTATCAGACCGCCTTCTTCCACGGAGCCCAGCGCGGCTCGATGGGCTTCATGGCCTTCGCCCGCAGCACCGGATTCCAGCACTACTATGGCCGTGAGGACTTCAACGCAGACCCCCGCTTCGATGGCGACGACGAGTTCGACGGCATGTGGGCCATCTGGGACGAGCCCTTCCTGCAGTACTATGCCGCGAAGATGTCGGAGATGAAGCAACCCTTCATGACCGCCGTATTCACTGCCTCCAGCCACCATCCCTATCAGGTTCCAGAGAAGTACCGCGACACCTATCCCGACGAAGGCATCGTCATCCACAAGTGCATCCGCTATACCGACATGGCTCTGGGACGCTTCTTTCAGACGGCCTCGCGCCAGCCCTGGTTCCGCAATACCATCTTCATCCTGACCAGCGACCATACCAATCTCTCCGACCATGCCTACTATCAGACCGACCTGGGCGGCTTCTGCTCTCCTATTATTATATATGAGCCGGGCAATCCTGACCGCCATCCGGAGATGCAGCACAAGATTGCCCAGCAGATCGACATCCTGCCCACCGTGATGGGGATGCTCCACTACGACAAGCCTTATTTCGGCTTCGGCATCGACCTTTTCAGCACAGAGCCGTCCGACACTTGGGCCGTCAACTATCTCAACGGCATCTACCAGTACGTCAAGCACGGGCATGTGCTGCAGTTCGATGGCCAGAAAACCCGTGCCGTCTACTCCCTCCAGGACTCGCTGATGCAGCACAACCTGCTCGGCAAGACGTCATTTCAGCCGCAGATGGAGCGCGAACTGAAGGCCATCATCCAGCAGTATATGGAGCGGATGACGCAGGACCGCCTGATGCCGTAGCATGTAGCCCGTGGGATCACGTCGGCTTCTTTTTAGTATCATTATCTGATTTGTCTGAACAGTTCGTCGAAACGGCTGAAGCACTCGGGTGTCAGTGGCGATTCGGCATTCTCAATCCAGCAGAGGGGAAGGTCGCGGTACATGGCTGCCACGAGGGTGAACGTGCTGGGGGGACCGATGAGCCAGTCGCACAGGGAGAGCATGCAGAGGTCTTCGGCGGGGTTGCCCTTCGGGAAGAGGATGCTGCGGTCGGGGAAGGCCTGGCGATAGGCCTGCTCGTCGAGACTGGGGTCGTTGCCGCAGATGATGAACTGCACCGTCTCCCCCTGGTGGAGGGCGAGGAACTGGCGGAGGATGCTGATGTACTGCCCGTCGGTGAAGCAGTAGCGGCCGCCGTGCCACGTCTGGTAGTCGCCACGGCGCACGTGGAGGCCGAGGCGGACGGCTCCTCCGGGCAGCGCGGACAGGCGCTGACGGGCTACCCGCTGCACGCGGTCGTCGAACTCGAAGAGGGTGATGATCTCAGATTTGTATTTCAGGAAGAGGTCGTACCAGCGGGCATACCACCCTTCGGCCACGATCTGGCTCCGCTGCAGCATCAGGGCCTCCTCGCCGCTGTAGTCGGCCCCGTCGGTGTCAAAACTGACGACGGGCAGGAGGCCCCACTTGGCGCCGTACTTGGCCCAGAGATAGCGCAGCAGATGGTGGTGGCGGGTGTGGCAGATCCTGAACCAGCGGTATTTGTAGGCAAAGCGCATCGACATCGTCTCCCGGCCGTGCTCACGCCCCCAGGCATACAGATGGCCGTACTGCAGGATGTTGTTGCACAGTCGGCCCTTGTCGCGTACGTATATCATAACTCAAACCACAAATCTCAAACCTCAAATCTCAAACGATTCCCTTCCTCCTCTTGATTTCCTCCAGCGGCTCAAGGCTGACGCGTCCCGTCTGCTCGTCGTAGCGGATATTAAACTCCTCGTGCGAGCGCTTCCAGCGGTTGTGCGTCCACAGCCAGTATTGGGGCGCGCGGCGGATGGATGCCTCCAGCATGCGGAAGTAGGCGTCGGTCAGTTCGTAGTCCTTCGTCTGGCGTGGGTCGCGCGCTATCAGTTTGATCTCTGCCTCATAATAGCCACGGCGTGGGCGCGTGATGTCGACGTAGAGCACGGCGTGGCCTGCGGTGCGGGCCAGTCGTTCGGTGCCGGTGAGCACGGGCGTGTCGTGATGGAGGAACGTGAGCCAGTGGTGGATGTTGTTCCAGAAGGGCACCTGGTCGGAGATGTAGCCTATCACCACGGGTTGCTTCTGCTGGCGGTAGGCGGCCAGGCGTCGGAGCGTCTCGGCCATCGGGATGCAGACGGCTCCCATGCGCTGGCGCAATGTCAGGAAGATGCGGTCGAAGTCGGCGTTCTCCAGGGCATGGTAGATCTGCCCGCACTGAGCCTTGGGCGACACCCAGAGGGGCATCGATGTGATCCACTCCCAGTTGCAGTAGTGGCCCAGATAGAGGGCGCACGACTGTCCGCTCTCCACGATCTCGTCGATGATCTCCGTGCCCTTGAACACCATGCGGCGACGGATTTGCGAGTGGCTGATGGTGAGCAGTTTGACGGTCTCCACCAGATAGTCGCAGAACCATCGGTAGAAGGCCCTCTCTATCCGCCGGCGCTCGGCCTCGGACTTCTCCGGGAAACTGTCAGCCAGATGACGGCGCACGAGGTGCTTACGGTAGCCCGCCACGTGATAGACCAGCAGGTAGATGAGGTCGGACAGCACGTAGAGCGCCCTCAGGGGCAGGAGGGAGAGAAGCCATAGCGTGGCGTAGGTGAGATAATAGAGCAACTTCATAGGCTACCAGATGTTTTTGGTTTTCGTGGACTTGAAGATGGTCAGTGCGCGCTTCCACTTGCTGCGCACGACGTCGCGCCTGAGCATCTGTCCGGTGTCGGCCTCGGCTCCGAAGGGCTCACCTCTGTGGAGCACGTCGCGCATGAAGGAGGATGAGGTGATGCCCCACTTGCGGAGGAACTGCAGCGAGCCGTCGTTCTTGACGATGCGATGGGTGGAGCGGGCCTCGAAATGGTAGACGCGGCTGCGGTCGACACCCTTGAACAGGCGGACACCCGCATGATAAAGTTTTGCGGAGAAGTCAGGGTCGGAGTACATGCCCGGGCTGTATTCGATGCTATAGCCTCCGACGAGGTCCCACAGGTTGCGGCTGACCACGTTGGGGGGCCACGTGGCGCCCTGCCAGTCGCCGTGCTCCAGCGTCATGTATTCTCGGAGCAGGCGCGCCTCGTCGAACGTCTCCACGCTCTGGCCGTAGTCGGCGGGGGCGATGACGCTCTTGCAGAAAAACCTGCGGGGCTGGATGAGCGTCGACGAGAGAAAGAACATCTCGTGGCCGATGGCCTGGATCTCTTCATACAGGGCGGCATCCCAGCCGGGACAGACGTACATGTCGTCGTTCATGAAGACGATGTAGTCGGTCGTCACCAGCGGGCGCAGGCCGTTGAGCGCGTAGCATACGCCGATGTTCTCCGCCGAGTGTGTGTACTTGAGCCCCTCGGCCTTCACCCAGTCGAGGGTGCCGTCGCTCCCGTCGTTGACATGTATCAGAATCTCGTGCGCGTATGTGGAGTTGCGGCGGATACTGTCCACGCAGAGCCTGAGGAATGCGAGGTTGTTCCACGACGGGATGAGGATGGAGAACAGTTGTTTATGTTGTGCCATTATTGCTTGTTTCTATATTGTTTCTCAATCATCTTGGCCACCAGCACGAACTGGTACAGAGCGTCCATGCCGGCACGTACGAGCCCCGGCAGTCCGTCGCGGAAGCCGAGTTTCAGGATGTAGTTGCGGAAAAAGCGCCAGGCGGGCCTGCCTATCAGGCCGCCTGCGCCGTAGTGCTTTGAGGCCCGTTTCTGCATCTCGCCGTCGGTATAGGCGTCGGTCTTGCGCACCAGGTCTGCTATGGTCTCGTCGGCCAGATGGATGAAGCGGACGTTCTTGGCCGAGGCGGGAATCCGCTCCGTCCGCCCCTCGACGGTTGGGAAGGTGTGGACGTAGGGCGGCCAGACCGTCCCCTCGCGCTTGAAGAAGCGCAACTGCCGGTCGTAGGAGATGCTACGTGTATAGCGGAGCATAAAGCGGTTCAGGCGGGGGATGTAGAGCCCGGCGGGGCAGTCGGGGTCGGCGATGCGGCGGTACAGGTAGTCGCGCAGTTCGGGCGTGACGATTTCGTCGGCATCCACCACCAGCACCCAGGGGCACGAGGCCTGCTGGATGGCAAAGGTGCGGGCGGGCTCGGCGCTCTTGTGGTCGGCCTTGGGGAAGGTGACGACGCGGCAGCCGTTGGCCTCTGCGATGCTGACGGTGGCATCGCTGCTCTCCATGTCGCACACTAGCACCTCGTCAAAGCCTCTGACAGCGTCGAGCACCTGCTGCAGGTGCTGCGCTGCGTTGCGGGTGTTGATGACCACCGAAATCCTGTTGCCTTCGTTCATAGGCGCAAAGGTACGAAGTTTTTGGTAATTACGCAAGCGTTTCGCGCTTTAATTGCAAAAAGCGCACCAACAAAAGCGGAGGCTTGCACTCACTGCAAACCCCCGCCCGAAACAATCCATATTATCATTCCTATTTTTCGAGTGTCAGTGCCGAAACCCTAATCCTGCTTCGACTTCTCCTGCGTCTCTTCTACTTGCGCGTCCCCCGCCGGAGCCGCTGCCGTGGCGTCCAGCAGGCCGGTGGCACCCGTGCGTGCAGCCTTCGTGCGTGCCTTCCAGGTGGTAGGCTCGCTGAGGCCGTCCTCATCCTTGAAGATGCGGAACACGCCTATATCCATCCTCGTGTTGTTCGGGTCCTTCTTGTCGAGCATCAGGATGCCCTCGTAGAAGTTCCTCAGTCCTTCGGCGGTCACGGTGGCGGAAAGGATGGTGGCCATCTTTGTCCAGGAGCCGTCTGTATTTGTCGTCTCAACGATGGTGTACGTCGTATAGTTGTTTCCTTCGCCAAGCACCTTGGCCTCGGCCTCGTCCGACTTTGAAGTCACATCCCCATTTTTATTCCTCTCCTCATACTGATAGGTTGCAGTATTCTTGGTCATATTCTGGTTGGTGTACTTGGCAATATAGTCGACGAATATCTTGCCTGGCTTATACGGACTGTTCAGGTCGGAATTGTACACCATCACACAAGGGTTCATCAGATAGGTACCCTCGATGCTGGGCGGCGTGCTGCCGGCATAGATGGGCATGTAGGCACTCATCTTCGAGAGATACTCCACGGGAATCTCCTGGACGATGCGCTCGTCGAACTGTTCCTCGTAGGTGGTGATGCTCTCCAGGTCGCTGTCCATGTAGGTATCTGCGCTGCCGTCGGTCTTGTACACGTGTACGCCATACGCCGTGCCGTCGGTGGCTGCGCCTGCCGTGGGCGGGGTGAAGATGTAGACACCCTTCTGGGCGTCGTAGTTGTCCTTGATGTTACCGCCGGCACAGGCCAGCCGCCCGTCGGCCAGCAGTGTCCACGAGCCTTCCATCAGGTTGTAGCCGAAGCCTCCGGCGGAGGCGATGGTCCAGTAGCCCTCATTATAGTTGTAACTGATGATGTAGACCGTCTGGTCGGTGTTGGTGCCGCTGGCGCCGATCAGGTAGAGTTCCGACTTCTTCTCGTTGACGATGACGCCGCCGCGATAGGTGATGGCCGTCGTCGAGCCGGGAAACACCTCGGGGATGTCGAGTTTATAGCGCGACGTGCCGTCCTCGGCCACGCGGGTGCGATAGAGCACGTAGTCGCCGGCCGCCGTCTGCGTCAGGAAGAAGTAGCCGTCGAGGGCCGACTCATAACTGTCGGAGGGGCGCACGTCGGGTGTCAGCCCCAGTGGCACGTACTCTGCCAGGTCGATGAATACGTAGTCATCCACCTTCCCGGTCGACTCCAGGTACTCGTCGAACCGATAGGCATCCTTGCCATCGTGCTTGCCGAAAGCCGCCTTGTTGCCCGACTTGTCATACGTTCCCCAGGTCCATATCTTGCCGCCGGCCGCAGCAAACATATAGGGATTGCTGCGCTCCTGCATGCCGCTGATGGCCCGGAACGACGTGCCGTCGAAGTAGTCCATCTTCGTGGCGTCGCCGTCGCTCCACCAGTTACCGTTCACGTAGATGTGGGTGCCCACGGCCACGGCCTTGCAGAAGGCACGCGCCACGCTCAACTCCGGGCCGGCGGTGAAGGTCTTCGTCGCGGGGTCGTAGATGTCCACCTTCGTGCTGTGGCCCACGCCGATGCGCTGCGAGAAGCCGCCGCCCACCATCACGCGGCCGTCGCTCATCATCACCGAGAAAGCCCCGTCGTGGGGCGAGCCGATGGTCAGGTCGCGCCACTGGCCGTTTTCGTAGAGTTCGGCTGTGGTGGTCAGGTCGAAGTTGGTGGTATGGCCGCCCACCACCACGAAGCCGTTGCCCGAGGGGAATATCTGATGGCCCATACGCGCCGTCTTCATGTCGGGGGCCTTCTCATACTGAAGGTCGGCCACCACACCGACGCCGTTCGCCACCGTCGTGCCGGTGCTCACCTTGGTAGGCACCACGCGGTCGAGCACGCCCTTCGGGTAGGCGATGCTCTCGCCGTTCTTCTTGTTCACGTAGATGCCCTGCGCCCCGGCCTCCAGGGCAGCGGTGCCGAGCAGGGCCACCGCCAGGGCCTTAAGAATCATATTTCGTTTCATCGCTTTGCTATTTTGATGGTTACACTGTCTGCTTTCACTACATATACGCCTGCCTTCAGGTCGGAGATGACGACCTCGGCGCGTCCGTCGCCGTCGGTGCTCAGCGTGCCGACCGCCTGTCCGCCCACATTATAGATATAGATGGGGCTGCTGGGCTTGCAACCGGTGAACACCACGCTCTCGCCCCGGCGCTCCACGGTGGGAGCCGCTGTTGCTGCCGGACCGGCGATGGCCGTCTCGCCGCTGCCACTGTCGTCGAGGGTGAACTTCAGCACCTGGCCGTACTCGTAGGTTACGGTCGTTGTCGACGTGGTTACCACGTACTTACCGCCGCTGATGGTGATCTTCGGCTTCTCCACGAGGTTGTAGTAGTGCTTCTCGCTCTCGCTCAGCCAGGCGATGAGGTTGGTCGTTGAGCCCACGTTGTTGTCCTCCTTGATGGTGCCGAACTTGCTCCACTCCTGGTCGCCCTCGTACTCCTTCTTCGTACCGGCAGGCACGTGGAGCGTCTTGTCCCCAACCTTGTCCTCGGGGATGGTGCCCTTCACCTCCGGCGGCGTCGGGTAGTCGATGGTCACGTTCTTGCCGGGTATCTTGTTGAAGATGTCCTGTTCTATCCCAATCTTCCACGTCATGTCGGGCCCCGGGTACTTGCAGATGTAGATGTCGCCCTCGTCATCGGGTGTCACGTCCTTGATGGTCACCGTCTTGTTCGTCTCGTCCACCTCGAAGGTGGTGCCGTCCTGCTTCACCGTCTTCGTGCCGCCCTGCTGCTCGTCGGGCAGGGGTTCCTGTTTGTCCACCGTGCCTATCTTCGAGTCGTATGCCAGCAGGTAGTAGCCCTGGCCGCCGTTGCGCTTCACCTCCACATAATAGGTGCCGGCCTCCAAGTCCTTCTTGGTGATGGAGTTCATGTTCTTGTCATCACCGCCCCATTTATATTCCTGGCTTTTCAGGTCGCTGTTGTAGAGCGTGACATAATTGAAGTTGAGGCTCCCCTCTCCCTGATAGGTGAAGGTGACGTCGCTCTTGGCTGTCAGCCTGAAGGTGTACCAGTCCACGTTATCTGTATCATTATAATAAAGATATCCCAGATGGCCGGCCACCGTTGCTCCCTTGGCGATGGGGAGTGCCTGGCTCTTGTTGTCATTAGGCTCCGCGTCGGTGGCATAGGTGTTCTGCTCGAACACGTACTGCAGCGAATAGGCCCCCTCGCCACCGTTTTGCTTCACTTCGACAAAGTATGTTCCGGGTGCTGCATCGACCACGGTAATGGTTTCCGGCCCCGACCAGCAGTAACCTCTGCTATGCATTTCGTTCGAGTTGTCCTTTGCATAAATGGTTGTATAGTTCAGGCCAAGATTATCATGCGGAGTGATAGTCAGTTTGACTGTTCCGTCTCTCGGCACATCTATCTTGAACCAGTCTACCTTATCTGTATCGCCATAATAGAGATAGCCCAGATGGCCAGTAACTGTATTGCCACGTTTTAGTTCTTGGGCATTCTGCCAGGTGTCGTTAGGCTCTGCATCGTTGGCGTAGGTCGCGGACGTTGGGGTGAAATCATACTTGACGGTATATCCGCCTTCGCCACCGTTTTGCTTCACTTCGAGGTAATAGGTGCCTTTGGCACAGTCGTTCACCGTGAACACGCCATTGCTTTCCTCGTTGCCTGCCCAGACGTAACCCCTACTATGCATTTCGTTCAGATTGTCCTTGGCATACAAAGTCGTATAATTCAGCCCGAGATTTCCGTGCGCAATGACAGTCACTTTTACAGAACCGTTTTCGGGTATGTCAATCTTGTACCAGTCCACCTTATCTGTATCGTCATAATAGAGATAACCCAGATGGCCGGTTGAATTGGTGTGATTGGCAAGAGCCTTGGCATTCTGCCAGGTGTCGTTAGGCTCTGCATCGTTGGCGTAGGTCGAGGACATTGGCGTGAAATCATACTTGACGGTATATCCGCCTTCGCTACTGTTTTGCTTCACTTCGAGGTAATAGGTGCCTTTGGCACAGTCGTTCACCGTGAACACGCCATTGCTTTCCTCGTTGCCTGCCCAGACGTAACCCCTACTATGCATTTCGTTCAGATTGTCCTTGGCATACAGAGTTGTATAATTCAGGCCGAGATTTCCGTGCGCAATGACAGTCACCTTCACCGAGCCGTTCTCCGGCACGTCTATCTTGTACCAGTCCACCTTGTCTGTATCGTCATAATAGAGATAGCCCAGATGGCCGGTTGAGTTGGTGTGATTGACAAGGTCCTTGGCATTCTGCCATGTGTCGTTAGGTTCCTGGTCATTCTTATAACTGGTCGACATGGCCTTGAAGGAATAGGAAACAGTGAACGAACCGCTACCGCCATTCCGCTTCACCTCGACATAATATGTGCCCGCTGCGCAGTCGGTCACAGTAAATTCACCTGTCGCCCACACATAGCCACGTGAATGCATTTCGTTCAGATTGTCCTTGGCATACAGAGTAGTGTAGTTCAGGCCCAGGTCGCCGCTGGGCGTCACCTTGATGGTTACGTCGCCATTCTCGGGCACCACAATCTTAAACCATTGCACGGTGACATCGTTCGACAACGACTCCGTAGAACTGCTGCCCTGCGCCAAGTCCGCAGCCGTCTGCCACGCCGTTCCCGCCAGCACCCCTATCGGCAACGCCAGCGCGAATACTAATAAAAGTAGAAGTTTTCTCATACACATATAGTTATTAATTCAGTTATGATGGCAAAGGTAGGCATAATCCGCCAATGCGAGGGTTCATATTCAAAAAATTTGTCGTGCAAATCCACAAACGCGCCGTGCAGATTCACAGAAATCGCCGTGCAAATTCGCAAACGCGCCCGAAAATACCGATGAAATGGTGGTTTTTGTCATGAGCAAGCCATCTTCAGGGGCGTGGCACCCCAGTACTTCGTCGCCCGCCGTCTGCCGATGGCCAGATAAGCCGCCCATGCCACTACTGATGCCACTGTGCAACCGCTTGACTATCAGGCACGTTTGCAACAGTGGCATCAGATAATTCACTCAGGTGGCGGCCGGCCCTGCGCACGAAATCCTTGCGCCCCCGCTCTCCTGCGCTCCCGCGTACTCGCTGGGCGTGCAGCCCATGAACTGCTTGAAGTTGCGGTAGAAGGCACTCGGCGACGAGAAGCCCGACATGGTGGCCACATCGGCCAGCAGGACCTTCGGGTTTTGTGCGATAAGCCGGGCGGCATGCTCGATGCGGCGGCGGTTGATGAACTCAGAGAACGAGACGCCGTTCTCCACATTGATCACGTTGTAGACGTAGGCCCGGTTGGTGTTCAGCCGCCGCGCCAGGTCCTCCAGTTTCAGGTTGGGCTGCAGGTAGATATGCTCCGTCTCCATCAACTGCCGCAGACCCTCGCGCAGCCTGTTCTGCCCCTCGCTTTGCGGTTGAGCGATGGCGGGCGACAGTTCTTCGGCATTCTCGTCCATGTTCCTGATGTGGAAACGCTGCTGCAGGCCGATGTGGCCGATAAGCAGGATAAGCAGCGAGAAGGTGACCGACGGCACGGCCAGCAGCCACAGGGAGTCGGTGAAGCGGTAGCGCCCGATGACGTTGCAGGCGAACGACACCAGCGAGGTGACGACGAAGAGCACCAGCAGTGGCTTGATGGGCGAGAGCGTCTTGTCGTCGGGGTCGGAGTAGTTCTGCTCCACTATCAGGTTGTAGTGGGTGATGTGTCGCCAGCCCAGTATGAGGATGGGCGGTATCTCCAGGGCGAACACGATCTTCACCATCAGGTGGGCCACGCCCTGCCACCAGGCCAGTCCGCTCAGTGTGGTGTACTCATCGTGATACAGGTAGTGGCTGATGAACGTCGCCGTCTCCTCTCCGCTCATCAGCAGATAGAAGGCACCCACCGTAAGTGAACACAACACTGCGGGCACCAGCAGCAACGCCTGCCGCCGGCGGTCGGGGTGGCGCTGCGTCAGTTCCTCTATATAAATATAGTATAGGGGGTAGACTGCAGGGTTGCAGAAGCAGTAGACGGTGTCGCTGAAGGGAATAGTCTGCTTTAAACCGTTGAAATAGATACAATGGGCCGTATATAGCAGTGTGGCGACAATCATGAACACCAGCAGGCGGATGCGCGGCCCGTCCTTGTCTCTGTAGAGGCTCAGGGCGAGCAGTGCCGTGAGGATGGCGCACACCAGCATTGGCAGGGTTGTAAGTATCGACTGTATCATCGGGTGCAAAGGTAAATGTTTTTTCTGAGACTGCCAAATTTCCCCGCCTTCTTCTTTCGTGCGCAGGGCTCGCCGCCACCTGTGTGAATTTTCTGATGCGGTTATAATGCGGATTATCCATTGTCATAATTCGAAATGCGACCCTTTTTACGTAAATATGCCTTTATTCACCGTAATCAGCAGAATTAGGTTCGCATTTTTGGCTTATTCGCATAATTTCCGTAACTTTGCCCCCAAAATACGAAGGATGAAAGAGAAACTGAAGAGAATTCTGCTTGACCCGAAGACGCTGCTGTGGGTGTGGATGATCATAGCCGTGTCGGGGATGACGCGCATCCACCATAACAACAACTTCCTGATCTTCAGGCAGTCGTTCTGGCACGTCGTCGAACTGAAGCCGCTCTACCAGCACTACCCGGATGAGTATTTCGACCTGTTCCTCTACGGCCCGGCGTTCTCACTGGTGATAGGCCCTTTCGCCATCCCTCCGGTGTGGCTGGGGATGCTGCTGTGGCTCGTCGCGCTCACCCTCCTGCTCTACGGCGCCATCCGACATAACGTGTTCACCACGGGGCAGCAGGTGCTGATCTACTGGTTCTGTGCCCACGAACTGCTCAACAGCGTACAGATGCAGCAGTTCAATATCGCCATTGCAGCCCTCATCCTGCTCAGTTATGGCCTTATCCGCTATGAGGAGGATTTCCTGGCAGCCCTGATGATCGTTCTGGGGACGATGGTCAAACTCTACGGGATCGTGGGGCTGGCCTTCTTCTTCTTCTCCAGGCACAAGGGGCGCCTCGTGGCATACCTCGCCTTCTGGGCCGTGGTCTTGTTCGTGGCCCCGATGCTGTACTCCAGCCCGGACTTTATCATCGGGCAGCATGAACTGTGGATAGACACCCTCCTCAACAAGAACGCCGACAATATGTTCAGTCACGGCACGAACATCTCGCTGCTCGGCGTCGTGCGCAAACTGTCGGGGAGTGCTGCCTACTCAGACCTGTGGCTGATCATACCGGGCCTGATAGCCTTCGCCCTGCCTTATCTGCGCTTCGGCCAGTACAGGCATGAGGCCTTCCGCCAGACGCTGCTGGCCTCCGTGCTGATGTTTACGGTGCTGTTCAGCACTGGCTCGGAGAACAGCACCTACATCATAGCCGTCGTCGGCGTGGCCATCTGGTACAGCGCGGCCCCCTGGCAGCGCTCTAAGTGGGACGTGGCCCTGATGGTCTATGTGTTCTTCTGCTGCACAATGGCCCATTCCGACCTCGTGCCGCGCTTCCTGCGAGAGGAATACATCAAGCCATACGGCCTCAAGGCCGTTCCGGTGATACTTGTCTGGCTGAAACTCTGCTATGAGATCTGCACCAAGGATTATGCAATGCACAATGCACAATGCACAATGCACAATGCTAAATGATATGAGAAAAGTTACAATATTGATTCCGTGCTATAATGAGGAGGCGTCGCTCCCGGTCCTCTACGATGCGCTAAAGGAACTGATGGACCAGCAGACGGCCTACGCGTGGGAGGTGCTGATGGTGAACGACGGCAGCCGCGACCGCACGATGGAGGTCGTACGCAGGCTCAGGGCCGGAGATAGTCGTATCTGCTATCTCGACCTCTCGCGCAACTTCGGCAAGGAGAATGCGATGCTGGCGGGATTCGACTATGCCTCAGGCGACTGCATGGTGATCATGGATGCCGACCTGCAGCATCCGCCGCGCGTCATCCCGGAGATGCTCCGATACTGGGAGGAAGGCTATGAGGACGTCTATGCCAAGCGGATCACGCGCGGCAAGGAGAGTTGGCTGCGTAAGCGGATGACACTGTTGTACTATCATCTGCTGCAGAAGACGACCCGTGTGGAGATTCTGGAGAACGTGGGCGACTTCCGCCTGCTCGACCGTAAATGCATCAATGCCCTCAGGCAACTGCGGGAGTCGCAGCGCTACACCAAGGGCATGTACTGCTGGATAGGATTCAGGAAGCATGAGATATTGTTTGAACAGGGCGACCGCGTGGCGGGTGAGTCGTCCTTCGGCTTCGTGCGCCTGCTGAGCCTGGCGATGGAGGGCATCACCTCGTTTACCACGGCCCCGCTGCGCATCGCCACCTTCCTGGGGCTCATCGTGAGCACAGTGGCCTTCCTGTTTATGGTCTATGTGCTCGTCACCACGCTCATCTGGGGCGACCCCGTGCAGGGCTATCCCACGCTGATGACCGTCGTCCTCTTCCTGGGCGGCGTGCAGTTGCTGTCGCTGGGCATCATCGGAGAATATCTGGGGCGCATCTTCCACGAGACCAAGGGCCGTCCCGTCTATTTTGTGAGAGAGACGGGCGGCGTGGCGGAGCCGGCCAGCGTCTGAGGCGCATAGTCGCGCGTGTACATCTCATAGCAGAGGCGCAGCCAGACGATGGTCACCGGCAGGGCCTTGAGGGCGTATGGCTGGATCAGTCCGCGATAGACGGCCTTGGGGAAGAGGTCGCCTGGCGAGAGGCTGCTGATGACGAATACCACCACCATCAGGGCGATGTCCCAGCCGCCGCGCTTCCAGGGGGCACAGCAGTACCACAGGGCCACGCCTACGAAGGCGATGATATAGGTGCTGTTCTCAGAGCCGGTGCTGAACAGCACGGTGAACATCAGCACGGAGGCCAGCAGTGCCTGGCGGAAAGCCACATGCTTATATTGGCTGATGCGCAGATAGGGGATGGCGAAGGCTGTCAGGCCGGGGATGATCAGCCACAAGTCACTGTAGGTCACTATCTGCGTGGTGCGTCGCACCATGCCCAGCAGCGAGATGTTGGTGGAGAGGTCGGCCATATTGCCCGCCAGCACATTGATGTTTTCCTGATTCTTCTCCACCAGCGCCACATACCACTCATAGTACTGGCTGACGACATATTCCGGGGAGGCTACGGCCATCGGCGCCACGAACATCACGATGCCCCAGAAGAGGCACGACAGCAGGAGCCGCGTCTTGTCCTTCGAGAAGAAGAAGAAGGCCAGCCCCACGATGCCGTAGAGTTTGATCATCGTACCGAGCATGATGAAGAAGGCCGCCCAGAAGTCGTGCCGCCGCTCTATCATCGTGAAGGTGAGCAGCACGCCCGCCGCGATGGCCACGTTGTACTGCTGGAGGAACAGGGCATTGAGCAGTTCGTGGGTACAGAACCAGAAGACGAACAACTGCTGGCCTTTCGTCAGGTCGGAACGCCTCACGGCCACATAGAGGAAGAGAGAGAGGAAGAGCATCCAGAAGAACATGCCGACATAGCGCGGCATCCAGGCGAAGGGCGCTATCACGTAAGCGAAGAAAGGCCCGTAGTGGTTCATGTCGCCATACTCCTCAGGGTAATGGTCGAACAGGGGCAACTCGGCGATGGTGTGGTTCCAGACACCTGCGAAGATGAGGTAGTTGTTGTCACTGTTATACGACTTCGTGATGGCCAGTATCAGACACATCACCACCCATATCACAAGGATGGTGCGGTAATCATGAAAGAATGGCAATCTGAGAAATTCCGCTGTCTTCTCACGGCATACTGCCAAGATTTTCCTTGCTTTTTCCATATCCTTTGCTGAATTAGTCTGCAAAATTATAAAAAAAGTGGCAGATA
The DNA here is from genome assembly GCA_947167845.1 of uncultured Prevotella sp. Lineage (GTDB taxonomy): Bacteria > Bacteroidota > Bacteroidia > Bacteroidales > Bacteroidaceae > Prevotella. The sequence goes on along the minus strand of CAMVJQ010000001.1, from coordinate 72,882 downwards.
GCATCGCTTTTCATGATTATTTTTCGTATCTTTGCATCTGTGATTATCGGTTATGATGCTAAAAGGATTGTGCGTAATGCTACCGGGCTGGGTAACTATGGGCGCACACTGGTCAACGACATTGCCGGGTATGAGGGCGTTGACCTTCATCTGTATGCGCCTGATATGGGGCGTGAGGATTTGCGCGCTCAGGTCGCGTCCGGCTTATACTGGCACTTTGCGCGGCAGCATCCCGGCTCAGCCCCTCTGTCGCCGGAAGCACACGGGCGTCCAGGCCTTCATGTCGTGCCATCTTCCCTTTGGCGCACTTGGGGTATCGTGAATGACCTGAAGCGTGACGGCATCCAACTCTATCACGGCCTTTCCGGCGAACTGCCCGTCGGCATCCGGAAGAGTGGCATCAAGAGCGTGGTCACGATCCACGACCTCATATTTCTGCGTCATCCTGAGTATTACCACTGGCTCGACACCAAGATATATGCCTGGAAGTTCCGCCAGGCTGTCCGCGAGGCCGATCACATCATTGCCATCAGTGAATGTACCAAGCGTGACATCATGGAACTTGGCGGTGTCGATGAGCGGCGTATCTCCGTCATCTATCAGAGTTGCGCTCCGAGGTTCAGCCTTCCTGTCTCTCAAAGCGTGAAAGGCAGGCGTTACCTGCTGAGTGTCGGCAGTATCGAGGAGCGCAAGAATATCCTGCTGGCCGTCAAGGCCCTCCACTATCTGCCGGAGGACTTGTCGCTCGTAGTGGTGGGACGGCATACGAAGTACACCGATGCGGTGGAGGCATACGTTCGGCAGAACGGCCTTTCAGACCGGGTGCAGATTCTGCACGGCATCACTGACGAACAACTGCCGGCACTCTATGCCGGGGCCGAAGTCTTTGTCTATCCCTCACGCTATGAGGGATTTGGAATACCTGTCATCGAGGCCGTCAGTTGCGGTCTGCCCGTAGTCGCTTGTACAGGGTCTTGCCTGGAGGAGGCTGGAGGCCCCGACAACCTCTATGTCTCCCCTGATGATGAACAGGCGATGGCCACCGCTATCCGCCGCGTACTCCGGGGAGCGGAAGGGCGCGAAGAACGCATCCGGCGCAGCAGGGAGTATATACGCAGGTTTGAGGGCAACGACGTGGCAAGTCAGGTGGTGGCGCTCTATCGCAGTCTCCTTTATTGAGTCACCGTCATAACAGCCATCTTGTTTGCACACATCAGAACTTCCACCTTATCTGTAGGTCAAGGTCCGTCTGCGACGAGCCGTCTATCTGCTGGTAACTGCTGCTGATGACGTCGCGGTCCAGGTATTTCGTCACCCCGAACTTCGTGGTCAGCGAGAGACGCTGGCCGACGGACGCCCTCACCATCAGCCAGCCGCGCACCCCTTTCCCCTGAAACTGACTCATCGTGTAGGTGTAGAGCGGGCCTTGCTCATAGAGATAGACGCGGCTGTCGTAGCCGTCGGTGCGGAAATAGCCGAAGCCGCCGTTCAGGCGCAGCCACTGCCAGTGATAGCCCAGGGTCTCGCTGACCATAAAACCTTGTTCTGGTTCCTGTGAAGAGATGTAATTATAATCCAGTTGAGTCTTGCTGGTCCAGCGGCCGTTCTGCTGATAGTCGAGGCTGAGCCGAGCCCGGTGCTCCGTACGGGGGATGAGTGCCGTCTTGTCGGCATTGTCCCTTTGTCGGCGACGGAGCCGATAGCGCCCTCCCAAGGTCCAGTGCTTTCGGGTGTACGACAGTTGAAGCAGATGATCCCAGGCGCGTGACGACTGCGAGACCTGGTACTTGGCCCAGGGCGCATAGGCAAAATCGGTATAGGCCATGACCTTGAGGGAGGGCATTGGCTGCCAGTTGACTCCCAGGTAGATGCCGCTTTCGTTCTGCACCCGTCCGCCGTCGCTGAAACTGCTGGCATAGAGCGCGGCATAACGGTAACTGTAGAACCGTTGCAGCGACATGATGCTGAGGCTTCCGCCCAGTTGCAGACTGATGCTGTTGATGGTGGCCAGTGCCCCGTTGCCGCTAAGGGCTGTCTCACCGTTGAGAGCCAGGCGGTGGCTCACGTAGCCATAGTCGGTGCTGACATTCAGGAAGTCGGTGCCTTGCGGGTAGTGCTGGCGGTAGAGGATGGCGGTGTTGGGGCTCAGTCGTCGGCTCAAGTGGGTGTAGACAGCGTTTGCGCCCAGATGGAAGCCGCCGGCGGTGTAGCGCAGAGAGCCTCCAAGGGTCGTGTTCTTCAGGTTGTTCTTCTTCTCCATCTCGTTTTCCGTGCGGTGATAGCCTGACGTGACGATGGTGGCAGCCTGGCCGTCCTGATTCAGGGTGGCGTCCATGCTGCGATATGAGGCGAAAGCCGTGGCCGACAGATGTCTGGTCAGGTTGACGCTGGCTGCGGCTCCCTGCAGATAGTTGGCTTCTGAGCGCGAGGCGTGCGGACGGATCAGGTTAGTCGGACGACCCAGGTTCTGCAGACTTGCCATCTTTCCCATGCTGAAACTGCTGTTCATCACCATTCCCATGCCCATCGCGACCTTGTATCGGCCCACGACGAGCGAGGCCAGCCGCCCGATCTGCTTCAGTTGGAGATAGGCGGAGTAGTAGTCATAGCCCCATCTGTTGCGGTTGGAGAAAAAGGGCTCACCGGCATCCTGCGAGGCCACGAGCCCCAGTTTGACGCGGTCACGGTATGTCAGTTGGTAGCGCAGCCAGTGTTTGTACGGATAGCCCAGGTAGCCCTCCCGGTCGCCCTTGCGCTGATAGAAGGGGATGTGTGCGGCAGCCACCAGTTCGTGTCTGCTGTATCTGGCCATATCCTTTATCGGGGGCAGCGATGGCTGCTCCGGCTCTCTTCCTATATATATAAAATAGGTGAGCAGTTGCCGTCGGTCGTTGTCGAGCGAGGGGATCATCAGCAGTTCACTGAGCGATTTCATCGGGCCGTATCGGTACTGGTAGACCATGATGTCCTCCACCTGCTGTGCCGTGAGAAACGGCAGTTGCTCCAGTTGCTCTCTGCTGGCGGCATTGATGTCCATAGGGTGCTGTTCCAGTTCGCACAGCCATTCATACATCTCTTCTCCGACGGCCTCGCCATCGTCTTCGCGCATCATGACTTCGTCGAGATAGTCTTCCCAAAGGTGTCTGGTCTGAGCCTTGCTGCTGACGGCTATTGTCAGGAGCGCACAAAGCAGGGCTTTCGCATAGTTGCTTTTCATAAGGATCGGTTTTAAGTTTAACGTTTCGTCTAAGACGTTGCAAAAATACGACTTTTTTCCGGTTCTGCCATGCATTTTCAAATCTTTTTATGCAATTTATGCTAAATCTGCGGCTTAATCCATCGCTCTGTCGGAAAAACTGCGTAATTTTGCAGCCGATATGCGTAGTGTGCTGACCATCCTGATGCTGACGGGTGCTTGTCTGGTGACAAGTGCTCAGGACGAGCGGGTCACTGCCGAGCAGGTGCTGGCAGAGATGGACAGTCCTGCCTTCGTGCCGACGGTGAAGGTCGGCAAGGTGCTCTTCCAGGGCGACAGCATCCAGTATATGGAGATGAACAACGTCTACGTCTATCCCCAACTGACTTTCAAGAACAAGAAGCAGGCCAAGGCCTACATGCGGCTGGTCACCAACGTGAAGAAGGTGCTGCCGCTGGCCAAGGAGGCCAAGCAATTGCTTTATGAGACGACGGAGATACTGGAGACACTACCCAGCAAGGAGGCCAAGGCTGCTCACATGAAGCGGGTGGAGAGCGAGATCTTCAAGACCTATAAGCCCAAAATGAAGAAGCTTACCTATTCGCAAGGTAAACTTCTCATTAAGTTGATCGACCGTGAATGCCACTCTTCGAGTTACGAGATGATTCAGGCCTTCATGGGTCCCTTCCGTGCCGGCTTCTGGCAGACGTTTGCCTGGGCCTTTGGTGCCAGCCTGAAGAAGCAGTATGATGCCGAAGGCACTGACCGCCTCACCGAACGTGTTGTCCTGATGGTTGAGGCGGGTCAGATTTGAGCCTATTTGATCATGACCTTCTTTCCGTTGTGGATATAGATGCCCTTCCTGAGTGAGGCGGCACCCTGACTGTCTATCCGCTGGCCGTTGAGGTTGTAGTAATAGCCGTCGGCCTTGTCGGCTCTGACTGTGCTGATGCCGTCGGGTGATCCGTTCCATGAGATTTCCAGTGGCAGTTTCAGCCAGACGTATCGGTAGGGTGCAGCCACCTTGCCCTGGGCATCCCACTTGGCCACGAAGCGCACCCAGCGGGTGAAGTTGAGGGGGCTCGTCTCGTCCTCAACCAAGTAATCCGCATACGCTTCAGGTATCTGGAAGGAGATAACGGGTCCTGTTGCTCCCTCGATCTTCGGGCAGAACACGATGACCAGGTCATCATCGTAGTCAGGATCGGTGTCACCCGTCTCAGGCACATTGTTACCATTGCCATAGAAATCGTCACCCAGATTGAAGGTCAGCATGGGGTACATGTTCATGCCATAGTCGCCCGCCCAGTTGTAGTTATAGGCGTGTGGTATCACGAGGCTGGCATCTTCAGCAGGCACCTCCTCGTCCTCATCGGTATAGCAGTCGGCCCAGAAGTATTTTGTGAAGTCGGTGGCGCTGATGCCGAGTTTGGTGTTGACAAGGTTCATCAGCGTGGTCCAGTCGACGCCGGCTTGTATCTGTACCCCTTCTTCGTAGGAGGTCTTCATCACGGGATAGTCGATGGATGCATTGGCCGATGGCCAGTCGATGTTCTGGGGGGCTGGATCCTGAGGATCAACCGGGTCGACGGGATAGTAGGGAGGATACGTCCCTGTCGGATATGGCGCGTCGTAGGTCGGATAGTTCGTGAATGTCATCGTGTTGCCGTTGATGACGGCCTCCACGTAGCGCCAAAGGGAGCCCTGGCAGTATTGCCAACTGGAGTCGCTGGGTTTCTTGTATATGAGCGTTATCTTGTAAGTGCCGTTTCCATATTCGGATCCAATGTTGACGGTTGATGTTGAATTGGAGTTAAAGGTCGGATCATACGACATGGCATCATACTTCCACAGCAGACTGACATTGCCGTCGGGCTTGATAATGGCCAGGCCCAGTTCATAGTCTGCTTTCTCCAGTAAGGAATTCCTCACTCGCCAGTAGAAATTGACGCCATTGAAGCCGTACGACGAGGATGTCCTGGTGACCTGATAGCCGCTGGCCGACTCCATGGTGAGCAGTGAGAATGCCGGATAATTGGCCGTGCCGCCGGCGGAGGGTTGGATGCCGATACAGGCAGCCAGGTCTGTGGAATAGTCTCCACTGGTAGTTGTCAGAGCGTGCATGGCGAAATAGCCGTTCTGTGAGCCGCCCCATCCCCAGTTCACTGCGTAGTAGCCCTGGCTGTAACCGTGGCATATGAATGTATGCCCATTGTTTAAATCGTTGTTTACCTGGCCAGAGAGTATGAATGGCCGGCCGCTGCTCAGTTCGTTGTAGAGCACGTCATCCCAGGCTTCTGAATTGTAGGCGTTACGATACACATTGTGCACCCCCTGGTCATATCCGAAGAATTTATACAGTACCGATGGGATGCCTCCTGAACGGGCACCTGTCGCATTTGCACTGTAGTCGGCCTTCATAGCCTGTCCGCAGTAGCGCACGAGCAGGGCGGGGTTGTCGCCTGACAGGTCATTATAGTCCATATAGTTGGCTGGCAGAGCAGGCAGATTGATACCATTCGCGTCAGTGTAGGCATCGAGGGCGGGCAGATTGGTCGGGTATTTATGGAAGGTCATCATCTGTGCCATGGCGAGGGGGACGCAGCCTGCAAGACAGCCCTGCGGGCAATACTTGTTGTAAGGCGCAATCTGGCTCCATGAGAACGACATCATCGGAGCCACATCCGCCTTGGCGGTCTCTCCGGCCCTGGTCTTGGCTGGCGTGTAGTCAGCGGGGATGGAGGCGATGCTCTCGTCGTAGGTGCTGAGCCACCACTTCATGTTGTCGGGCATCTGGCTGTAGTCGAGATGCCCCTGGTCGCTGTAGGCCAGAATCTCGCGGGCACGGCTGTCGCCTGCCACGATCACGAAACCGCCATTGTTCTCCGCATTGAATAGGTAGAGGTGCTTGTAGGGATTTCCCTGTGCACTGCTGCGGGTTCTGACAGTCTTGACAGAACTCGCGATGTTCTTTTCCTGAAGGAAGCGCTGGGCTTTCTGTAAAGCCTCCTGCTCGCTGACAGGCTGTGCTTGCAAGCCTGATACGAGCATCATCGTGATGAAAGTTAAAACTGATCGTCTCATAATAGTAATATTTAGGAGGTGAAAAAAAGAATCTTTATGGTGCTTCCGAGAATAATACCTGAATGACGGTCTGCCCGACCGCCTGCAGGGTGGCTTTGTCGATGTGGGCCATGTCGTCGTTGACGGTGTGCCACGTAGGTCCGAAACTGCTGGCTTCGCAGTCGGGGTAGTAGGGGATGATGTCGATACACGGAATCCTGGCCGTCGTGTTCACGGGCAGATGGTCGTCGGTGATGCCTTCCCCAGTGTCGGTGGGGAAGATGCTGCTGAATCCGACGATGGAGGCCGCCTTCCACACTTTGTCCACCACGTCGCGGGCATAGTGGAGCGACATCTGTTCCTGATAGAAGCGGGCTCCCTGTCCGCCCACCATGTCGAGCAGGATGCCGAAGCGGGCGGTGTAGCCCTCCTTGTGCAGGTGGGCTGCCCAGTACTGTGCGCCCAGTGCCCAGGTGTCGCCGGGGTCGTCGGCGGTCTCCCACTGAGGGAAGCCGTAGTCCTCGGCGTCGAAGCAGATGAAGTCGACACCCAGGTTCAGCGAGTCTGCTTTCTCTTTGGTGCAGAGATGGATCAGCCGTGCCACCTCCAGCATCACGGCCACGCCGCTGGCACCGTCGTTGGCCGCCATCACAGGCTGCTTCCAGTTGGCTTCGTCGGGGTCGTTGTCAGCCCACGGCCTGCTGTCCCAGTGGGCGCAGAGCAGGATGCGGCTGCTGAGTTCGGGCTTGAAACTGGCGATGATGTTCATGCTGTTCAGCATCGTGCCGTCGTAGCCCTTCAGACTGGCTTTCTGGGTGGTGACGGTCATGCCGTATTCTGTGAATTTGTCGGCAATCCACTGGCCGCAGTCATCGTGGGCCTTGCTGTTCATCGTGCGCGGGCCGAAGTCGCACTGCTGCTGGCAGAACTGATAGGCGCTGTCGGCGATGAAGGCAGGACCTACTGGCACTATGGGGGCTTCGGCCGTCACGCTCTTCCGTGAGCCGCAGGCTGCCATGATGCAGCCGATACTGGCGATGCTGAGGATTCTTGTCAGATGTTTCATAATTACTGTTTACTGTTCTGTACGATGGTCATGACGCGCAGGAAGTTGCCGCCCCAGATTTTCTGGATGTCGCGCTCGCTGTAGCGTCGGGCCAGCAACTGGCGGGTGAAGTTGATGAGTTCTGATGAGTCTGCGAGCCCCCTGACGCCGCCGTCGCCGTCGAAGTCGGTGCCCAGGCCGACGTGGTCGATGCCCATCACCTTGATGGCGTGCTCCAGATGGGCGATGGCGTCGAGGATGGTGGCCTCTTCGTCGCCGGCCTTGAGGAATCCGTGATAGAGTGTGGTCTGTGCCACGCCGCCCTTGGCCGCCAGGGCGCGCATCTGCTCGTCGGTCAGGTTGCGGGGGTGGTCACAGAGGGCGCGGCTGCTCGAGTGGCTGCACACGATGGGGGTGCTGCTGATGTCCAGGGCGTCGTAGAAACTCTTCTCGCTGGCATGGCTCAGGTCTACCATGATACCCAGGCGGTTCATCTCGCGGATCACCTGTTCGCCGAACCGGCTGACACCGTTGTGTGTGGTGCATCCCTTGGCCGAGTCGCAGATGTCGTTGTCGCCATTGTGGCAGAGCGTGATGTAGACGACTCCGCGCTGGGCGAAGTGCTGCAGGTTCTGCAACTCACCATTGAGAGCCAGTCCGTTCTCGATACCGAGCATGATCGACTTCCGCCCGTGCCGTTTGTCCTCATAGAGGTCGCCGGGTGTGCGGGCGATGCTGAGATAGGCCTTGTTCTTGGCCACAATCTCTTCTATCTTGTCGAAGATGAGGTCGGCATATTCCAATGGCCCATCCACGTCGAATTCCACTTGCGACGAGAATGTGTTGCCAATCTTCGGCTGCGGCAGATAGGCCACCATGATCGTGGCGTCCTGCCGTCCTTCCGTCATCTTGTGCAGGTCGACGCGTATCTTCGGGTCGCGCTGGTCGAAATGGATGCCTTTGGGGAAGAACATCGGGGTGTCGCAATGGGTGTCGAGGGTCAGCACGCGGTCGTGTACCTCCTGTGCCTGGCGGTAGGCCTTGGCCTCACGGATGAGCCAGGCGAAGAGTTTGTCGCCGTCGTCGAGGCATTCCGGATGCCACTGCACGCCGATGATGGGCTTGAACTCACTGCTCTCCATCGCCTCGATGAAGTTGTCGGCTGATTTGGCCACTGAGCGGAACTTGTCGCCCGTGTCTCGCACCGCCTGGTGGTGGAAACTGTTGATGTACATGCGCTCCTGCCCGTACAGTTTGTATAGTATTGAGTCTTCCTCTACCTTGATGCTGTGGGTTCGCTCATAGCGGGCCGCCTCCTGCGAGTGCTTCACGGTGGTGCGCTCGTTGATGTCCTGCCACACTCTGCCTCCCAGCGCCACCGCCAGCGTCTGGATGCCTCGGCAGATGCCCAGGATCGGCATCTGGCGGTTGTAGGCCAGTTGGGCGATCATCAGTTCCGGCAGGTCGCGCTTCTGGTTGATGCCGTGCAGTTTGGGCGAGGGCTCCTCGCCGGTATAGAGGGGGTTGATGTCGCCGCCGCCGCTCAGTATCAGGGCATCTATCTGCTCGAGGGTGTCCAGCAGCGTCTCCTTCTCGGCCACGGGGGGGATGATCAGCGGTACGCCGCCTGCTGCAACGACTGCCTTGTAATAGGCTTCCGACAGTTTGCAGGTGTCGTCCTCAAAGTTCGCCGTGATGCCAACGATAGGTCGCCGTTCGGCAGCGGGGAACTGGGAGTAGACCTTGTTCAGGTGCTCTTGCAGGTCGAATGTGTCCATTTGCTCATTCCTCTTCTAATGTTACGGGTATCTCGCGCTTGATGCTCTGCTCCAGTGAGATCAGGGTTTCGGTGGCCACCACGCCGGGGATGTCCTGCAACTGTCCGTTCAGCAGTTCCATCAGTTGCTCGTTGTCGCGAGCATACAGTTTCACCAGCATCGTGTAGGGGCCTGTGGTGAAGTGGCACTCCACCACCTCGGGGATCAGTTCCAGGCGCTCCACCACGTTCTTGTACATATTTCCCTTTTCGAGCGTGATGCCCACGTAGGTACAGGTGCTGTAGCCTAGGCTCTTGGGATTCACGTCGAATCCACTGCCTGTGATGATGTCGCCGTCGATCAGGTGCTGCACGCGCTGATGAATGGCTGCCCGCGAGACATTGCACTCCGCCGCCACATCCTTGAACGGGATGCGGGCGTTCTTCGAAAGGATGCTCAGAATCTTCTTGTCAAGATTGTCTATTTTCTCCATTAGTTACTGATATTGTTACATTTTGAAAGCAAAGATAAACATTTTTATTGGATAATGCAACTTTTCCCGGGGAAAAATGAAAAAAGTGTGCCACTTTTGTGACACACTTGCTCTTTTCTGCGATTTCTCGCTCTCTTTTGACTATTTCTTCGCGGACTTTGCCTGCTTCTTGGCAGCCTTTGCCTGCTTCTTGATTTCCTTCGGGGCTGTCGTTGCGGGCGTCGCCGACTCTTCCGTCTTCGGCTTGTCGATGCCTTCCAGCACGACGTCGAAGATCAGGGCGCTGAAAGGCTTGATCTTGCCCGACTCGCGGTCGCCGTAGGCCAGTTCGTAGGGTATGAAGAGTTGCCACTTCGAACCGACGGGCATCATCGTCAGAGCCTCCTGCCAGCCTTTGATCACCTGGTTGGGGCGGAACTCCGCCGGCTTGCTGCCGTGCTTGCGGGAGGCGTCGAACACGGTGCCGTCGATCAGGCGGCCCTCATAGTTCACCAGCACCTTGTCGGTGGGCTTTGGTATTTCGCCAGTACCCATATAGAGCACCTTGTACTGCAGTCCGCTGGGCAGGGTGATCACACTGTCCTTCTTGGCATTCTCGGCGAGGAACTTGCGGCCGGCCTCGCGGTTCGGGCCCCACAGTTTCTCCTCCTTGGCTGCCTTGTCGGCTATCTGCTTGGCCTTGAAGTAGTCTTCTGCCTCTGCCTGCTTGAAGATGGTTGTGTCTTTCTCCAGAGCAGCGGTGAAGCCCTTGAAGAGCAGGCTGGAGACGATGGAGTCGGGGGAGTCCTGAAACTCCTTGGTGATGCCTGGCAGCATGCGCTCACGCACTTGCCGGGCGATGTCCATGCCGGCCTGGCAGGCCTTCATCCTCGGGTCGTCGCCCGCCTTGATTATTTCCTTGAAGCCTTTGATGAAGTCAGCCATGTAGGCCGTGTCCACGTTCTGCTGCTGCACCAGGAACGGTATCAGACCGTTGGTCAGGCTGATGCCTGCGGCGTAACTGACGGAGTCGCTGCTGCTCTTCAACTGCACGGGCTCGACGGCCTCCGTCGTCTGCTTTTTGGCGGCCTTCTTCTTCGAGGCGGCCTCTGCTGTATACAAAGAAGCACCCGCCACGAGGGCGAGTGCTATGATGACTTGTCGCTTCATTACTTCTTCTTAGGATTAACTTCGAGTAACTCGATCTTGAAAATCAGCACGGAGAAAGGCTTGATGTCGCCCTGCTCGCGCTCGCCGTAAGCGAGATCCTGAGGGATGTAGACTTCCCATGTTGAACCGGCAGGCATGTGAACCATAGCGTCGGTCCAGCCTTTGATGGTCTGGTTGCAGCGCAGGTTGATGGGCTCGCCGCGCTTGTAACTGCTGTCGAACACCTTGCCGTCGATGGTCTTGCCCTCATAGTGTACCTTCACGAGTGAGGTGTCGGCAGGGATGGCACCGTTACCCTCCTTGATGACCTTGTACTGTACGCCGCTGGGCAGAGTCTTCACACCGTCCTTCTTGGCGTTCTCAGCCAGGAACTTCTCACCGGCCTCCTTGTTCGGGCCGTATGTCTTCTCCATTTCACGGGCCTTGATGGCCTGCATCATCGTCTGAGCCATGTTCTGGGCAGAGTCGACAGTCATCAGACCGCCCTTGCCGGTGGTTCCGCTGATGAAGCCGGCCATGAAGTTCTTCAGGGAGATGGTCTTCGTGGAGTCATCGCCGAAGATCTCGTGGTTGATGCCCTTCACCATGCGGTTGCTGATCTGCTGACCGATCTGGATACCGGCATAGTAAGCGGCCTTCTTCTTGTTGTCACCGGCGTTGGCACCCTCGTTGAGACCCTTGATGAAGTCGTTCATGTAGGCCGTATCAACACCCAGGCTGCCTACGAGGTATTCCTTCAGACCCTGTGTCTGAGACATACCGATGGCATAACTCAATGTGTCAACATCACTCTTTAGACTGGCCTTCGGAGTGGAATTGCCGCAACCTGTGAAAGTGGCGGCTGCAATAGCCATAGCGGCTACGAACATAATCTTTTTCATTGTTCCTATAAATATAAATATGTAAACTCAAATTTTTAAATCTTAAACCACCTGTATCAGTTCCACGTCGAAGATCAGGGCTGCAAACGGCGGGATGGAGTTGCCGGCGCCGCCCTCGCCGTAAGCCAGACGGTAGGGGATGAAGAAACGGTACTTGGCACCCTCCTGCATCAACTGCAGGCCTTCGGTCCAGCCTGCTATCACCTGCTGGAGGGGGAATGTGGCAGGCTCGCCGCGCTGCACGCTGCTGTCGAACACGGTGCCGTCGATCAGGAAGCCCTCGTAGTGGCACATCACGGTGTCCTTGGCCGACGGCTTCTTGCCGTTGCCTTCCTTCAGCACCTGATACTGCAGACCGCTGGGCAGCGTCACCACGCCTTCCTTCTTGGCGTTCTTGGCCAGATACTTCTCGCCGGCCTCCTTGTGCACTTTGCCCTGCTCGGCACGCTTGGCACTCATCTTCTCCTCCTGCTTGCGGAAATACTCCTGAACGATGCCCTGGGCGTCGCGGTGCGACACCTTCAGTTCATTACCCGTCAGCACGTCCTTGATGGCGGCGGCAAAGTCATCGATGTTCAGGTCACTGGCGCCCATCTGCGACAACTGCTGTCCGATTCCAAGGCCCAATGCATAACTTACTTTATCCATTCTTTCTCTATATAATAATGTATATCTTCGAAAATCGGCTGCAAAGGTATATAAAATATGGAACACAAAGACACAAAGACGCAAAGTTTTTCTTTTTTTAACTTAATTCTTCGTTTCTTCCTTTCTTCGTCTGCCATTTATTTCGTCTCTTTGGATGAAAGTGCCATCTGGAGAAAAATTATGCGCCAAGATTTGGATAATTCAATTATTGGTGTTATCTTTGCATCATCTTTTAATTGTTTTGCTTATGAAAAAGATTGTTGTTTTGACTGGTGCCGGCATGTCGGTGGAGAGTGGACTGAAGACTTTCCGCGATGCCGACGGACTGTGGGAGAACTATCCCGTGCAGAAAGTGGCCACCCACGAAGGATGGGAGGCTGACCCTACGCTCGTGACCAACTTCTATAACATGCTCCGCAAGAAGTGCTGGGGGGTGAAGCCCAACGAGGGGCATCGACTCGTTGCCAAACTGGAGGAGCAGTACGACGTGACGGTTGTCACCCAGAATGTCGACAATCTCCACGAGCAGGCTGGCTCCTCGAAGGTGATCCATCTGCATGGCGAACTGATGAAGGTGTGCTCCAGCCGCGATGTCGACGACCCCCGCTATCAGATGACGCTGACCAGGGACAACTGCGAGGTGGAGCCCGGCACGAAGGCTGGCGACGGCTCGCTGCTGCGCCCGTTCATCGTGTTCTTCGGCGAGGCCGTGCCCAATATCACCATCGCCGCCGAGGAGGTGCAGCAGGCCGACATCCTGATCATCATCGGCACCTCGCTCGTGGTCTATCCCGCCGCCGGGTTGCTCCACTATGCCCGTCCAAGTATCCCCGTCTACCTCATCGACCCCAATCCCGTCTCTGCCGGATCGCGCGTTCAGCAGATTCAGAAGGGTGCCTCAGAGGGCATGAAGGAACTCCTTGGTATCCTGATGAAATAAAAAACTTCAGGGCAAGAGTGGCAACGGAAAATTTCAACCGCAGGTTGAAAATATCTTCTGACTTCAGCGATGCGTCACACTTACTGTTTTTTACATACAGTTTTTTTGAATATAGGTTGTAACGTTGTAACATCGCCGATGTACAAAGGGCGTGCAACCTGTTTTGGAGGTTGTGAGGTTGTAACGAGGTTGTAACATTTTCCTGCCTCGCAGCAAGCATGTCTGCCTTGTTTTTTGATGGCTACTTATAGTGCTGTAGAGCCTGATACCATGCGCTGGAAAAACTCTTAACCGATGCCAGGAGGCCATCTTTTACTGAATTTACTAGTAAATCGAGCCATTAACAACCCTCTGACAAACAAGGGTGACATGTTACAAACAAGGAGCAGCATGTTACAACCTCGTTACAACCTCACAACCTCCAAAACAGGTTGCACGCCCTTTGTGGCAGGGCGATGTTACAACGTTACAACCTATATTCATGTAACATGTGGACAGGCACGGTGTGGAATGCTTTCTATTGATGGCGTGGCCCCGAGTCCGCAAAGCGGCCAACGATAAATGGTATCCATTTCTCTGTAGGATTAAAAGAACCGTCACTTCTGTGTTTTGCGTTAAGCGACAAGATTTTGCCTCTAGACCCGCTTTTGTCGTTTCGTTTCCACCCTGTCGCAACAATTCTGGAAAATTTCGCCTAATTATTTGAAATATGCCGAAATGTGCCGTATCTTTGCACTGTCAATCAGAACAAACGACATCTGAGCGACAAGAAACAACAAGTTTAACAATTTAAAATTTATAAGATTATGAAGCGGAATGAAATGAACAGCCAGAAGGCTCAGGAGTTAACTAAGGAAGAGTTGGAGCAGGTAAACGGCGGTAAGGTTACTATCAAAGATATAATGTCATCTACCACTGCTATATTGATGTTTCTGTGAACTCACAGAGGACAGGTCCCGCAAGTTCATCAAGAGAACAAGAAACAACAAGTTTAACAATTTAAAATTTATAAGATTATGAAGCAGAATGAAATGAACAGCCAGAAGGCTCAGGAGTTGACAAAGGAAGAGTTGGAGCAGGTGAACGGTGGCGTTTGTATCAAAAGAAAGTCGGATAATCCGAAATCCGCCACGTCCCTTTAGGGGAGGGGCTAGGGGTGAATCAAAACCATATAAAGTTCTGATCTCACCAGAGGGCTTACGGCCTGCCTCATCATCTCCCTGCTCACCGTCATCATCCAGATCTGGCGCGCTGCTTCTGAGAATCCCGTCAACAATATCAAGACGGAGTAAATACGTCATTTTCAAACAGATAGCAGTCTGACATGGAGCCTGACAACGAAATGTCAGGCAAATGTCAGACTTTTTTTTCGGCCTGTCAGATGATTGTTGCTACCTTTGCAGCGTAAAAACTGCAAAACATGATGCAACAAACGAACTTTTCAAAACTCAACACCACTGTGGCGTGGCTGATGTTTGCCATCGCCGCCATCGTCTACGGACTGACTGTGGAGCCCACAGCCAGCCTGTGGGACTGTCCAGAATTCATCGCCTGTGGCTACAAACTGGAGATCGGCCATCCGCCCGGCGCGCCAGTCTTCATGCTGGCCGCCAATCTCTTCTCTCAGTTTGCCAGCAGCCCATCGCAAGTTGCACTGATGGTCAATCTGCTGTCGGCCCTGCTGAGTGCAGGCTGCATCTTCTTCCTCTTCCTTACTATCACGCATCTGGCCCAGCAGTTGATGGTAAGAAGTACGGCGGCAGCAAATTCCATTCCCGCTAACGCGCCTACCCGTAGCCTTTCACTATTCACTTTTCACTATTCCCTTCCACAGGTCATCACCATCGAGGCTTGCGGCATCGTGGGTGCCTTGGCATATACCTTCAGCGACACGTTCTGGTTTTCGGCTGTTGAGGCAGAGGTCTATGCCTTCTCCAGTTTCCTGACGGCACTGATGTTTTGGCTGATCCTGAAATGGCAGACGGAAAGGCTACGGGTAGGCGAAGCGATAGCGGAGGGAATGAGGCTACGGGTAGGCGAAGCGATAGCGGAGGGAATGAGGCTACGGGCAGCCGAACGCAGTTCTTCGACGAGCGAAGCGGCGGAGCCGAGCGCGGGGATGGTCGATGCGCGCGGCAGCGACCGTTGGATCATCCTGATAGCCTATATCACCGGCCTTTCCATCGGCGTGCATCTGCTCTGTCTGCTGTGTCTGCCAGCCATGTCGCTCGTAGTCTATTTCTGCAGGGCAAAGCAAGTTTCCTGGTTGGGCATGTTGAAGGCTTTTGTAGCAGGCGCGTTGCTGGTGGGCATCATCCTCTATGGCCTCATACCAGGCGTGGTGAAGATGGGCGGCTGGGCAGAACTGCTGTTCACCAACGTGCTGCATTGTCCCTACAACACGGGGCTTGTCGGCTACATCCTCCTGCTGACAGGAATGCTTGTACTATTATATTATAAGGTACAAAGGAGGGCTTACAAACTCACGCTGGCCAGCCTGCTCATGCTGTTGGCCGGCTATAGCAGTTATGGCGTCATCTTCATCCGTGCCAATGCTAACCCGCCGATGTGCGAGAATGCGCCCGATAACATCTTCTCGCTTGGCAGTTACCTGAACCGTGAACAATACGGCAAGACGCCGCTTCTGTACGGTCCGGCTTACAGTAGCGAAATGGACTACGAACAGCAAGGCGACTACGCGCTGCCCAAGCGGGAAGAGGGGAAGGCCATCTATCGCCCTGCGGCCGACTCGGCCAGGCTGCACTACGATGTGATTCGCCACGACTTCGATTACCAGTACAAGGACAATATGCTCTTCCCCCGGATGCACTCCCAGCGTCATGCCCAGGCCTACGAGGACTGGATGGGGGGTGTGGAGAAACGGGGCAATCTGCCCACGATGGCTGAAAACCTGCGCTTCTTTCTGAGTTATCAGGTCAACTTCATGTACTGGCGTTATTTCCTGTGGAACTTTGTGGGGCGGCAGAACAATATCCAGGGGCACGGCGAGGTGGAGCATGGCAACTGGATAACAGGATTCCGATGGATAGACGACTGGCTGTTGGGTTGCGACACCTCTAAGTTGCCCTCAGACTTGGCGGATAACCGTGGGCACAATGTCTTCTATGCCCTGCCGTTGCTACTGGGCCTGATTGGTATTATCTGGCAGTGGCGCAGGGGGCGCGAAGGACGGCAGCAGTTGCTGGTAGTCACCTTGCTGTTCGTGATGACGGGCCTTGCCATCGTGGTCTATCTCAACCAGACACCGCTGCAGCCTCGTGAGCGAGACTATGCCTACGCAGGTTCATTCTATGCCTTTGCCATTTGGATAGGACTTGGCGTGGCTGGGGTCGCCGATGCCATAAGGGAAAGGGTGAAAGTGAATCGTGAAAGGCTACGGGTAGGCGCGTTAGCGGGAATGGAATCGGCTACCGCCATGGCTGTCATCGCCAGTGCCGCTTGTCTCTTAGTACCTCTGCAGATGGCCTCGCAGACGTGGGACGACCATGACCGCTCTGGCCGGTACACCTGTCGTGACTTCGGTGCCAACTATCTGAAGAGCATGCAGCGAGACGGGCATCCCATCATCCTGACCTTCGGCGACAACGACACGTTCCCCCTGTGGTATAACCATGAGGTGGAGGGAGTGCGCACCGACACCCGTTGCTGCAACATGGAATATCTGCAGACCGACTGGTATATAGACCAGATGAAACGCCCTGCCTACGACTCTCCGGCCCTCCCCATCAGTTGGCGGCATGACCAATATCTGGAGGGCAGAAGGGAATATATCCCTGTGCGCCCCGAATTGAAGGGCGAGATAGCAGCCTTCAAGTCACAACAACCCGAGGAGGCTGCGAGATTGCTGGGCGAACAGCCGTTTGAACTGAGGAACATCATCCGGCACTGGGTGCTCAACGACGACAGTGACATGCAATGCATTCCTACTGACAGCGTCACCATCACCAGTGGCGAGGGCACCATGACCATCTCGCTGAAAGGCAAGCGGGCCATCTATAAGGATGAGATGATGGTGCTGGAAATGCTGTCGCATGCCGACTGGAGCCGACCTGTCTATACCTCCATCAGTTCCGGGCCCGACCGTCTGTCGTTCCTGCAAGACCATTTGGTGCTCGAAGGGCTGGCCTATCGCATCTCTCCCACGGTCAGTGGCAAGCAGGTGGACACAGAGAGGCTTTACGACAACGTGATGAACCGTTTCCGCTTTGGCGGCCTCGGCACGAAAGACATCTACGTCGACGAGGACGTGAAGCGCATGGCCAATACCCACCAACTGGTCTTGGGCATTCTTATTGACTCGCTGCTGCAGCAGGGCGACACCCGTCGGGCCATGAAAGTATGCCGGAAGTGGCAGCAGGAAATGCCCGATGAGAACGTACCCTATACGGATGCAGCCCTCTCGATGGCTCGCTGCTTTTACCGGAATGACCTGTTAAATGAGGGTGACGGGATCGTCTGCCGTCTGTTGCGCCGTGCTGACGAGTGGCTCTCATGGATAGAGACTGTCACCCCGTCTCGTCGTGCTGGCTCCCTGTTTTCGCAATACTCATGGCTTCAGACCATGCAGCGCGCCCTCGCCCTCCCGGCGCAATACAATCGAACAACAATCCTTCAAAAATATAGCAAATCGTATGAACATCACATCCAGCAATACCCCGAAGACTAATCCTTGGCTTACCCGTCGCCATATCATCGTGGCTGCCTCAGTGCTGATAGCCGTCGGCTACCTGCTGATGGCTGGGCCCGCCAGCACAGAACAGGTCTCTTGTCACGACATTTTCTCAGCACGCAGCATCATTCTTGCCCCCATGTTGTGTCTCTGTGGTTATCTGTTGATGATCGTCGGAATACTCCGCAAAAGTTAGTCATTCAAGGCGGAAGAAACGCTTAATATATCCTAAATTTCGCAAGTTTGCGGGCAGCAGACTTGCGAAAAATGCGGATTTGTTTGGCTATATGAGATTATTTGCGTAATTTTGCAATAGTTTAATTGTAAAAGACGAGAATAATCAACCCTAGATGGAAGAATACCAGCAGATATATAAGGACTCGCTCTACATGATGCTCTATGGAGGAGCCACAGTGTTGGCCATCCTCGCGTGTGTCTATCTGCTGTTCCGTCGTAGCAATGCTTTCGCGCCGGAGATAACGCCTCCTATGCCTTTGCGGCACTGGGTGGCGGCGTTCTTTGCATTGATGGCACTTAGCCATGCGTGGTGGCTGCTGTTTGTCGGCTACCAGTTGTTGGGCGACCCTTGGAAGAACCTTATCGTGGCTTGCGGTTTAGACTACACGATGTTGGTGCCCGTGATGCTGGCCATGCTGCTCGTCATGCTGCAGGACCGCCGCCGGCCCCTATGGCCCATTGCGGTGGTGATGCTGCCCGTTGTTGTTATCTTAGCCGTGTTCTATTTCCATCGCAGCGAATCCTTCGTGCTGATTATGCAGGCCTATTCCCTGATGCTGACCATAGCGTTTATTATAAAAATGGTATGTGCGCTCAGGCAGTACGACCGGTGGCTGTGTGACAACTATGCAGACTTGGAGCACAAGGAGGTGCGGCAGAGCATTGCAGCGATCATTGTCTGCATGTTCTTTTTCGGTTACTACCTGAGCGGCCATACCGGCACGCTTTTTGAGTATATCCTCCAAGTGAACGATATCGTGATTATCGGCCTCCTGCTTTGGCGGGTGGAGACGCTGAGCGACCTGAGCGATACTTTACGGGGGAGCGAGTTCTTCCGGGGGAGCGAAGGCACGGGGGCGCGGGGGTGCGAGATATGTTTAAACTCGGAGTATTCTCGCACCCCTGTACCCCCGTACCCCCGCACCCCCGAATCTCCCCGCACCCCCGACAAAAACGACGACTTTGCCCTGCTTCTGCAAAAGCACTGCGTCGACACCCAACTCTACCTGCAGCACGGCATCAGGCTCGACGACCTCTGCAGGGCCATCGGCACCAACCGCAGTTACCTCGGCCAGTATTTCGCACAGCAGGACACGACTTATAATGCCTACATAAACAACCTGCGCATCCGGCATTTCGTCCGTCTTTATCGTGAGGCCATCGCCACCGGGCGTCCCTTCACCGCCCAGCAGTTGGCCTGGGAGAGCGGCTTCAGGAGTTACAGCACTTTCGGAACAGCCTTCAAGCAACAGATGGGACAGACAGTTACGGTGTGGATGCGCGACACTGCCCAGTAGGAAATGGAGCCTTCTCTTGGGTTCCGACTTGCAGAATTTGCAAAACTTGTTTCAGAATTTACAAAAACATCCCTTAGGGTATCTTCTTTTTTGGAGATGTCAGCAATGATTTGTAACTTTGCATTGTTTTCGCTCACCTGTCGGCGGAGACCAACTATTTGTATAAATAAGAAAATGATTAAATCCAACATGAAAAAGTTCGTTTTCACCTCAGTTCTGCTGCTGATGAGCGTTGCTCTCGCAGCCCAGCAGAAGTCTGCAGCCCAGGAGAGTCCGCAGTCCCCATCCTTGGAGCAGACACTGGTCCAGCGCCTTTATGAGGCGCAGACAGGCGGCAGCGAAGCCGACTTCTACAAGGCGCACATGGCCTTCATGGACTATCTGAGGGGGCGCAAGGAGTGGGATAAGTACTATCGCACGTGGATGAACCGCGTCATCTATGAAGTGAATCATAAGCGGTTCCATCGGGCCTTTGTCGAGATTCACCATATCACCGACGATATCAAGGAGCGTCATCTGGAGCGCTATCTCTACGTGACGCACATGGGTCTTGGCTTCTACTTCAACGGGCGCAACCAGCCGGAGATGGGTGAGAAGTACTTCCGGCGTGCACTTCAGGGCATTAATGCCGAGGAGGATCCGGTGGCCGTCTTCAATGTCTACCTCTCGCTGGCGCAGTCGCTCAGTTTCAGGCATCCTGCTGAGGCCATGGCCTGCCTGGACAGTCTGCCCGGGCAGATGCTCCAGAATCCGATGTACGAGAGCGGCGTGCTGGGCTATCGGTGCATTATCGCCAACAAGATGAGCGACCGCGCCTCCTTCTACCGTTATTTCAACCAGTATGACAGCATCCGGCGGCGGCAGCCGGGGCAGTTCAATGCGGCCAATCTCGAGCAGGTGATGGTCTGCCACAGCCTCATGCAGAATGACTATGAGCGCGCCCTCGCCTGGTGCGACTCCATCGATGTGCCGATGACGGCTACGGAACTGCGCATCAACGTCTACGAGAAGATGGGCGCCTGGCAGCAGGCATTCCGTGCCTCCGAATTAAAGGATAGTCTTCAGTTGGTCGACAACCGCGAGGCCCTGGAACTGCACATGATGGACCTCACGCACGACATCAACCTGCTTCAGGCTGAACAGAAGAAGGCGAAGACACGGCGCATGCAGTTGGTGGTGGTCGGACTGATGGCGCTGGCCATCATCGGTCTGCTTGCTGGCCTGCTTGTCTACCGCCACCAGAAGAACCGCCGGCTGCAGGAGCAGTTCCTGCAGTTGCAGGAGGCCCGCCGCCGCTCCGAGGCCGGGCAGGCCATCCGCCGGGCCTTTGTCCACACGATACAGGAGAAACTGAAGTCGCCCGTCAATGTGCTGAGGGGCTATGCGCGCATTCTCAACAATCCCGACTTCCTCCTGAAGCCTGAGGAGCGCTCCAAGCGCTACAACGACATCCTTGCGGCGGCCCGGAGCATAGAGTCGCTGATAGATCCTGTACTCGACTCCTATGCCCGAGGAACGGACGGCATCTCTGACGAGGAGAAGCGGATTTGCGCGGACGCACTGCAGTCGCCGCTACACACGCTGATCAACACGACAGAACTGATCATCGACGCTAACGGGCAGATACCCCACGAAGAATACATCCAACTGCGTGCCGGCATATGCCGTGACGCCTATCATGTGGCCACCTCCGCGCACAAACTCATCCTGTTCAGTCTCTATGGCGACGAGTTCTCCACGCCTAAGCCGGACAGAGTGGCGTTGAACGAATTGGCACGCTCTGTCCTGAACAGTTACGACCTGCATCCCTCGGCCATAGACAAGAACCGCACACTGACCTCAGAGTTCAGGACGGATGTAGCCGATGACGTGATGGTAAATGTCAGTCCGCTGATAAACGAACTGCTGAACAGTCTGCTCGACAATGCCGACAAGTATGCCACAGGCGGTACGGTGCTGCTGAGTTGTTATGCCAATGGCGACGGCACCTATGCCATATCTGTCAGCAATGAGGGCCCGGCCATACCTGCTGCGGATGCTGAGCGCATCTTCGACCCCTTCGTCCGCCTTTCAGCCGATGAGCGCAGCCTCGGCATCGGTCTGTCTCTGGCGCGCCGTCTTGCCACATCGATGGGATACACCATCTTCCTCGACACCGCATATACCCAAGGCGTCCGCTTCACAGTCACTGGCCTCTGAGCATCTCTGTCTTGAGGGCTTCGGACGATAAAAAACAGTGGATTTCAAAAGATTTGATGGAATTTTTGTGGGCTGTTTTAAGAAAACTTATTAACTTTGCGCCCACTTATGATAAAAAAGAATTGTGCTCTTGGAGGATTCCTCCTGATGAGTGTTGCTCTCTTCGGGCAGGTCAACGACCTGCCGCGCACGTCGCCTGAGGCCGTCGGCATCAGGTCTGCTCAGGTGACGGCCTTCTTCGATTCACTCCTGGCCTATCCCCAGACGGAGATCCACAGTGTCATCGTGATGCGTCACGGCAAGGTGGTGGGCGAGATGTATCCCGCCCCCTTCCGTGCCGAATACAAACATACGCAGTTCTCCTGTTCCAAGACGTTCGTCGCTGCAGCCGTCGGCATCGCCATCGGCGAGAAGAAGTTGCAGTTGAAGGACCGTCTGGTCTCTTTCTTCCCGAAGCAGTTGCCCAAGGTGGTCAGTTGGCGTCTGGCCGGCATCACGGTGGAGGACCTGCTGACGATGCGTTCCGGCTTCGTGGTCGACACGAAGATGCGCAACGTCAGTCTGCACTGGGTTCAAGCCTATCTGAACCACCCCATGAATGCCGACCCGGGCAAACTGTTCCAGTATGATTCCATCGATACCTACCTGCTGTCGGCCATTGTTCAGAAGGTGACGGGGATGAACGTACTGGATTATCTGAAGCAGAAAGTCTTCAACCGTCTGAACATCAGGGATGTCAACTGGGAGCGTTGTCCCGACGGCATCGTCACGGGAGGGTGGGGGCTTTACATACAGGCCGAGTCGCTGGCCAAGTTCGGGCAGTTGCTGTTGCAGCGCGGCCAGTGGCACCATGAGCAGTTGATACCGGCGGCGTGGGTCGATGCCATGATGACCAGGCAGGTGGAATTCCAGAAAGGCGGTGGCTATGGCTACCAGATGTGGACGTGCGACTATCCCACGGCCATGCGGGCCGACGGGGCCTACGGCCAGTACATCATCGTCGTCCCCAAGGAGGATGTCGTGGTGGTCATCAATCAGTGTACGATGAACGATGGCGCCAAGGAGCGCTCTTACATTTGGAACACGCTCTTCAAGGGTATGCAGGGCAAGCCACTGCCTCCATCCGAGGATTACCAGCGACTCTTGCGCAGCACTTACTCGCTGCCGCTGCTGGAGGGCGAACTGACCAACAAATTGATGGCCGACTATCTGGGGCGCACCATACAACTTCAGAAAAACGGGCTTGGCTGGTCGTCGCTCCGCTTCAATGCCAATGACATCCTCGAAATCACTGATACGACTGGTGTCAGCGGACAGGTAGTGCTGGGGCATCAGACGTGGAACACGTCCGCCGTCCCCTTCCATCCGCTTAATGCCCGTTATCGTGTCAAGAATCAGTTCAGCACCATCCAGCCGCCCTTCCGCGTGGGGGGCTGTTATGCCTGGCAGGCCGATGAACTCAAGGCCAGTCTCCATTTCGTCGACTGGATGGGTTCTGTCCAGATGAAGTTCAGTTTCTCCGGCGACACGGTGCGCATTGTCGCCAAGGAGAACTACCGCCAGCAGCCGATCGCCTTCACCGGCTTACGGGAGCCGGCTCCCGACAGACAGTCGGGCGAGGGTCCGGGGAAGAGCCGTTAGCGCCTGACGACTTTTCTGTTGTTCTCGATGACGATGCCGCGCATCCCAGTGCCGTGTGTCCTGACGGCCATGAGCCCTCGCCGGCGTGCTTCTCCTCCTTTTCGGGCACGAGTGTCGCCGCCTGCCGCATCACCCCTGGAGCGGCATACATGGGTCAAGGTTTGCTCATCAGAAAGACATTTCTTTGACAGATAGTTTGTGTAATAGGGAAAAAAAGTGTAATTTTGCATCCTAAATAGAAGAAAAGAGTGAATAAAGATAAGAATTAGTAAGGATTAAAGAGATGAAAAGAAGCAAATTATCGTTAGCGATGGCACTGCTTGTCGCATCACTTTCTTTGACATCGTGCATCAAGGAAGAGCCCAAGAACAAGGAGTGCGACATCCTGAATGCCTGGGTGCAGGGTGATGAACTCGCATCTTGTTTCACCGACAAGGCTGAAATGCGCAAGAGTGACATCAGTTCCACGGATAAGGAGATAACATTCAAGGTGCGGAGCGTGATGTCGCTGCCCAAGCAGTTGCCCGTGTATTTTGACGTGACCCCGGGGGCAACGGTCGAGCCGGCGAGCGGTTCGATGCAGGACTTTACGGCCGGCCCCGTCACTTATACCGTGACGTCGGAGGACGGCGCATGGAAGCGGCAGTATAAGGTGGCGTTTGTCGAACCTGTACTCCCCTCCTTCAAGTTCAGTTTTGAGAATGTGGAGGTGTCGGAGAAGACGGCAACCGGCTGCTATTACCACAAGTTTTACGATATAGATACCCAAACCCGGCAGACATACTACTATTGGGACTCCGGCAATTCCGGCGCGGCCATGACGATGTCCGGCGGCCAGCCCGCCGACTTCCCCACATCTTCTGTCGACAATGGCTATCAGGGGAAGGGCGTCTGCCTGAAAACCGTCTCGACTGGCGCCCTGGGTGAGTGGATGAAGAAGCCTATTGCCGCAGGCAACCTGTTCGTGGGCAAGTTTCTCGTTGAGAATGTGCTGATTGACCCGTTGAAATGTACCCAGTTTGGCATACCTGTCAGTGTTATACCTATCAAGGTGACAGGCTATTACAAATATTTGCCGGGGGATAAGTTCACCGACCTGAATATGAAGGAGGTGCCCGGGCGGAAGGATGAGGCCAGCATCTATGCCGTGTTCTACCGTAACAAGGATGTAGCGGGTGATAAGGTGTTCCTCTATGGCGACGACGTGAAAGACCTTGACCATCTTGTGGAAAACAATCCGAACGTCATGAAGGTGGCACAGGTGAAGCAAGTGCCGTCAACGGATCAGTGGACACGCTTCGAGATGTTCTTCGAAGGCAGGGATGTCGACAGAGAGGTGGCTGCCAAAGAGGGTTACAACCTGGCTCTGGTGTTCTCGTCGAGTAAGGGTGGTGCCGACTTTGAGGGGGCCATCGGCAGCAGGCTGTATATTGATGAAGTGGAATTATCATTTGAGGAGAAATGACTATGATGAAGAAGATAACACTGACGGCAGTGCTGATGGCCCTGCTGACGAATGGTATGAAGGCTCAGGGCGATGAAGGCTTGCAGATAAAGGCCCGTGCGGGCTGGAGCATCGGTGCGACGGCTCCTCTCGGGATGCCGGAGGCCTTCCGCAGTCTCGACAGTTACAAGTTGACTCCCTCGTTCCTGATAGGTGCCGACGCCCGGATGCCGATGGGCGGCAAGTGGGGCGTGCTGGTGGGGCTGCGCTTCGAGAACAAGGCGATGAACGCCGACGTCACCACCAAGGCCTACCACATGGTGGTGCGCAAGGGGGACTCAGAACTCGAAGGCCTGTTCACCGGCAAGGTGCATCAGGAGGTGAAGGAGTGGATGCTGACACTGCCCATTCAGGCCACCTTCAGTTTCAGTGACAAGTTGCAACTCAAGGCTGGTCCCTACTTCTCGCTGCTCACCTCCAAGGACTTCAGCGGCATAGCCAGCGACGGCTATCTGCGGCAGACTGACCCTACGGGGCCGAAGATACTGATGGGCGACAAGGATGGCGAATGGGCCACCTACGACTTCAGCAGCGAGATGCGCAACTTCCAGGTGGGACTGGGAGTAGGACTCGACTGGCAGTTCTACAAGAACCTGGGTGCGTCGGTTGACCTCAACTGGGGTCTCAACGGCATCTTCAACAGCGACTTCAAGACTGTCGACCAGACACTCTTCCCCATCTATGGCACCATAGGCGTGTTCTATCGCCTCAGATGATGGCTTACTTAGGTGAACTGATATCAATAGGTGTGGCCTTCTCCTGGACGGCGACGGCCCTGCTGAGCGAATTTGGCTCGAAGCGGTTGGGCAATCTGACGCTCAACGTGCTCCGGATGGCACTGGCACTGCTCTTCTCGATGGTGATGTTCTGGGTCGTGATGGGATCGCCCTTGCCGGCCGGCGGGACGATGGAGGCCTATGGATGGCTGCTGCTCTCAGGGCTGGTGGGCTATGTCATCGGCGACTTCTGCCTGTTCCAGTGCTATATCATCATCGGTTCGCGCTACGGCCAGTTGTTCATGACGCTGGCCCCCCTGGCAGCAGCCTTGATGGCGTGGGTGTCGCTGGGGCAGGAGATGACGGCGATGAGCATCGTGGCGATGGTGGTGACGCTGGCGGGTATCAGCATCTCCGTACTCGGAAGGGGCGAGCATCATAAGGTATCACTGAAGTTGCCACTTAATGGTGTTTTCTATGCCGTCGGCGCGGCACTCTGTCAGGGTATTGGCCTCGTACTGAGCAAGATAGGAATGGACTATTACCAGACGGCAGCGGTTCCTGACTGGCTGGTTCCGTTCAGTGCCAACTTTTTCCGTTGCGTTGCCGGCATCGTCGGCTTTACCGTTTTGCTGTATGTCCGTGAAGGCTTCGAACCGCTTCGCGAAGCCTTGCGCGACCGTAAGGGAATGACGGTGGCGACGGCCACCACCATCTTCGGTCCGTTCGTCGGTGTCGGTTTCTCGCTGATGGCCGTGCAGTACACGAGTGCGGGCATCGCCTCCACCTTGATGGCCCTTACGCCAATCATTATCATCCTGCCTTCCTACTGGCTGTTCGGCCAGCGCATCACATGGAAGGCTGTCACCGGTGCCGTCATTTCCGTCATCGGTGTCAGCCTGTTCTTCCTGGGATAGGTCTTCGGTCAGAATTTGTAGTCGAAACCTACGCCGACCACATTATTGGTGCGTGAATAGGTTTCGGTGCCGTAACTTGTCGGCTTCTCATAGTCTGAATAGAGGCTGATGAAGTAGCCGGCATTCAGGCGTAGTTTCTCCGTGATGTTCCAGGCACCGCCAAGTCCGATGCTGTAACTGTCGCAGGCAAAGGAGGTGTTCTGCTGATAACCATCAGAGAGACCGTAGTCGGTGCGCTGGCCGCCACAACTGACGGTGAACTTGTCGTTGATGTCATATTCCACGCCAGCCAGTATCTCGTGGGTACCGCGTGTGAGTTCCTTCTGGCGGTCGCCCGCCATCTTGGCATTCTTATCGTCGAAGAAGTGATATTCCAGCGTGGCGCGCACCTTGTCAGAGAACTCGTAGCCGGCCGCCACAGAGAGCAGTGCAGGCATGTCGTAGCGCGTCGTTGCACCGTCGGCATAGGGCGCGGTATAGCCGGCCAACTGTCCGCTCAGTGCGGCCATCTTGGCTTGTGCGGCCGCAGGGTCCTGGGCAATCATGGCGTTGATCAGGTTGGTGCCCAGTCCGGCATCCAGCACATTGGTGCTGTTCTCGGTGCTGATCTTGGTGCGGAACTCATAGCGGGCTGTCAGCGTGAAGGGACCCTGGTGGTAGTTCAGGCTCACCAGTGGTGTGAAACCCCAGCCCTTCTGGTCTACGTCGAGCAGCAGTTTGGCCAGTTCGCCCAGTTGCGGATGGTCCTCGGCACGCACGTGTCCGCGGTAGTAGCCGTCGTAATAGTTCGCGCGCAGGCCGACGGCTGCGGCAAAGTGGTCGCTCAACTTATAACTGAAGTTCAGTTGTCCGCCATAGATATACTGCTTGCCCTTCATCTCTGAGTTCAGGGTGTACTTGTCCGGGGTGATGCCGTTGTTGGCCAGCAGGCCTGCCATCAGCATATTGAACATCGGTACGCCTTGCTTGTACTCCACGTAGCCGCCACTTCCCACAATGCCGATCATCGTGGAGAGTGCCCATCGGTTGTGCTTGTAGGAGGCGAACAGGGCAGGTACGATAGGAGCGGAGGCCTTGCCCTCGTACTTGGTGCCGTTGACCTCGATGTTGCGGAACTGCCACGGCTTCTGGAAGTTGAGCGACAATTGGAAACCTTCGTGTCCCCACACCATTCCGGCGGGGTTGCTGTAGGCTGCGTCAATGTCGAAAGTGGCGCCGCGGGCCATCATACGGTCGAATGCGATGTGATAGTTCGTGTTGGTCATCAGGCCGCCCGCAAAAGTGGCTGCGGTCAGACTGCATAACGTAACTATCAGGACAATAGTTCTTTTCATATATTTTAATTTTGGTTGATTATCGGCTACAAAGATAATCAAAATCTTTTGAAAAACAGAAAAAAGGAAGAGAAAAATGCTAAAAACGAACAAAAAGTAGCGATTTATCAACGATCTCTTCGCCGTTTCGCTTCTTTTTAGTATCTTTGCCGTCAATATGGGACAGACAAATCAGGCAACACTCGACTTTATCCGGCAACACGTGCAGGCAGACGTCCGTCAACTGGCACTTCAGGGTTGTAAGAATCCGGAAGTGGATATGACGTATGCGCTGCAGCAGATAGCAGGCCGGCAGACGGCTGCTGAGAAACTGCCTGGTTGGGCTGCCATCGACGGTATCGTCTATCCCCCTCATCTTTCCATGGAGCAATGCTCCAGTGAGCAGACCGCGAGATATAAGGCCAGTATCGCCGGAGGGGGACGCCTGATGGTCGACTTGACAGGTGGTTTTGGAGTCGATTGCTTCACGATGTCCGCTCGCTTTGAACAGGCCGTCTATGTGGAACGGCAACCGCAACTGTGTGCTGTTTCGTCAGAGAATACCAAGGCCTTAGGTCTGAAGAACGTGACAGTGGTCTGTGCCGACGGCGCGGACTATCTGCACCAGATGGAGCATGCGGACCTGATCTTTGTAGACCCTGCCCGACGAGACGAGCATGGCGCTCGTACCTATGGCATAGCCGACTGTACACCGAATGTACTGGAACTGATGGAAGAACTCGTGACAAAGGCGCGTCGCATATTACTGAAACTCTCACCTATGCTCGACTGGCGCAAGGCCGTGGCCGATATCGAGGCTACCGGAGGGGCGCGAGTCGTCCGGGTGCATATCGTATCAGTCAGCAACGAGTGCAAGGAACTGCTGCTGGAAGTGGAAGGCAGAGAAAAGGCGACGGGTAGGCGCGTCAGCGGGACGGAGGGGAATGTGATGCAGATGCCAGTAGTCTGCGTCAACTGTCTGTCCGACGGTACCGAGGAACGCTTCGCCTTTGACGCCTCCTCCTCTTCCAACATTTCTCTCTCCTCTCTCCTCTCTCCCCTTTCTCCCTCAAACATTTCTCTCTCCTCTCTCCTCTCTCCTCTCTCCTCTTCATTTCTTTACGAGCCAAACGCCTCAGTGATGAAAGCCGGATGCTTCGATGAGATCTCACGTCGATTTCAGATGTGTCAACTTGAAAGAAATAGTCATCTGTTCGTCAGCGACAGGGCTGTTGACGGATTTCCCGGCAGATGCTTCATGATAGAGCGTGTCACGTCGATGAACAAGCGCGAGTTGAAGGCAGCATTGGCAGGTGTGACCCATGCCAACATCGCAGTGCGCAACTTTCCGCTGACGGTAGCCGACCTGCGCAAGCGTCTGAAGTTGAAAGACGGCGGTGAGGTCTACATTTTCGCAGCAACCGTCGAGGAAAAAGGACATCAGTTGTTTATATGCCGTAAAATTGGTTAATTATTTTGCGGGTTTCCCCTTTTTTCATTACCTTTGCACAAAATAATGCATGAAAGTATGTCAGTAGAAATTCGGAAAGTGAGTACCAAGAAGGAACTCGATGCCTTCATCCAATTCCACTATGACTTGTATCGAAACAACGCGTATGATGCCCCAAACCTATATAGCGATGAACTTCATACGCTGAGCAAGGATCGTAATGCTGCCTTCGAGTTTTGCGAGGCAGAGTACTTTCTGGCTTATAAGGACGGTAAAGTTGCAGGGCGCATAGCCGGCATCATCAATAGCAGAGCCAATTCGAAGTGGAACCGCAAGAGTGTGCGCTTCGGCTGGATCGACTTTATCGATGACATCGAGGTGTCGGAGGCACTTCTCGATGCCGTCAGCCAGTGGGGACGCTCCAAGGGAATGACAGAGATCGTCGGCCCGCTGGGCTTTACCGACATGGACCCGGAGGGAATGCTCATCGCAGGCTTCGACCAGTTGGGCACGATGGCCACCATTTATAACTATCCTTACTACCCACGGCACATGGAGCAGATGGGGTGGGAGAAGGACAACGACTACGTGGAGTTTAAGCTGATGGTGCCCGAGCGCGTGCCTGAGAAATATATAAAGGTGGCGGAGATGGTGATGAAGCGCTATAACCTGCACCCGATGCATCCTAAGCGCAGCCAGGTGTTCGGCAAGGAGCAGTATGGCCGGAAGGTGCTCGACGTGGTCAACCAGACCTTCGGAAACCTTTACGGTTACTCACAGATGACGGATGCACAGATAGATGAATACCTGAAGATGTACTTCCCCGTACTCGACATGAACCTGCTGTGCCTCATTGAGGACTGGAACACACCCGACCACAAGGTGGTGGGCATCGGCATCTCCATCTCGTCGATGACCCGTGCGCTGCAGAAGTGCCGCAACGGGCGTCTGTGGCCCTTCGGCTGGTGGCACTGCCTGAGGGCGCTGAAGTTCCATAAGGCTGAGTGCGTCGACCTGATGCTAGTGGGCATCCTGCCTGAATATCAGAACAAAGGGGCGAATGCCCTGCTCTTCTACGACCTGATACCCCGCTATCAGAAATATGGCTTCAAGTGGGGTGAGACCAATGTGGAGATGGAGACCAACAGTCAGGTGCAGAGCCAGTGGGGGCCGCTGAATCCGGTCAATCATAAGCGCCGCCGCTGCTATTTGAAAAAACTCTAAAACGGAAATATGGCAGAAGACAATAACATAATCTCCCAAGAGACAGTCAACTATGATGATGACAACATCCGGACTCTGACAGGTCTGGAGCATATCAGATTGCGCCCAGGTATGTATATCGGCCGCTTAGGCGACGGCTCCACATCTGAGGACGGCATCTATGTCTTGCTGAAGGAAGTGTTCGACAACTCCATCGACGAGTTCAAGATGCATGCCGGAGAGCGCATAGAGGTCAACGTGGAGGACAACCTCCGTATCTCCGTGCGCGACTACGGCCGCGGCATCCCCCAAGGCAAGTTGATCGACTCCGTCAGCATCCTCAATACCAGTGGCAAGTTTGACTCCAAGGCCTTCAAGAAGTCCATTGGCCTGAATGGTGTCGGCGTGAAGGCCGTCAATGCCCTGAGCACCCACTTTGAGGTGAGGAGTTACCGCGACGGAAAGGTGCGCCGCGCCACGTTCGAGAAAGGTGTGCTGAAGAGCGACGTCACGGAGCCTTCACAGGACGAGAACGGCACCTACATCTATTTCGAGCCAGACCCGGAAATGTTCCACAACTACCAGTTCCATGATGAAATCGTGGAGAACATGCTCCGCAACTATACCTACCTGAATATCGGGTTGACCATCATGTACAACGGGCGTCGCATCCTCTCCCGCCACGGACTGGAAGACCTGCTGAAAGACCGCATGACCAACGACGCCCTCTATCCCATCATCCATCTGCAGGGCGAGGACATCGAGATAGCCTTCACCCACGCCAACCAGTACGGCGAGGAGTACTACTCGTTTGTCAATGGTCAGCATACGACGCAGGGCGGCACCCATCAGAGTGCGTTCAAGGAGCACATCGCACGCACAATCAAGGAGTTCTTCGGCAAGTACGAGTATGGCGACATCCGCACGGGTATCGTCGCGGCCATCTCCATCAATGTGGAAGAGCCGATCTTCGAGAGCCAGACCAAGATCAAACTTGGTTCCACGGTGATGTCGCCGGAGGGGGTCAGTATCAATAAGTACATCGGCGATTTCGTGAAGCAGGAGGTGGATAACTATCTCCATATCCATGCCGACGTGGCAGAGGTGATGGACAACAAGATCAAGGAGAGCGAACGGGAGCGCAAGGCAATGGCCGGCGTGGCTAAACTGGCGCGTGAGCGGGCTAAGAAGGCCAACCTCCACAACCGCAAGTTGCGCGACTGTCGCGTCCATCTCACCGACTCCAAGGATGCACGGAAGGAGGAGTCCTGCATCTTCATCACCGAGGGCGACTCGGCCAGCGGCAGCATCACCAAGAGCCGCGATGTGAACACACAGGCCGTCTTCTCCCTGCGCGGCAAGCCGCTCAACACATTCAAGTCGACCAAGAAGGTGGTCTATGAGAACGAGGAGTTCAATCTCCTTCAGGCCGCCCTCGACATAGAGGACGGTCTCGACACGCTCCGGTATAACAAGGTGATCGTGGCCACCGATGCCGATGTCGACGGCATGCATATCCGGCTCCTGCTGATATCCTTCTTCCTGAAGTTCTTCCCCGAACTGATCAAGAAGGGACATGTCTACGTCTTGCAGACGCCGCTGTTCCGCGTCCGCAACCGCCGTACGAAGATCAAGAACAAGCAGGTGATCGCTGAGGCTGATGCCAAGGCCGACAACAGGAAGGGCGACTTCATCACCCACTACTGTTATAGTGACGATGAACGGCAGAAAGCCATCAGTGCCCTGGGGCCAGACCCGGAAATCACGCGCTTCAAGGGGCTCGGCGAGATCTCGCCGGAGGAGTTTGCCGGGTTCATCGGCCCTGACATCCGGCTGGAGCAGGTGACGCTTCACAAGAACGATGAGGTGCAGAAACTGCTGGAGTATTATATGGGCGACAATACGATGGAGCGCCAGAATTTCATTATCAATAATCTCATCATTGAGGAAGACCGTCCGGAAGAAGACGTATATGAATAAGAATAGTATGAAGAAGATTTTGCTCTCTGTGGTTCTGGGACTTGGCGTCCAGGGCGTATCGGCCCAGTTCAGGGTCAACAACAGGGAGGACAGCCCGTTGCGCAAACTCCAGTTTGCCGAGGTGGCTATCAACAACCTATATGTGGACAGCGTCGATGAGGCAAAACTTGTGGAAGATGCCATCCGTGGGATGCTTGACAAACTCGATCCTCACTCCAGTTACTCTACACCAAAGGAGGTAAAGGCCCTGAATGAGCCGCTGAACGGCAACTTCGAGGGCATCGGCGTGCAGTTTAATATGATGGACGACACGCTGATGGTCATTCAGCCCGTCACCAACGGCCCCTCGGAGAAGGTGGGCATCATCGCCGGCGACCGTATCGTCTCCGTCAATGACACGGCCATTGCGGGCGTTAAGATGTCGAAGGAGGAGATTATGAAGCGGCTGCGCGGCCCGAAAGGCACGAAGGTGCGGCTGGGCGTGGTCCGTACCGGCATCAAGGACAAGTTGCTCTTTACGGTGGTTCGTGACAAGATTCCCGTCCATTCCATCGATGCCGCCTATATGATCCGGCCCGGCATCGGCTATATACGCATCGGAAATTTCGGCGCACAGACCTACGATGAGTTCATGGAGAGTCTGGACACGTTGCAGAAGCAGGGGATGGAGAGCCTGATCCTCGACCTGCAGGAGAATGGCGGCGGCTACCTGAAGGCTGCCGTGGACATCGCTGACGAGTTCCTGGAGCGGGGCGACCTGATAGTCTATACTGAAGGGCGCATGACCAGAAGGGCTGAGTATCGTGCCCATGGCAACGGTAAGTTAGCGAAGGGAAAAGTGATCGTGCTGGTCGACAGTTACACGGCCTCTGCCGCCGAGATCGTCACCGGTGCCATTCAGGATCAGGACCGCGGCACCGTCGTGGGGCGTCGCACCTTCGGCAAAGGCCTGGTACAGCGGCCTATCGACCTGCCTGACGGGTCGATGATCCGGCTCACCGTGGCCCATTACTATACGCCTTCGGGCCGTTGCATCCAGAAGCCTTACAAGAAGGGCGACAACAAGGATTATGCAATGGACGTGCTCAACCGCCTGAAGAGCGGGGAACTGACGAATGCAGACAGCATTCACTTTGCCGACTCCCTCAAGTTTGAGACGCTCCGCCAGCATCGTACCGTGTATGGCGGCGGCGGCATTATGCCCGACTACTATATCCCCTTGGACACCACTATTTATACGCGATTCCATCGCGAACTGGCCGCCAAGAGCATTGTGATACAGGCCAATCTGCACTATGTGGACAAGCACCGTAAGGAACTGAAGAAGCGCTGGCAGACATTCGACGACTTCAAGCAGAACTTCGTGGTGCCTCAGAGCCTGATCGACGAGATACTGGCTGAGGGCAAGAAGCAGAAGGTGGAGCCAAGGGATGAGGCTGAACGGCAGAAGACGCTGCCTTATCTCAGTCTGCAACTGAAGGCGCTCATAGCCCGTGACTTATGGGATATGAGTGAGTATTTCTCCGTGTTTAATGAGCATAATGAGATCGTTCGGAAGGCCTTGGAACTCCTTGGCCAGAACTAGCCTCTCATAGCGAGGGCCTTGTCCTCCGCCGCTTCCATAATGGCCCGTTCACCCGGGCCTTTATCGTTGATGCCGCAGAGGTGAAGAATACCGTGGATAATGACACGGTGCAACTCTTCGTCGTAAGGACGGCCGAACTTGTCGGCATTGGTGAAGACGGTGTCCAGTGAGATAAACAGGTCGCCATTGAGGATTTTCCCCTCACAGTAGTCGAAGGTGATGATGTCCGTATAGTAGTCGTGGCCCAGATACTCGTTGTTCACCGCGAGTATCTTTTCGTCATCGACAAAGAGATAGCCGATCTCCCCGATTCTCTTGCCGTAGGACTCCGCCACCTTGCGGATCCAGGCTGTCGTCTCACGCTTCTTGATATTGGGGAACTTCACCCCTTCTGCTTCATAGGATATCATCTATAAAATCTTTTTTATCTTTTTACTTTTTCCCCTCCTACAGGAGACATCATTTGTATTCTATCCCCCTCCTACAGGAGGGGTAAGGGGAGGTCATCTTTTTACCTTTTTTGGTAAAAACGGACTGATATCAACACCGAAATGCTGCAGTTCGCGCAGGGCACTCGATGAAATGCTGGCCAGTTCCGGCTCCGTGTACAGGAGGATAGTCTCTATACCCCCCAGACGGCGGTTGAAGTCGGCCTGCCACTGTTCGTACTCGAAGTCGCTGACAGTGCGCACGCCTTTCACGATGAACTGTGCCCCTTCCTGCTTGGCGAAATCCATGGCCAGGCCGTGATAGGGCTTCACCTCGATGCGCGGTTCGTCGGCATACAGATCCTTTATCCTCTGCATCCGCTCCTCTGCCGAAGGCATGTCGGGCTTATGCACATTGTCGCCTACCACCCCGATGACCAACCTATCAAATAAGGGTAGGGCACGGCCTACTATCGATTCGTGGCCGATAGTGAACGGATTGAAACTGCCGACAAACAGACCTTTTCTCATATTGGGGGCAAAGGTACTAATAAAATTTAGAATAACAAAAAACGGTGGGTTTTTTTTGTCCCCACCGTTTTAAATATCATCTCAGGCAGATCACTTTGCAGCAATCTTCACGTCCTTGATAGCAACCCAGTTGAAGGTAGGATTAGCAATCTTAAGACCGATCAGCAGGCTGCCGTTCTCGTCGACGGTGACCTCCTGGGTGAAGGTGCCATAAACACCCTTCATGCCATTATACTCGAAGGCTGTTCCCTTCTTTGCGATATCCTCGCTGCCGAAGAATGCACCGCTGACAGCCTCGCCTGACTCGCTGTAGACGCGGATCAAGGCAGATACCGTGTACTTCTCACCAGGAGTCAGCATGGGCAGGGTCAGGAAGATGTCGCCTTCGCCAAGGGGACCGGGCTTGCCAACCCAGTTCTCGATGAACGGAGTCACCATGCCAGAGGGGTCGTTGCCCTCATTGCCTTCTACCGACCATGTGTTGATGTGGAAAGTATTGGTATTTGTGCAAATCCAGTTGTCAAGTTTGTCGTTGGGCACTCCGCCGGCAGCAATGATTTTATAACTGTTGATGCTGCCTTTTGCCAAAGCGATAGCCAGGGCTAAGTTGTCCATAGCCTCTTTGCTGTGAGGAAGGGCGATGGCCTCATTCAGGGTCTTCTTTGCCTCTTCTGACATCTTTTCAGCAAGCAGAGCCTCTGCTTCATCCAGCAACGGCTTGTACAACTCGCTCAGAGGTGCCTCCTGAGTGCAAGCAAGCGAGGCAATCTGGATGGTGTGCCAGTTGGTGCCACCCTTAGCCTTGGCAATACCGATGGTCAGTGTGCCGTCGGTAACGTCTGTCTCGACAACATACTTGCCGTTCTCTGTTGTGCTTGTGGCAATCTGGGCCTTCACTGGTGTCTGGGCCTCGTTGGCAAATACATAGACCACGTCCATGGCACCGTCTGTCAGGTCTGACGCGAAGCCACGGTCAGGAGTGAACATAGCGTTGGCGTAGAGGGCTACTGTGTAGTGGCCGTTAGGCAGCGCCTCAATCTTCTGCTGCATGACGACACCTGTAGCGGCAACGTCCTCGTTGGTCGACTTGTAAACCTCTGCCATACCACTTGTGCGTCCGTCGAGCGTCGTCACCTCAGGAGCGGCCCAAGAACCGGCAAAGCCACCCTGGCCCCATCCGTCGGTAGCCACAAGGTTTGTCAGATCAAGTTCTACCTGGATAATGGGATCCTCCGGCTCAACCTGGACAGGTGAGTCAACTTTCGTACATGCCGACATCAGCATAAGGCCAAGGGCCAGCGCAGAACCTTTCAAAAAAATAGACTTGTTCATAGATTCTAAATTGTTTTTTGGCTCATATGGTTATACACTCCCAGGCAGAGCCTTCATCCTAAAAGTGCGTTATTAATTGATAAGAAGTTGCAAATATCGGGGCAAAGGTACATATTATTTCTTATATCTCCAAGCATTTAGTCAAAAAAATCTTAATCCGCATCCTTTTTACCTTATTTACCCTTTTACCTTTTTACCCTTTTTTAGAAGAGGGTGGGCTCCATGATGTTTCCGCCGTAGGGGTTGCGCCCGAAGTGGCGATAGGCCAGTTCGGTCACCATGCGGCCTCGGGGCGTGCGCTTGATGAAGCCCTCCATGATGAGGAACGGCTCATAGACCTCCTCCACGGTGCCGGCATCCTCGCCTATCGCCGTGGCGATGGTCGTGATGCCCACCGGCCCTCCACGGAACTTGTCGATAATGGTCAGCAGGATCTTGTTGTCGATTTCATCGAGGCCATACTGGTCGATGTTCAGAGCCGTCAGTGCTATCTTGGATATGTTTGTGTCTATCCGTCCGTTGCCCTTCACCTGTGCGAAGTCTCTCACGCGGCGCAGCAGGGCGTTGGCGATACGGGGCGTGCCTCGGCTGCGCCCGGCGATCTCCAGTGCCGCGTCCTCCGTGATGGGCACACCGAGAATATTCGACGAGCGCTCGATGATCTTCTGGAGCGTCTCCGGCTCGTAGTATTCCAGGTGCATGTTGATGCCGAAACGGGCGCGGAGCGGGGCGGTCAGCAGTCCGCTGCGGGTGGTGGCCCCCACCAGTGTGAACGGGTTGAGGTCTATCTGTATCGAGCGGGCCGACGGGCCTTTGTCGATCATGATGTCGATGCGGTAGTCCTCCATGGCGGAGTAGAGGTATTCCTCCACGACGGGCGACAGCCGGTGTATCTCGTCGATAAACAGCACGTCGTTCTTCTCCAGCGAAGTCAGGATGCCCGCCAGGTCGCCCGGCTTGTCGAGCACGGGGCCGCTGGTGATCTTGAAGCCTACGCCCAGTTCGTTGGCGATGATGTTCGACAGCGTCGTCTTGCCCAGTCCCGGCGGACCGTGCAGCAGTGTGTGGTCGAGCGGCTCGCCACGGTATTTGGCGGCCTTCACAAACACTTGTAGGTTCTCTACCACCTTCTTCTGACCGCTGAAGTCAGAGAAGGCCAGCGGGCGCAGCGCGTTCTCAAAGTCCTTCTCGCCCTGTGAGAACCGCTCTTCGCGGATATCAAAATCTTCGTCCATCATAAACTGGCGGCAAAGTTACGAATAAAAGTTGACTTTCGGAAGCGATTTTGGAAGAAATCACTGTAAGGCACATAAATTAAAGTCATTTTGGAAATGATTATCCGCAATTTGCGGGTAATCATCTCAAGTTCCTGACCCCTTGCGTTTTCTGCAGTCTCGACATTTCGTAAATTAGAAAACGCGCAAAACCATCTATCCCCTATA
Organism: uncultured Prevotella sp.; assembly: GCA_947167845.1. Taxonomy (GTDB): domain Bacteria; phylum Bacteroidota; class Bacteroidia; order Bacteroidales; family Bacteroidaceae; genus Prevotella. Next base: position 35,244 of record CAMVJQ010000001.1, on the reverse strand, counting down.
TGATTCCGCCTATCACGCTGGCTGATAGGAAATTAGCCATAGATACATCCCGTCTTAAACCCTCTATCTACCCTCTATCTACCCTCTATCTATCCGCAGGAGGCTTTCCGCTTTTGCCTATAAGCACAAGAACTTTTACCTACAGGCGCAAGAACTTTTGCCTATAGGCAAAAGCATGTAAAAAGGCACTAAAACGCTCGTTTACAGCCACTTCATGCCGAATAGTGTCTGTCCATTCCCGCAGAGAAGTCTGATGGCAGACGAAAGGAGGGGCTTTTGTTCTGCGCCCGGCTTTTACCCCAGGCGCAAATCATAGAGGGTAGATAGAGGGTAGATAGAGGGATAAACAGCGAACCGTCTATCGCTAATCCGCTGATGAACAAGCGTTTGCAGGAATCATAGAGGGGATAGACGGTTTTTGATAATGATTTAATATTAGGTAGAACGACTTTGTGTCTTCGTGTCTTTGTGTTCAGTTAATAAAAATCATGCGCGGGGCGGGGGATGGAAGGAAACCTTTTTTATATATATGATTGCCAGTTGCGTCAGCAAGACTACGGCGAATCTGACAGATACAAATTTTAATACACTGAATATCAGATTGTTATGTTAATAATGTATAACATAAATCTTGTATTTGTGTTTGCATTATGACTAAACTGAAAATGAATATTTACTGCATATTATAATGCGTTTACTCTGTATGAAAAACCGACGATGAAGGTCGTCAAGTTGTAACACCAGAGCCACCTGCTGGCTGCTTTTATTCTTGAACGCATGCTTTGCGAAGTATCTCTGCACTATTAGTCGTGCATGTTTTGTGCATGGCATGCATCCACCACAGTAACGGTATCCCCGTCGATTGTATAAGCATAATACCACTTATCGGTGTTTGCCATGTGATAGCCTTTCCACCTGGCTATCGTAGGTATTCGTCTATGAAGAGTCATCTCTATCTGGTACATAGCGTCATAAGCATCAATTACGTTCTTTTCCATCAGCTCCAAAGAGTACGTATGCTTGTACTTTTTAGATACATTTCGATAGAACGTAGTTATCTTTTGGGCACAACGCTTTCTGATGACGTACTTCATGCTTTAGCGTACTCTTCCCTTACCGCTGCCAAAGTCATCTCACGAGCCTCTTCTATGCTCATGGTCTCATCATCCTCTATTTCCATCTGTTGGATGTGCAGGTCTATTATCTTCTGTGCCCAAAGGCGGATGGCGGTCATGCTATCCAAGTCGGGACGCATGTCACGCAGCACATCTTGATTAACTTCTACTGTTACTCTACACATGACATTCGTGTTTTTATTCCGCCGCAAAGTTACGATTATTTTCCATAACTTCCAAACAATTATACTGATTTGTTTCAAAATGATACAAGCTTTTATGCAAGATACATCGTAATCTGTGGAGTCGCGCAAGTTCCAGTGCTATGTCGCATTCAGGCATCAGTTTCTCCTTCCCCCTTACCCTCCTGCCATTCCGAGGTACTTAATAGATAACTTCTGCTTGAAATTATAATGCGGTTAATCTGTGGCTGCAGGTGACTTTTGACGACTACTTGCATCAACAGCCTGCTGGAAACGGGTCTTGCGCTCTATGATGGCTTTAAAGTTTTCTTCCGGCAGTTTGCTGTCTATGCTTTCTTTCAGTTCCTGTCGCACGCGAGCAAAGGCTGCCAGGTCTTCATCGCTCACGTCCATCATCTGCTGACAAAGCCTGAGCACCTTCTTTTGCTGCATCAGAAAACTCTCACAAACAGATAGAAGTTCCGACAGATCGTATTTCCTCAAGTTATCGTAAGAGTCAAGAATGCTGTTTTCCCCATCAAACATTTTGCTGTACTCCTTGTCAATGATGTCAGAATATTGCTGCCGCAGTAAATAGAACTCCGAAACCATCTCGGTAAAAGTGATATTGCCCAGAATATTGATGGTCTCAACGTTAGAGGAAAATATGTTTTCCACCGTGTTTGAAGTGGGATTGAGATAGGCCGCCTGCACCAATACGAGGTCATATTTCTTCGTGTCGAAGGTTTCCGGATGATGGAGGATGTCTATCTGTGTCTCAAAAACCCGAGACGCTGCTGAGTCGATTTCCTCAACATGGGCGATGGAGTTAGACATGTCGTTGAGTATCATCATGACCATTTCACGCTTCTCGTCGGCTTTCTTGCAACCGTCTATCAATGCCGCCGTGCCGAAAGTAAGGACAATGGAAATGGTGGTAGCAATGAGCGACAAGAACAATTGCTTCAAAGAAGACAATCCACTGCCGCTCTGTAAACTTTTGGGGGTGTGCAACTTTACATTCATACCTGCTGTTCCTGTTTTTTATCTGTTGAGTATCTCAGGCGCTTTGCCTCCAACAGGCGTTTTTCGCCTGTTGTATAACATTCGTCGGCAAAGTTACATATAATTATTCGAATAATACCACTTTTTCGGAAAATCCCCATAATATTTGCTAAAATGAAGCGTTTTTGTTGACTGCTCGACGTCATTGGCAAACCATTTCGTTCTTACTCTTCCGTCACGTCCTCTATCTGGTCGATGATGTCCTGATATTGGCGCTGGGTCCTGAAGTGGACTTTATATCCGGCGATGGCTCCGATGACACCTCCGACACAACCGCCCCAGAAGAGACCTTCGTGTAAGGCATCCGTGTTGACCTGATAAACCTCATACATAAACCATCCAAACCACAGAGAAAACAGAAAAAATAACCCTCGTAACGAAAAAAAGTCAGACGACGCTTCATATCGGCCAGGTAACGCCCTATAATATTTGTTAAAATAGAACTTTCTTATTGATTTAAGCGGGATTCTTCGTACCTTTGTATCCAATTAAATCATCATAAAAGCGCAAGCCAATGGCAGACAAACTTTACATCTTCTTCGACACGGAGACAACTGGGGTGCCCCGTAACTATAAGGCACCAACGACAGACACTGACAACTGGCCCCGGCTGGTGCAACTGGGCTGGATACTGATGGACAGTGAGGGTAACAAGATGGCCCAGCATGACTACATCGTCAGGCCCGTGGGCTTCAAGATTCCCGCTGAAGCAGCCAGCGTTCACGGCATCACCACAGAGAAAGCCTTAGAGGAGGGGCGCGACCTGGCGGAGGTCATCGATGAGTTCATGGCAGATTTCGACAAGGCCACCTTCATCGTGGGCCACAACATCAGTTTCGACCAGAACATCGTCGGCGCAGAACTCGTCCGCCTGAATCGTCCTGACGTGATGACCTCCAAGCGCACCTTCTGCACGATGCAGGCTGGCACCAACTTCTGCAAGATTCCAGGCAAATACGGCTACAAGTGGCCCAAACTGATGGAACTCTACGTGAAACTCTTCGGACACGACTTCGAGGGAGCCCACAATGCCATGAGCGACATCGACGCCACACAAGAGTGCTTCTGGGAGATGCGTAAAAGGGCCCTCATCTAAATCCCCCTGATGAAACGTTAGTCGATGAAAAGGCGCGAATGAAAGACTATCCTGACAAGATGTCGCCCGAACAGGCGCAGACATTCGCAGGCGACGTGCTCAATATCGTCAGCCAGATACCCAGCGGGAAGGTCACCACCTATGGCATCATCGCCGCCTGGGCCGGCTGGCCCAGCCACTCGCGGATGGTAGGCCGCACGCTGCGCTACACGCCCGGAGCCGCCACCCTGCCCTGCCATCGCGTAGTCAACAAGGAGGGCCGCACAGCCCCAGGATGGAGCCGACAGAGGGCTCTCCTCGAAGAAGAGGGCATCACCTTCAAGCCCAACGGCCACGTGGATATGCAACGGCATCTCTGGGAGCCATAGTTTGCCGGCAAAGATACGAAAATCAGCAAGGAAGAATCATATACGACAATGACTATACACCTGAAAATCCAACTGAGGGGCATCAATAACCCTCCCGTGTGGCGAAGAATCGTCATACCAGGCAACTTCACGTTTGAGGAACTCCATAAAGCCATACAGGCCGACTTCGGATGGTATAACGAGCACCTCTACCAATTCCAGAAAGAGCCATACAGCCGAGGATGGACCATCACAGATATTGAGCGCAATGGCGACGGCTTGCGGCAGATACCGCTCGACGCATCCAAAACGAAGGTCGGCAAATTCCTGAAGGAAAAGAAACTGAAGCAATTCATCTACCTCTATGACTTCGGCGACGACTGGGTACACGACATCACCGTGGAGCGCATCGATGAGGATGCCGCCTGCAGCACCTGGCTCATGCAAGGAGGCAGAGGTACCTGCCCGCCAGAGGACTGTGGAGGCTCCGTCCGCTACGAGCGCATGAAGCAGGTGCTGCGCGAAGAGCCCGACAGCGAGGAGGCCCACGACTATCGTGACTGGCTGGGACTGGCGGAGAACGAAGAATTCGACCCTAACGGCTATGTGGAAAACTATATCGATGACCTTTGCGATGACCCTGATTGGGACGACGAGGATGATTGGGACGACGAGGATCCCCTCAACAAGACAGACCCAGAGGCGGCTGAGGACACGACACTCGACGAATGTATGAGTTGGATGAATCTGGACACACTGGAGGAATATGCCTACGACATGGGATTCGAGATAGACTTAGAAAAAGACGAGAAAGGCCGGCGCAATGAACTGGTTACGGAGATACTGAACCACCCACGCGAACTGCTGGGCATGCTGCCCGCCTACGATCTGGCATTGCTACAACAACAGTTGGAGAACCCCACAAAAGGCCATCTGCAGGATGTCTATGGGGACTTCGCCGAGACCACCATGGAGTCCTACGGACTGGCCCGCAGACGATGTGACAAGGACGGAATGGAATACATCCAGTTGCCTGCCGACCTGATGGATGCCGTCAAGCCATACATCTACGAAGTGATAGAGGACGAAGATGAAAACGCACGAATGAACATGGAGAACCTGATTGCAGGTATCTGTAATATGTACGGACGCATCAGCCGCACCACCATGAAGCAGACGCTGGTGTCGCTTGGGGCTGGCAGCATGAAGAGCATCGGCCGACAGCTCGAAGCATTGGAAAACACCTCACTGTATATAAAGTGCATGACATACGGCAATAAGATGTGTGACAACCCGGAAAGCGACGATGACGTGTTCTATGCTACACCCTACGAATGGGTTTACTATAATGAACTCATGAAGGAAATAAGCAGGCACGACAATGTGACTCCCGACTATCGTAAATTCGACAGCATCGACGAACTCATGCTTGCCGGGCAGCAGCCCATCCCTGAGATTCCAAACAGTTATAAGGAACACTTTGAGACCTTCCTCCAAAAGGAACTTGAACTGCTTCAAGGAGACATCATGCACGTCTGCCATGTACTCTGGTATTTGGCCCAGCACCAGGGTGAGCAGGACAGCGAAAAGCCAGAGGAGTACATGCTGGACGTACTGGATGCCTTGATGATCGACAAGGATTTATATGCTGAAGCCATGCGACAGATGGACTGCTATCTGAACAACATGCCTCGCTGGCAACTCCGTGGGCACACGCCAGCCGAGACAGGCGTCATGATTTCCGACTTCGGCCATAAGGCTAAACACAAAAACAATGTGCTGGGCCGCTACTTCCGTCCTGATGATGACGAGCCGGACTATATGAGCACCTACGACTGGCTGGCTCCCAATAAGCCTTTCATTGCCACAAAGACCCCAGGCCGCAACGATCCCTGTCCCTGCGGCAGTGGAAAGAAATACAAGAAATGCTGCGGAAGAGGTAACTAAAGCCCACAAGGGTCTAACCCCTTGTGGGCAGGATCTGCCCGGCATGCTCCTTGGTCTTGATCTGCTTGCCTGTCAGGATCTGCTCGATCACACCCTCCTCGCTGATGATAAAGGTGGTGCGGATGGTGCCCATCACCTTCTTGCCGTACATCGACTTTTCGCCCCAGGCCCCCATCGCCTCCAGCAGCGTGTGATCGATGTCGGCGATCAATGGGAAGGGCAGCCCGTGCTTCTCCTTGAATTTCTGGTGTGAGGTCGCAGAGTCCTTGCTCACGCCCACCACCTCGTAGCCGGCTGCCTGCAGTTCACTATAGTGATCACGCAGGCTGCAGGCTTCGGATGTGCAGCCACTGGTATTGTCTTTCGGATAGAAATACAGCACCAACTTGCGTCCTCTGAAATCGCTCAGGCGGATCTCCCGTCCGTTCTCGTCTTTGCCCAATACCTCGGGCGCTTTGTCTCCAATATTCATCCGTATATCGTTTTAGACTGCAAATCGCTTTTCTTCTAATCTATTTCCTCGTCGGCCTCGTAGCCTCCCATCTCGCGGATGGCATTCTTCAGCATGGTGTACTGCTGATAGAGGTTGTTGACGGGTTCCTCGCCCTGCGTATAGTCGTGCTGCGGCGACTTGAGGAAGAAGGAGAGGAAGCGCTGCGTGCCGTAGCGGCCTGCGCGGGCGGCGAGGTCGCTGAGCAGACAGAGGTCGAGGCAGAGCGGCGCGGCCAGGATGGAGTCGCGGCAGAGGAAGTTGATCTTGATCTGCATGGGATAGCCCAGCCAGCCGAAGATGTCGATGTTGTCCCAGCCCTCCTTGTTGTCGTTGCGCGGCGGATAGTAGTTGATGCGCACCTTGTGATAGTACTGCGTGTCCTCATCATTGCCGTGCCCATAGAGGTCGGGCTGCCACTCTGGCTTCAGGATGGTCTCCAGGGTCGAGAGTTTCGACACTTCCTTGGTGCGGAAGTTGGCCGGCTCGTCGAGCACGAGTCCGTCGCGGTTGCCGAGGATGTTGGTGGAGAACCAGCCGTTGAGGCCCAGACTGCGCACGCCGATGATCGGAGCGAAGCCGCTCTTCACCAGCGTCTGGCCTGTCTTGAAGTCCTTGCCCGCAATCGGCATACGGGTCTTCTCAGCCAGTTGCCACATGGCCGGGATGTCCACCGTCGTGTTGGGGGCACCCATGATGAAGGGGGCACCTTCGCTCAGGGCGGCGTAGGCATAGCACATCGAGGGGGCGATATGCTCGCGGTCGTCGGCCTTCATCGCGGCCTCGAGGTCGGCCAGGCGATAGTGTACCTGCTCGCTGACGGGCACATAGATTTCCGTAGAGGCTGCCCAGAGCACGACCACACGCTCCACCTGCTTCTCGGCCTTGAAGTGACGGATGTCCTCACGCAGGGCCTCCACCATCTCCCAGCGGCTGAGCCCCGTCTTCACGTTGTCACCGTCGAGGCGCTTGGCATAGTTCTTGTCGAAGGCGGCAGCCATCGGCACGATCTGCTCCAGTTCGTCGCGCACTTGGTTGATGTCCCTGTCCTTCAGCACCTCGGCGTACATCGCAGCCTGATAGGCATTCTGGGGATAGACATCCCAGCAGCCGAACGTGATGTCATCGAGACTGGCCAGGGGTACTATCTCGCCGACGTGCAGATACTGCTTGTCGGCACCTCGTCCCACGCGGACCTTATCATACTGAGTGAAAGAACCCACAGGTTTGCCGAGACCCTTGCGAGCCAGCAATACGCCTGTCATGAATGTAGTGGATACTGCACCGCAGCCTACTACCAGAATGCCCAACCTGCCCGAAGCGGGTCTTACGTTAGTCTGATTCATTGTTTTTGTTTTTAATTCCGGAATGATTGATAATTTGTGTGCAAAGATAAGCATTATTTTAGAAATAGACACACAAATGACCCATTAAATCCTTTTTTTATACGAAAATATAACGATTGGGACATAAATTGCTACTTATCAGGCAATTGATTTTCTGACGCCACTCTTATATGTGGTCGGCTATGAACGGATAGCGGTCGAAGAAATCGGGCAAAAAGTGCGGGGATTCGGAGAATTATTCATAACTTTGCACACAAGAAACTCAACGACCAATAAAACTATAAAGATGAAAAGAACTATGCTTTTAGGACTCCTGCTGAGCGCAGCCCTGCTGACGACGGCTCAGACGGAGAGGAAGATCACCGTGACTGAGAACATTGCGTATCGCACCGACGTGGGGCCGAGCACTGTGCTCGACCTCGCAGAGCCGCAGTTCGGCCCCAAGACCGACCGTCCGGCCATCCTCATCATCCACGGGGGCGGCTGGAGCACAGGCTCGAAGAACGACATGGTGTACCGCACGCTGATGATCGACTACGCCATGAAGGGCTACGTGGTGGCGAACATGAACTACCGACTCGTCCAGGAGGCCCCGATGCCAGCCTGTATAGAAGATGTAAAAGCGGCAGTCAAGTGGATGAAGTCCAATGCCCAGCGGCTCGGCATCGACCCGGACCGCATCGGCACCTACGGCCACTCCGCCGGAGGCCATCTCTCGCTGATGGCCGGACTGACGGCTGGAGTGGCCTGTGCCGCCGGCGGTGCGCCCCCCACGGAGATCGGCAATCCTAATATCCCCTGGTCGAAGCATCCCGAGTGGTGGCCCATCGGCTATATCGGCAAAACTGATATTCCCTTCCTCGTGCTGCAGGGCGGTGAGGACCCGGTGGTGAAGCCCAACCTGACGGAGGACTGGGTCGTGAAGATGCAGAAGGCCGGTTCCGCCATCGACTACGTGAAGGTGCATGGCGACCACGGCGTAGCCTTCGACAAGCAGTTGGAGTTCACCCGTCCGGCGATGGATGCCTTCTATGCCCGTCATCTCAGGCACGAAGACCCGACGGTCAGTTTTGAGCAGATGAAGGTGCCCGACTTCGGCGGCAGCGGCCCACATAAGGCTATCGCCCTCCGCGAGCGCTCGCTGCAGGACTTCGTGGTCTACCGTCCGGTCAACATGGATGCCGCGATGACCGTGGGCCGCCCGATGATGTTCGCCACTGGCGAGCCGAAGAAGGAGAAACTGCCCGTGCTCGTCTTCTGCAACGGTAGCTGTATGGACACCAGCATCGGCTATGAGAATATGCTCGCCGACGTGGCGTCCTACGGCTATGTGGTCGTGGCCATCGGCGAACTGCAGATGCTGGCCCAGCACGAGAAGGATCAGCACACCCCGTCGTCGATGGTCAGGAAGGCTCTCGACTGGATCTGTCAGCAGGCCGCCGACCCTGCCTCACCTTATTATAATAAGATAGACGTGGAGAAGATTGCCGCTGCCGGGCACTCCTGCGGCGGTGCCCAGGTATTGGCCAATGCCGCCGACCCGAGACTGAAGACCTATCTCATCCTGAACGCCGGCATGGGCAAGATGACGATGGCCGATGCCAGCCGCAAGTCGCTCAAGAACCTCCATGGCCCCATCCTCTACCTCGTGGGCGGAACATCAGACGTGGCCTGGCAGAATGCACAGATGGACTATAAGGCTATCAAGAATGTAACAGTCGTTCTGGCCGACAACACCACGAGCGGACACGGCGGCACTTACGAACAGCCCAACGGCGGTGCCAATGCCCGTATGGTGCGCGCCTGGCTCGACTGGCAGTTGAAGGGCTGTCAGGAGAACGAGAAGATCTTCATCGATGGCGACCTCAGCGGCTACGACGGTTTTACCATCCAGCACAAAGCCGGGAAGTGATGCCGCGCGGGGCATATCCTATTCCCTGTTCAGGTAGTCTTTGGGAGTAGCGCCAAACTCCTCCTTGAAGTACTTGGTGAAGTTACGCGGCGAAAGCCCTACCTTATATGCCACCTCCGAGACGTACAGCCCGCTCTGCTCCGGAGTATATCCATGCTGAATGGCTTTGTGATGTAGTCGTCGGCTCCGGCCTCCAGCCCTTGCAGTTCATCGCTGCTCATAGTCTTCGCAGTAAGGAGTACGATGGGTATATGCGGACCGCTGGCTAACTTATATACATTTTTTTTGAATATAGGTTGTAACGTTGTAACATCGCCGATGTACAACGTTACAACCTATAAATCGTTTTTTTGTGTACTTAAAAACGCCCATGACCATTGTCTTTAGACCGTAGTCACAGGCATTTGGGTATAAGCCTCAAATCTGCTCGTACATGTTTTTGAAATAAGATCTTTGCTGAGGCTAAAGCGGCAGGGCCTTCCAGTCGGTAATATTGCGCTTCTCGGATGAGAAACTGATGCCGATCTTGGTGACGGGGCGACCGTCGAGGCGGTATTTCTCGGCATAGCCCTTCCGGTCTATCTGGGCCAGGGCCTCGTCGGCGGTGTGCTCGTATTTGATCTCCATCACGTAGATGCCCTTGGGCATGACGAGTGTCAGATCGGCCTGGCCCTTGGCCGTAGGCTCCTCAGCGCGGATGTCGGCGCCGAAACTGGTGAGCAGCGTGTAGAGCAGGGCGTGATAGTAATGCTCGTTCTTATTATCCTGTTCCCACTGATAGGGCATACTGGCAAAGAAACCCTTGAATGACTCGATGAAGGCCTGAAGGTCGTAGTTGCGGCGGAACTGGCTCCAGGCCCTGTAGAGGCCGTTGCGCTGGCTGGTGCCCCACTTGGCGGCCACGTGCTGGTAGAGGCACTGGGCAAAGCCCTGGCGCACCTCCTGGTTGGGCAGGCCCAGACGGAAGTCGTTGAACTCCGGCTCATAACTCTTCAGCGTCAGATAGCCGCTCTGATAGAGGATGGGCAGCGGGTCGTCATAGTTCTCGAAGGGCAGGTCGAACATGCTGGTCTCGTAGGTCTCCGACTCAATGGCGGTAGTGTCCACGGGTGGCAGTTGCGCCAGCAGGTTGATGAGCGCCCCGCTGGTGCTGCGGTCGAACCAGTAGTCGGCCAGTTCACCGGAGACGAAGGCATTGACCAGACTGAAGGGGTTGTACATATCCTTCAACTCCCGGCTGAAGTGATAGCCGTCGTAGCGGGCTTTCATCCGTGCGAACATATCATCATAGGTTGTACCGTTGCGCTCGGCCATCAGTTCAATGTCCTGGTGCAGTTGTGTGGTCAGTTCTTCTTCCGAGATACCGCAGATAGTGGCATAGTCATCGCGCATGGAGATATTCTGCAGGTTGTTGAGCTTGCTGAAGATGCCTATCTGCGAGAACTTGGAGATGCCGGTGATGAAGGCGAACTGTAGGTGGTCGTCCTCAGCCTTCAGCGGGCCGAACACGTTCTGGAAGCGCCGACGGGCCAGGGCCACCTTCTCGTCGTCACCCAGGGAGTGGAGGATGAAGTTGTCGTACTCGTCGCAGAGCACCACCACGCGCTTGCCCGTCTGCTCGTGGAGCGTGCGCATGAGGTTCACCATACGGATGTTGGCGCCTTCTGAGGGAGGCGTGATGCCGTATTGCTTCTCATAGCTACCCAAGGTCACATCTACGAGCTCGTCCAGTTGCTCGATGGTCGAGAGGTCGCCCGCACTGAAGTCGAAGCGCAGCACAGGGAATTTGTCCCACTTCCAGTCGGTGGTGGCGATGAAGAGTTGCGGCTGCTCTATGCCGTACTCGGTGGTGAAGGCCTCGAACAGTTCGCGCCGGCCCTCGAAGACGGCCTGGAGCGTGGAGATGAGCAGCGACTTACCAAAGCGGCGCGGCCGGCTGAGGAAATAAGGTTTGCCCTCAGTAATCATCTTATAGATGAGCGGGGTCTTATCTACATACATGTAGCCATCCTGCCTGATGCTCTCAAAGCTCTGAATGCCTACAGGGTATTTTCTCTTTGCTGCCATATACTTATGTTTTTGCAAAGATACGATGTTTTAGTTGAATGTGCTATTTTGGTGCCGCATTTTTAAGATTGTTTATGAACTCCTGCTTTGGAGATTTACCGCGAGCACAATAGGGATGAGCACAGTAGGGATGGTTCCTTCTGTGTCCTAAACATCATATATAGAAAACTGTCTTGGATCTGTTGCTCGTACTAGTATGAATGCTGACAAAGCCTTAATTTTCCACGTCATCCAGTCGCAGCAATTTCGGGCCTCGGAACTGGACGATGACGAGGTGCAGCTGTGTGTCGCGGCTCATCAGGGCCACGCGACTGCCCGAGAGCGGGCGATAGTAGTCGAGCATGGCCCGCACCTCCGGCTCGCTGAAGCCGAGCACCTGGTTGAAATTGTATCGTGTGGTGATATTGGTGGCGATGTTGTAGCCGCTGGTCAGGTCGTCCATCATCAGCGTCTTGCCGAAACGTCGCGGACGGCAGAAGAACAGGAAGCCAAATTTCTTCTTCTATTTCTTTTTTTATCGGTACTCATGTTTCGGGAGTTGAAGAAGTTAAAGAAGTTGAGGAAGTTAAAGAAGTTGAAGAAGTTGAAGAAGTTAAGCCAATAGTTCATGCACTGATGGAGACGAAAAAACTTCAAATGCAGCTACTATTGGCTTAACTACTTAGGCCGAGAGGCCGATAACTACTTAACTACTTAACTTCCGAAACACGAGGTACTAATCGCTTAGTTGCAATAATACTTCGTCAGGAAGTAGGTCTTTTCCCAGTCCACGATCTTCACGTCCGACTCCTTCGCCGGATGGATGTTCTGCTCGTCGAGCACCATCACCTGCTTGTCGCCCAGGTCGTAGAGTGGCCACTCCTTGGCCTTGCCGTCGGGCGACTGCTCTGCCGTGAGTGAGGGGTTGCCGGTCTTGGCGAACTGGATCCACATCTTGCGCATGGTCTTGCAGAAAGTCTCGTCGAATGTCCTTCCCGCAATCTGGACACTCAGCTCGGGATGGTTGAACACAGCCGACTGCTCTATCGCATGACCGCTCTTCACCCCAGGTGTAGAGGCCTCGGGCGTGAAGAGGTAGGTGAACACCTTGCCGCCAGCCTTGGTCTGGTTCTCCGACAGACGGATGGCCGGTGCATTGAAGTAGCTCTGGCTGAACAGAGCGCTGGTCTTCTCCCAGTCTGCTCCTGGCGCACTGTTGACGTAGCTCTCCACCAGCGCATTCTCTTCGGCCGTCATCAGCTTGGCACGCTTCGCCATACGGTCGGCAGCCCACTTGTTCCACTTTTCTGGTCCGAAGGCAGCCGAGAAGACGTTGAACTCATCCTTGTTGCAGCCTAAGAGGAGTGCTATATCCTTGGCCTTGCCGTTCTCGTATGCGTCCCATCCGTCCTTGGGCAGCAATTTGCCGTCTCTCTCAGGCCAGATGCTCCATCCGAGCACCTGATAGATGCCGTACAGCTCTCCCACCTTGTCGGCGAGCCGCCTGGGCGATACTTTCTGCAGGTCGCTGACGGTCTTGCAGTCGAGCGCCTTCATAATCTCGTCGGTCACCGCGATGGCCTCCTCAGTCGATCTGGTCATGATGGGCGAGCCGCTTTGTATGATGGCGCGCTTGAAATACTTATGTGCCTCGTCGATCAGCGCAAGGAGAGAACAGCTTGAGGCACCAGCCGACTCGCCGAAGATGGTCACGTTGTCGGGGTCGCCGCCGAAGGCCTCGATGTTCTCATGCACCCACTTGAGGCCCATCATCTGGTCCATGATGCCCAGGTTCTGAGCGTCGGGATAGTCCTTGCCGTCGGGCAGGTGCGACAGATGCATGAAGCCGTAGGCGGCAAGCCTGTAGGCGACGGTGACGACGATGACGTCGGGATTCTCTCTGAGGAAGTTATAACAGTCGTACTGCGGGTCGATGGTTCCGCCTGTCTCAAAGCCGCCGCCGTAGATCCACACCATGACGGGCTTCTTGGCTGTTGTTGCCTCGTCAGTCTTCCATACATTCAGGTACAGGCAGTCCTCGCCCTGAGCGTAGAGGGCGGCGGGGTCGCCAGCTGCCTGGACGGGGGTCTTGCCATAGTTATAGGCTTCAAAGACACCCTCGACAGGAGTATATTCCACCGGAGCCTTCCAGCGCAGGTTGCCCACGGGCTGCTGACCTACGAAGGGAATGCCCAGATACGAGATGACATTATCCGTCTTCCGGCCGACGAAGGTGCCGTTGATGCACTTCACGGCCAGCGACTTGTCATAATTGCCGTCTGTGATCTCCCTGTTCTGAATCAGATAGGATGCTATACGCTTCTCTACGTTGTCCTTGATGTTGTTGTAGAAGAACCCGTAGTCGTTGTTGTGGAAGCTTGCCGGGCCGAAAACATTAGTAAAGGGGTTGTAGTCGCTCTTGGCGTTGGTCACCACCACGCCGCGCTCCACGTTCACCTGTGCGTCGGCCCCCACGTCGGTAATCTCACGCTTCAGGGTTTCCATGTTCTGCATCCACGAGCCCAGGTTCTCGCTTGCCGGGGCGTAGGTGTCGTCGAGCTTCCAGTTCAGCGGATTGATGCTGATGGAGCCAGGCATCCACACCATGTTCTTGGCATTAGCGTTGCCGGCACCCTCGGTGTTCCAGCTGACGATGACGCCTGCATCGCTCTCGCCCGTTGCGAACTTCAGGTGTGGGTTGGCCTGCAGGTCTGCCTTGGTCACGGCATAGCCTATCACGTAGGCTGCCACCATGCGCTTGTAGTAGTCGGGATGGGTCTTGAAATAGTTCATCAGGACGAGTTTCGTCATGGCCGACCCTTGGCTGTGGCCGGCGATGACGAACGGACGGCCCTCGTTATAGTTCTCGAAATAGTAGTCGAGGGCAGCGGTGATGTCGGTATATGGCGTGCCCGTCAGCGCCGTCAGCATGTCGCCGGTCTGCTTCCAGCAGTCCTCTTCATGCTTCAGGCCCGACTGGCGGTAGAGGGGCACGAACACATTGGTGGCATCAGCAAACGCGCTGGCATGCCCCTCGTATTCGTCCTTCACGCCTGCTATCATCTCGGAGTTGTCGATTGCCGCAAAGTCTGGTGCACCATCCTCGTAGCTACTCAAGATGTAATTCGTAGCGGGGATGTAGAAGGTGTCGAAAGCCTTGGTGACCTCAGGAATCTGATACCAGCTCGACTTCTGTGAATAGTCGGTGGCCACTGTGGGATTCTCCGGCGTGACAGGAGCCGGGTTGTCGATTTTGTCGGTACATGATGTGAGTACCGCCGTTGCGCCGCTGATGAGGATGGCGGCGAGCATCCGATTTAATTCATGATTCATACATTTATAATTTAGGTAAAACTAATTTTAGGCTATTCGGCTGTCTGCTTTGGATGTGCAAAGATAGCCAAATTCTCCTTAATAGCATTACCCTAAATGCCTGGCGCATCAGATTTTGCTGATTTTAAAAGGATTTTTGCTGATTTTCGAAAAAGGAGTGGCGGCTACTTGGCTGTGCCGCGCATCCAGGCTGTTACGGTCTGTCCCGTGCGGTGTTTGAAGGCTATACCAAAGGTGCTGTAACTACGGTAGCCGCTCTCGGCAGCTAATTGCTGGGCAGTGAAGCTGCGCTGGGCGGCCACGGCCTCGCGATACAGCCTCATGAAATGCTGGATGCGCAGGTTGTTGATATAGGCATTGTAGGTGATGCCCTGTCCGGAGAAATACTGGCTCAGGTAGAAGCGGTTGGTGCCGATGGCCTTGGCAAGCTGTGTGATAGTCAGGTCGTGTTGCAGGTATAACTGCGTGTCTATGCAATGCTGCTGTAGCAACTGGCCGATCTCGCTCCCCCGCTCCCCCGTGCCTCCGCCCCCCCGTAAGGTGTCGCTCAGGTCGCTCAACGTCTCTATCCGCCACAGCAGATGGCAGATTAGTACGATGCAGAGCACCTGCATGGCATATTGGTAAGCCGGCCCTTCGATGGTAAAGGCGTAGGCCATGAACACCAAGATAATGATTAGCAGCACCACGAAGCTCTGCCAAACCTCCTTGTGCTCCAGGTCGGCATAGTTGTCGCGCAGCCAGCGTTCGTACTGCCTCAGCGCACGTACCATATATATGATAATGCCAATGCCTATCAACAACGCATAGCCATAGAATACAGGCAACGGGCCATAGCAGTTGTTGGCAACGCTCCAGGCCGCCGCTCCGGCCATCGGCACCATCATCACGAAGACAGGCCACAATGGCCGTCGTCGGTCTTGTAGCATGACGAGCATCACCGCGATGGCCAAGGGGAAGAATGTCAAGCTGTCGAGTAGTCCGCCCACATGGTCGACCATCGTGACGTCGTCGCTTGCGATATGGAACAGTATCGGCATATACCACACGTGGTTCAAGGCGAAAGAGGCAAAGAAGGCGGCAGCCCATCTTCTGAGGCGCAGCGGCGGCGTGATGTCGGAGGCAAAGGCATTGCCCTGACGCAGCAACATATAGCAACATGCTATGATGGCCATAGCCGTCACTACTGCGTAAAGCATTATAAAAAGGGCGTCCTCCCGAATCTGCTCGTACATGCTTTTGAAATTAATCTATTTTGCAAAGGTACGCTGTTTTAGTTGAATGTGCTGTCTCGGTGACTTTTTTTTAAGATTGTTTAGGAACTCCAGCGACTTCTGGGAGTGACAAAAGGATAACAGGGGGACGGTTCTTTTGTTGGAGCATTGCAATGCGCTAACAAAAGAACCGTCCCCCTGTTATCCTTTAGTTGGAGCCACTCTGAAACATCTGCTTCACGTGCTGGTCGCGCAGGTCCTTGAAGCGGACGGTCTGAGGACTGTCGTTCAGTATGACATTGTAGGAGTGGGGCACGCCTGGCTCCACGAACGAGTCTACCTCTACGCCAGCATGCTTCAGCTGCTCCACGAAGGCCAGGTCCTCATGTACGAAGAGGTCGAGCGTGCCGACGATGAGGAAGGTGGTGGGGAAGCCCTTGAGCTGCTCGGGTGTGGCCACTGCCGGGGTGTAGTAGATCATCTCGTCGGCAGGAATCTCCTGGCCGTGCTTCAGGTCGGCCCAGCCTTTCACGTTCATCTCCTTGGTCCAGATGAACTCGCCAGTCGTGTCGTCAGGATGGAGGTCGTTGGGACCGCCGGTGCGATAGTCGAGCATCGGATAGATGAGCACAGCTCCCTTCACGGGCACGTCGCCCTTGTCCTTGTTCCACAGTGCCATGCGGGTGGTCAGTCCGCCGCCTGCACTCTCGCCCATGATGACAATCTTGTCGGCGTCTATCTTCAGCTCGTCACCGTGCTGGTAGATATAGGTCAAACCTGCGTATGCCTGGTCCAGCTCGATGTGGTAGGTGTACGACGGGTCGGAAGTCAGCGTGTATTCCACAGAGAACACCGTGGCCTTGAGCCTGTTGCACATCTCGCGGAAGTCGTTGCCGTACATCGTGGCGTTGCCCGACTGGTAGCCGCCTCCATGACAGTAGTACACGGCGGGTGTCTTCGCTTCACCGACACCGTCGGGACGATAGTAGTGGATGGTGATCTTCTCGCCCGCCTTGGGGCTGTCGATGGTGAACGTCTCGCCCTTGTCCTGCTCTATCATCATATACTTAACCTCCAGCAGCGGGTCGAGCAGTGCTTGCTTGTACTCATCGGCCACGAGGTTGTAGGTCTTTGGGAGTGGAGTGGTGGGGGCGGGGTTGTCCTCCTTGCTGGCGCATGAGGTCAGAACCGTTGTCGTGCCGCTGATAAGGATGGCGGCAAGCATCCAATTTTTCAAATTTCTCATAATTTAATAGTTTTGGGATTATAACGTTTTCTGGCGCAAAGTTAGCCAAATTTCCCAAAACGTATTTCTGTAAAGCGCTGTCGGCTATAGTTTTTGTAAATCCTGCTATCTTTTTTGTAGATACTGCCACTTCTGTGCGCCACCGCCGCTTGCTGCGTATTCATCCAGGCGGTTGGTACCGGTTGCCATAGCCGGCTGAGCGAGTGGGCAGGTCGTGCCTCCCTTACTTCGCCGATGCGTTCCCCAGTCCCTTTACGCACGCGCGCGCGACTATGACTTTTCAGAAATAGGGTGGCAGGGTGGCAGGGCGTTCTGTCACCCTGACACCCTGTTTCTGAAAAACTGTAGTATGCAAAAGAATGAGTGTCATTCCCGAGGACCCCAGGTGGTCGGGCAGAATTCCTATTCCCCTGGCTCTTGCTGCATTTTCATCCAGACGGTCACGGTCTGGCCCGTCTCGCGCTTGAAGGCTTCGCTGAAGGTGCGGTAGCTGCGGAATCCGCTCTCCTGTGCCAGTTGCTGTGCGGTGAATGAGTGCCGGTCAGCCGTCGCTGCTTGATAGAGGCCGACGAAATGGCCGACTCGCAGCCCGTTGATGTAGGCATTGTAAGTGACACCCTGAGTGGAGAAGAACTGACCGAGATAGGTGCGGTTGGTACCGATGGCCTTGGCCAGTTGGGCGAGGGTCAGGTCGTGCTGCAGGTAGAGTTGCGTGTCGATGCAGTGCTGCTGTAGCAGTAGTCCGATGTTGTCGGGTGTACGGGTTTCGGGAGTGCGGGCTTCGGGTGTACGGGTTTCGGGGGCGCGGGGGTACGGGGGGGCGGGGGTGCTCAGGTCGCTCAACGTCTCTACCCGCCACAGCAGATAGCCGATGAGCACAACGATGACCACCTGCATGGCAAATTGGTAAGTCGGCCCTTCGCTGGTAAGCGCGTAGATGGTGAACACCATCATGATGATGGCGAGCACCAAGAAACTTTGCCATACCTCCTTGTGCTCCAGGTCAGCAAAGTTGTCGCGCAGCCAACGATCGTATTGCCCCAACGTATGTGCCATATATATAATCAGGCCAATGCACATCAATAGGAAATAGACATATACCACTGTCTGAAGGGCGTAGCTGCGGGCGGCAACGCACCACAGGTCGGCCACTATGACCGGTGCCAGCATCACAGCAATAGGCCATAGCGTTCGGCGGCGGTCTTGCAGCATGGTGAACAGTACGGCTATTGCCAAAGGAACGATAGTCATGCAGTCGAGTAGTCCGCCTGTAAGGTCGATCATCGTAACATCGTCGCTTGATATATGGAACAGTATCGGCATATACCACAGGTGGTTCAGGGCGAAGGATGCAAAGAAGGCTGCCGTCCATCGACGAAGGCGTATCGGAGACGTGATGTCGGGGGCTATGGCGTTGGCCCTACGCAGCAGCAGGTAGCAGCTTGCCAGCATGGCTATAGCCGTCACTACTGCGTATAGCATGATATAGAGAGTGTCCTCCCGGATCTGGTCATACATGATTTCTTGAAATTGTATCTATTCTGCAAAGATACGATGTTTTAGTTGAATGTGCTATTCCTCTATCGCATTTTTAAGATTGTTTATGAACTCCCCGTCATGCAGATTGGCGCATGTCATGCTTTATAAATGATACCGCCCGAATGCTGATGGATAGCATTCGGGCGGCAGCCTCATTTATTGGCGCGAGGGATTAGTGGCTCGCCTTGTAGGTGGCGATGCGCTTGGGCACGTTGTCCTTGATGTTATTGTAGTAGAACGTGTAGTCCTCGCCGTGACGGCCGTCGGGGCCGAAGTATGCTGCGGCAATCTTGGCGGCATCCTCTGGCATCGGGGCTGCCTTGGCATTGGTTATGACCGAGCCACGGGCAAGATTTATCTGTGCGTCGGCGCCTATGTCGGCAATCTCGGGCTCTCCCGTCTGCTCGTTCACGATGAGCGAACCCAGGTTCATGCTGGCAGGGGCGTAGGTCTCATCGAGTTTCCAGTTCAGCGGGTTGATGCTGATGCCACCTGGCATCAGCACAACCGTCTTGGCATCCACCTCGGCATTCTTCGGACCCTCGGTGTTCCAGCTGACAATGACACCTGCATCCGTCTCGCCAGTGGCAAACTTGAGATACGGATAGGTCTCAAGTTCTTCCTTCGTCACGGCGAAGCCTATCACGTAGGCGGCCACCATGCGCTGGTAGTACTCGGGGTGCTCCTTGAAGTATCTGAACAATACCTCCTTGACTATTGCGGAGCCCTGGCTGTGACCGGCGATGATGAACGGACGGCCCTCGTTGTAGTGCTCGAAGTAGTAGTCGAGCGCGGCGACGATGTCATTGTATGGCATGCCGAGAAAGGCTGCATCTAAGTTCCCGTCTCTCGCCATGACTTCGCCGGCAAACTTTAAGCCAGCCTGGCGGTAGTATGGGGCGAACACATTGGTGGAGTCTGCGTAGGTCGTGGCATGACCTATATACTCAACACCCATGCCCTGAATCATCTCTTCATTGTCGAGTGAGCCGTAGTCGGGGGCGCCTTCTTCGAAGCTTCCTAAGATAAATTCTGTAGCAAAGATGTAGAATGTGTCTACGTCCCTGGTAATTTCGGGAAAGTTGCACCAGCTTTTCTTCTGGGAGTAATCGATTGTTGTATTCATATTGCTTAATGTTTTTTGTTATTTCATTTTTTTACCACAGAAATACACCTCCTGCGGCTTGTTGTGGCTGAAGCCAGAGTGCTCTGCCGTGAGCAGGTCGCAGTCGAACACCAGGAAGTCGGCATCCTTGCCGGCCGTGATGGAACCCTTGAAGTCGTCGATGCCCAGCTGCTTGGCACCGTTGATGGTATAGCCAAGAATCATCTCCTCGATGTTCATCTTCTCACTTGCAGAGGGGTATTCTGCCACGACCCTGGTCATTTCGGGGGCGTTGCTCTTCTCGTTGATAAAGCGCGTCATACCGATCTCCATGCCGAGGAACGGGTTCCAGGTCGCGAAATCACCGTATGTGATGTTGTCGCTCGACCAGGTGACGTTGGCCCCGGTGTTCCACATCGTCTTGCTGCGGTACATCTTGTTTGCGCGCTCTTCGCCCAGCAGGCTGCGCCAGATCTCGAACGGGTTGCCGCCCGTACAGCCGGAGTGCCACCAGGGGGAGTAGTTGGCCGTTACGCCCAGCTCGGCAAAGCGGCTGATGTCGGCATCGTCCTGAATCTCCAGATGCGCACAGGTGACCTTCACACGGAACTTGTCGCCCAGTTCCTTCTTCGCCAGCTCCACGCCGTCGAGTACTGTGCGGGATGCCCCCTCGCCAACGGTATGTGCATGGAAGTCGAGGCCTGCCTCGTTGAGCAGCTTCATCACCTCCGCTACCTCCTCCTTGCTGAAGGTGGTTGCGCCTTTCTTATTGGTATCTACGTATGGTGTAACCTGACACGCCGTCTCGATTCTCAGCGTACCGTCCATAAACACCTTGAAGGTATGCACTTTCAGGTGCTCCGTGTTGAACTTCTCACGGAAGCGACTCACGTCCTCCACCACCTGCTTCATCTTCTTCGGGTTGGTCAGCGCGATGCTACCGTCGATATATACTGGCAGCTTTCCTTGCTTGTCCAGTTCGCGGAGGCGTTCGTAGATGCGCTCGTGGAGCGCCTCTCCCTCCGGGAAGCCTGCGTCGAAGACCACGCTCACGCCGGTATTCACAGAGTACTCAATCCAGCGCAGAAGCTCCGCGTCGATCTGCTCGTCGGTCACTTCGAGGTCATCGAAGAGCATGTGCCAGCCCGACGACTCGAAGGCATTGCCCGTCACGTGGCCGTCTTTGCGCACATAATAGCTCAGTTCGGGCACGCGGTCGGGCGTCTCGTCGGTAATGCCGTGCCTGTCGAGAATCTTGGAGTTCACCCAGACGCTGTGGCCTTCGCCTTCCAGGATCAGAAGCTCGGCATCGGGGCAGATGGCGTCGAGGTCTTCCTTGACGATGTCGTCGCCCTTCAGGTATTTCCGCTCCAGGATGAATCTGTAGCGCTTCAGGCCGGGTGTGGCCTTGATGTTCTCAGCCATAAAGTCCAGGGCTTCCTGCTTGTTGGAGCACACCACGTACTCGCCCGGATCCATATAGCAGAAACCGATACTCGTGGTGACATGCACATGGCTGTCGATGATGCCCGGCATGATGAACTTGCCGCCGAGGTCGGTCACTTCGCCTTCATAGTCTGAGAGTCCTGCCTCGTCGCCTACATAGATAAACTTGCCGTCCTTCACCACCAGGGCCGTCGCCTGCGGACAGGCCTCGTCGGCCGTGAAGATCTTGGCATTCTTGATAATCTGGTCTGCTTTCATATCAGAACATATAATACTTGGTCAGGAAATAGCTCTTGTTCCAATCAACGATCTTTACTTCAGACTCCTTTGCAGGATGGATGTCGTTCACATCGAGAACCATCACCTTCTTGTCCGTCGTGTCGTAAAGGGGCCACTCCTTGGCCTTGCCGTCAGGAGACTGGTCGGCAGTGAGCGACGGGTTGCCAGTCTTGGCGAACTGCACCCACATCTTGCGCATGGTCTTGCAGAAGGTGGGGTCAATGTCTGTCTGATCCGGATGGCAGAATACGATGGGGAGCTCTTCACCATGTGCAGCCTTCAACTTTGGTTCAGAAGCCTCCACCCTATAGAAATAGGTGTACGACTTGCCACCGGCATTGGTCTGGTTCTCCGACATTCTCATGCACGGTGCAAGGAACCAGCTCTGGCTGAACAGACGGCAGTCGGGCTCCCAGTTTTCGCCTTGCTGGTCAGCGAGGTAGCTGTTGACAAGTGCTATCTCGTCTTCAGTCATCTGGGCAAACTTTTTCGCCTTGCGGTCTGCGGCCCATGCCATAAAGCCATCCGTACCCATAGCCAAGGCGAAGAAATTAAACTCATCCTTGTTGCAGCCCTGCAGGAATGTGATGTCCTTCGCAGCGCCGTTGGCGTATGCCGTATGCGGCTCCAAAGGCAGTATTTTGCCGTCTCTTTCCGGGAATGTGTTCAATGCATACGGGGAAGCAGCCTCTACCAGCTTCTTGGCATCAACCTTCAGCAGGTCGGCAACGGTCTTGCAGTCTAATGCCTTCATAATGCCGTCTGTGCAGGCGATAGCCTCTTCCGTAGAACGCGTGACAGCGGGGGAGCCGCTCTGAGCGATGATCTTCTGGAAATAGTTCTGTGAGCCATCGATCAGTGCTTGCAGTGTACAGCTGGCAGAACCGGCAGACTCGCCCCAGATGGTCACGTTGTCAGGATCACCACCGAAGCCTTCGATGTTCTCATGCACCCACTTCAGTGCCATCTTCTGGTCAAGAAGTCCCAGGTTCTGTGCATCAGGATAATCCTTGCCGTCTGCCAAGTGAGACAGATGGAGGAAGCCCATAACACCGAGTCTGTAAGCAACTGTCACGACGATGACGTCGGGATTCTCCTTGATGAGATTGGTGCAGTCAAACAGGTCCATGCCCGTACCGCCGCCCACAAAGGCACCGCCGTGAATCCATACCATGACGGGCTTCTTCTCATCCGACTTGTCCTCTGCCTTCCATACGTTCAGATACAGGCAGTCCTCACCCATTGAGGGAACGACTCCTTCAGCCTGACAGGCACCTTTTCCATATTCGAAGGCCTCATACACACCGTTGTCCGCTGTATATTCCACCGGAGCCTTCCAGCGCAGGTTGCCAACGGGCTGCTGACCGACAAACGGGATGCCCTTATAGATGATGACATTGTCTGTCTTCTTGCCGATGAAGGTGCCATTAATACACTTGACTGCCAAATCATTGTCGACTATTCCGCCCTCAGGTTGTGGAGCCGGGTTGTCAGATTGGTCGCTACAAGAAGTGAGTACGGCTGTTGTGCCGCAAATCAGGATGGCGGCAAGCATCCATTTCAATTCATATTTCATAATTCACAATTTGTAATAATCGTTACTTTTGGCTCGTTTTATAAGCTTCGACGCGCTTTGACACATTCTCCTTGATGTTGTTGTAGAAGTACGAGTAGTCGCTGGCGTGACGGCCGTCAGGGCCGAAGAGTTGAGTGGCGACCTCAGCAATCTCGGGGGCTACAGGCTCGGAGGCGGCATGTGTCACAACCGTACCGCGCTCAACATTAACCTGTGCATCAGCACCGACATCGACAATCTCGTTCTTGCCGGTCTTCTCGTTCGGCATATACGAACCTAAGTTCATGCTTGCCGGGGCGTATGTATTGTCGAGCTTCCAGTTAAGCGGGTTGATGCTGATGGCTCCGGGATACAGCACGACAGTCGAGGCGTTCTGCTCCACGTTCTTGGGTCCCTCAGTGTTCCAGCTGATGATGACCCCCGTGTCACTCTCGCCGGTGGCAAACTTCCAGTGCGGGTTGGCTGCAAGGTCATCTTTCGTAACGGAGAAGCCAATCACATAGGCTGCAATCATGCGCTTGTAGTAGTCGGGATGCTCCTTAAAGTACTTCTTCAGAACGAGCTTACACATGGCCGAGCCCTGGCTGTGGCCCGCGATGATGAACGGACGGCCCTGGTTGTAGTGTTCGAAGTAGTAGTCGAGTGCGCCTGTGATATCATCATAGGGAATGCCCGAAAGTGCAGCGTCAATGTTGCCGTCTCTCTGCCAGACTTCTCCTGAGTTCTTGAGGCCAGACTGGCGGTAGAAGGGCACGAACACGTTAGTAACATCCTGAAACGCGCTTGCATGGGCATCGTATTCGAATGGAGCTTTCTGCCTCATCTCCGGGTTGTCGATGGCTGCGTAGGGAGAAGCGCCTTCGTCATAACTTGACACGACATACTCCGTAGCGAGGATGTAGAATGTGTCGAACTCCTTGGTGATTTCCGGAACCTGTAGCCAGTTGGATTCCTTGGAATAGTCGATTGCATCTTTCTCCTCAGGATCTACAGGAGCCGGGTTGTCACCATTGTCTGAAGTGCATGCTGTGAATACACCTGTGCCGCAAATCAGGATGGCGGCAAGCATCCAATTTTTAAGATTTCTCATATTACAATTATTGGGGTTAGTATTTCGATTATGGCGCAAAGGTAGTTAATTCCCCTTGAAATTGCAATATCTGAAAAGTCTTGGATGGTAGGTTTTTACAATTCTGAAACTGAATTTACAATTCTGAAAGCCTCACTATTCCGTCGTGCTGTGCATCCAGGCGGTGACGGTCGTTCCCATGACCTGCTTGAAGACGGCGCTGAATGTGCTGTAGCTGCGGAAACCGCTCTGGTAGGCCAGTTGCTTGGCTAGCACTGGCTGGCTGGTAGCGACCGCCTCATGGTAGAGCTGGATGAAGTGCTGGATACGCAGACTGTTGATGTAGGCATTGTAGGTGCTGCCCTGCATGGCAAAGTACTTGCTGAGATAGACGCGGTTGGTGCCTATCAGTTTGGCGAGTTGCGCCACAGAAATGTTGTATTGCAAGTAGAGCCGAGGCTCCTCGCAATACTGCTTCAGCAGAGGGCCGATGTTGTCGGTGAAGGGGTGTGAGGGTGGGGGTGCGGGAGGATGGGCTTCGGAGGTGCGGGGGCGCGGGGGTGCGGGGGTGCGAGAAATGACTTGTGGCGGATTCAGCCCTTCGGAACTATCCTCGCTCCCCCGCGCCTCGCCCAGGTCGCTGAGCGTTTCCACCCGCCACAGGAGATAGCAGATGAGAATAATGTTGTTCAGCTGCGAGAGGTATTTATACGTCATGCCCTTGATGCCAAATGCGTAGAGGCCGAACACCAGCAGGATAATGGCCAGTACAGCCAGACTCTGCCACACCTCCTTGTGCTCCAGGTCGGCGTAGTTGTCGCGTAGCCAGTGGCCGTACTGTCTCGTCGCGCGTACCATATATATTAATAAGCCAGCGGCCATCAACAGGTGATAGCCATAGAACAGGGGCAGAAAGTCGATGTCGTGGTAGACAAGGCACGCCGCCAGTCCGATGATGACGGGTGCCACCATCACGCCAACGGGCCACAGCGGCCGTCGGCGGTCTTGCAGCATCACGAGCAGAAGGACTATCGCACAGGGGATGAGCGTCATGAAGTCGAGTATGGCCCCCACGAGATAGCTCTGCAGTATTTCCTCGCTTGAGGTGCAGAAGGCGACCGGCAGATACCACAGGTGGCTCAGCGTGATGGAGGCAAAGAAGGCTGCCGTCCATCGCCGCAGGCGTACCGGCGACGTGATGTCGGGCGCAATGGCGTTGGCCCGGCGAAACAGCAAGTAGCAGCATGCTGTCAGAGCCAGCATGGCCGCTGCTCCGTAAAGCATCGTATAGAAGAGACTGTTCTGGATTTGTTGCTCGTACATATATGAATGCTGACCAGGTGTTAATCCTTTTCCACGTCATCCAGCCGCAGCAACTTCGGGCCTCGGAACTGGATGATGACGAGGTGCAGTTGTGTGTCGCGGCTCATCAGGGCTACGCGCTCGCCCTGGCCGTATTGTCGTATCTGCGCCTCGGCCTCGCGCCACTGTGCCTCGGCCTCCGCGTCGGTGGCGTCGGCCTTGAGGTATTTCAGTTCGATGATGTAGGAGTGGGCGATGTCGGGCTGGCGCAGTTTGTCGGGCATGAGGAAAAAGTCGCAGTAGCCATGGTTCAATTCCACCTCCGGTGCCGTCAGGTAGCCCTGATACATATTCAGGTAGGCCAGGAAGTAGCCCTGCAGATGACGCTCACCCTCAATAGCCGAGCGCACGGCGGAGTCCTCGCGGTATGAGTCGGCGATGTATTGCAGCAGGGCGCGCCACTCGCCCTCGTAGGCGGCACTCACGAATGCCTCCTTCAGTTCCCATGTGTCAAGGTCGGCGGTGCGCTGGTATTCGTCTAGTAGGAAGTCGTAGTACTGTCGGCGCACGTTGTTGTTGGGGATGCCCAGCCGCTGCTCGCCGTGATACGTGCCTGTCATCGTGATCATGCCGTAGTAGTAGAGAAGCGAGATGAAATTCTCCTTCTTGATGAGCTCGATGGCGGGAAAGTAGTCCTTCACCTTACTGTATATATAGCCGTCCTGGGCGATGCGGTGGACGATGCCCCGGCGGTACGAGTCGATGGTGTCGAGGCGGATGAGCTGGCGCAGCTTCGTGTAGTCGGTCTTGGCGTTAGGATCCTCCATCGAGTCGGGGGCGGTGCCTCGTCTGAGTAATGTGTTGACGTAATAGGTCACCATGTTCGAGTTGAACATCTCCTGCCGGATGCGGCGGAAGTCGGCGATACCCATCGGCAATAGTTTGAAGTCTGGCATAAGCGTCTGAATATGGTTTTTATAAAACTTTGCTGCAAAGTTACGAAAAAGATTTGAATGGCCATCGCTTTCGTCGCAAAAAAATGATTATCCGCTCTCATTGCGGATAATCATTAAAAGAAGCACCATGCTGAATCGGAAGCCGGACGCTGCCGCCTTCGACATTCTGTCAGGGCATATAATAATTGGTGAGGAAGTAGGTCCTCTCCCAGTCAACTATCTTCAGTTCCGACTCCTTGGCTAGATGGATATCTTGCTCGTCAAGCACCATTACCTGCTTCTCCCCCGTATCGTAGAGTGGCCATTCCTTGGCCTTGCCGTCGGGCGACATCTCTGCAGTGAGCGACGGATTGCCGGTCTTGGCGAACTGTATCCACATCTTGCGCATGGTCTTGCAGAAGGTTTCGTCGTATGCTCTTCCGGTGAAGGCGGTTATCTCAGGATGGTTGAATAAAGCCGACAATTCTGTTATATGACCGCATTTGATCAGTGGCACAGATGACTCAGGCGTAAAGAGGTAGGTGTACGACTTGCCACCGCCCTTCGTCTGTTCCTCCGACAGGCGGATTTGCGGTACCTGGAACATGATTTGGCTGAAAAGACGGACGGTAGGCTCGTAGCTTTCGCCCTGAATGTCGTTGCAGTAGCTCTCCACCAGAGCCTTTTCCTCGTCAGTGAGCTGGGTGAGCTTCTCCGTCTTGCGCTGATTGGCCCACGCATTCCAGCGATCCACGCCGATGCTTCCTAAGAAGGTGTTCATCTCATCCTTGTTGCAGCCCTGAAGGAAGGTGATGTCCTTCGCCGCTCCGTTAGCGTATGCCTCCCACGGATTCAGAGGCAGGCATCTCCCGTCTCTTTCTGGGAAGGTACGTATGCCGAGTACTTGATAGAAACCGTACAAGCGAGCCCACGTGTCAGCAAACTCCTGGGCGCTGACCTTCAGCAGGTCGGCGACGGTCTTGCAGCCGAGCTCCTTCATCACATGGTCCGTGATGGCGATGGCCTGCTCCTCAGACTTCGTCTGAGCGGGGGCACCGCTCTGGGCGATGACGCGCTTGAAATACTGATGGGAACCCTTGATGAGCGGCAGCAGGGTGACACTTGCACCACCGGCTGACTCGCCCCAGATGGTCACGTTGTCAGGGTCGCCGCCAAAGTTTGCAATATTCTCATGTACCCACTTCAGTCCCATCAGCTGATCCAGGAGCCCTAAGTTCGGAGCGTCCTGGTAGTCCTTGCCGTCGGACAGGTGTGACAGATGCATGAATCCGAAGAAACTGACCCTATAAGCGAGGGTAACGAGAATGACGTCAGGATTCTCCTTCACGAGGCTGTGGCAATCATACTGAGGGTCGCTCGTTCCGCCCACCTCGAAGCCGCCACCGTAAATCCACACGATGACTGGCTTCTTTTCAGTAACCGTCTCATCAGCCCGCCAGATGTTCAGATATAGACAGTCCTCGCCCATTCCGTTTTCGATAGCGGGGTCGCCAGGTGCCTGAACAGGGGCTTTCTCATAGTTGTAGGCTTCATACACGTCGTTGCTTGGGGTCACGTCCACGGGCGCTTTCCAACGGAGCTTCCCTACAGGCTGCTGGCCAACAAAAGGAATGCCTTTGTAGGAAATGATGTTCTCCGTCTTCTTACCGACAAAAGTACCGTTAACACACTTGACGGCCAATGTCTTGTCGTAGTTGCCGTCGGTAATCTTTTTGTTTACAGACTCACTCACAGGTTCTGTAGGAACCGGATTGTCGGCTATGTCCGTACATGAAGTGACTGCTGTTGTGGTGCCGCAGGTTAGGATGGCGGCAAGCATCCCCTTTTTAATATTACTCATAATTGTTTAAATAAAATATTCTGTTCACGGGATCTTCGTTTACTGCGCAAAGGTAGTCAATACCCTTTGAAATTGCAATAAACAAATACCGAGAAACAGCAAGTTTTGACGATTCGGGGATGATTTTTACGATTCAGTAAGCCGCATCCACTCCGTTGCGTTCATTCCCATCTTCTTCTTGAAGGCGATACTGAATGTGTTGTAACTACGGAAACCACTCTGGTATGCCAGTTGCTGGGCGGTAACAGACTGGTGGCTTGCGGCGGCTTCATGGTAGAGATTGACAAAGTGTTGGATGCGCAGACCATTGATATAGCCATTGTAAGTGATGCCCTGCGAGGCAAAGTGCTTGCTCAGGTAGGAACGGTTGATACCAATCAATGTGGCAAGTTGGGTAAGAGAGATGTCGTATTGCAGATAGAGTTGAGCCTCCTCGCAATGCTGCTTCAGCAGCGGTCCGATATTCTTGGACAAGCCAAGCGGCGAAGTCGGGCGGTTACTGGTATCCGATTGGATTTGAGTGCTCAGATCGCTCAGTGTCTCCACTCGCCACAGAAGGTAGCAGATAAGTATCGTGCTGGCTACCAGCATGGCATATAGGTATGCCGAGCCTTCGTTGGTTAGCGCATAGGTACCGAACATGAGGAGCATAGCGGCCAGCACGACGAAACTCTGCCACACCTCCTTGTGCTCCAGGTCGGCAAAGTTGTCGCGCAGCCAGCGGCCGTACTGTCTCAGTGCGTGAGCCATATATATACTCAGGCCGATGCCCATCAAAAGGAAATAGACATACAGTATCGGAAGAAGGACATAACTGCGGGTGGCAACACTCCACATGTTTCCAACAATGATCGGCGTTACCATTACGGCAATTGGCCAAAGCGGTCGACGGCGGTCTTGAAACATCTCAAACAAAACGACTATCGCCAAAGGAATAACCGTCATGCTATCGAGCAATGCTCCAACAAGATCGGTCATCAGAATACGCTCGCTTGAGGACAGAAAGAATATCGGCATATACCATACATGATTCAAAGCGACAGAAGCAAAAAAAACTCCCGTCCATCGGCGTAAGCGTATTGGCGTCATGATGTCACCGCCAATGGCATTGGCCCTACGGAACAGCAGATAACAACTTGCCATCATGAACATCGCTGTCACCGCTGAATATAACATGATAAAGAGGGTATCTCCCCGTATCTGCTCGTACATGATCCTCGTGCTTAATGAAAATGCCTCGTCAGCGTTCCACGTCATCCAGTCGCAGCAGCCTCGGGCCTCGGAACTGGACGATGACGAGGTGCAGCTGTGTGTCACGGCTCAGCAGGGCCACACGGCTACCCTGGCCGTACTGCCGTATCTGCGTCTCGGCTTCCTGCCACTGGCCTTTGGCCTCTTCGTCGGTGGCGTCGGCCTTCAGGTACTTCAGTTCGATGATGTAGGAGTGGGCGATGTCGGGCTGGCGCAGTTTGTCGGGCATGAGGAAGAAAATTCCCGCTGACGCGCCTACCCGTAGCCTTTCACAATATCCGTGGTTCAGTTCCACCTCCGGTGCCGTCAGGTAGCCCTGATACATGTTCAGGTAGGCCAGGAAATAGCCCTGCAGATGCCTTTCGCCCTCGATGGCGGAGCGAACCGCCGAGTCCTCGCGGTAGCAGTCGGCGATGTGTTGCAGCAATGTCCGCCACTCGCCCTCGTAGGCGGCACCCTTGAATGCCTCCTTCAGTTCCCATGTGTCAAGGTCGGCGGTGCGCTGGTATTCGTCTAGTAGGAAGTCGTAGTACTGTCGGCGCACGTTGTTGTTGGGGATGCCCAGCCGCTGCTCGCCGTGATACGTGCCTGTCATCGTGATCATGCCGTAGTAGTAGAGAAGCGAGATGAAATTCTCCTTCTTGATGAGCTCGATGGCGGGAAAGTAGTCCTTCACCTTACTGTATATATAGCCGTCCTGGGCGATGCGGTGGACGATGCCCCGGCGGTACGAGTCGATGGTGTCGAGGCGGATGAGCTGGCGCAGTTTCGTGTAGTCGGTCTTGGCGTTGGGGTCTTCCATCGAGTCGGGGGGAGTGCCCTCATCCAGCAGGGTTCCGATATAGTACGTCACCATGTTCGAGTTGAACATCTTCGGATCAGTCTTCAGGGCTTTTTCGGCGAAGCAGTAGTTGTCGTACCATGGGCGCATCTGGTCGAGCATCTCGTCGGTGGTCAGCTCAGTGCCTGAGAGCGGGCGATAGTAGTCGAGCATGGCCCGCACCTCCGGCTCGCTGAAGCCGAGCACCAGGTTGAAATTATATCGTGTCGTAATGTTCGTGGCTATATTGTAGCCGCTGGTCAGGTCGTCCATCGTCACGGGCGACACGCCCATCATCAGGATGCGGTCGAAGTTGCCCTTGAAGAGCTTGAACAGGTGGCGGTAGAAGCCGTCGGCGTGCGTCAGCGTGCGGTAGACGGCCTCGCCGTGCTGTGCCAGCACAGTGTTGGTGAAGTTGTCGTACTCGTCAAGTATCAGATAGAGGCGGTTGCCATAGTCCTTGGCAGCCTTCAGGATGTAGGTGAGTTTCTCCTTGGCAGTCATATATTTTTCAACCTCTTTGCGGAAACCGTTAAAGTACATATCCTCATACTTCCTTGCGAAACTATTCAGCATAATGTCCATATAGCTGTCGAGCATTGGCTTCAGTTCGTCTATCGTTCCCGTCACCTGCGAGAAGTCGAGCCTTATCACCTGAAATTGGCCGCGCTCTGCCGTCGGGTGCTCGTGAATCCAAAGCCCGCCGAATAGCCAGTCCCAGTCCCCTGTCTGTTTGCAGTCGTAGTAACTCTCCAGCACACTCAGCATCAGCGTCTTGCCGAAGCGGCGCGGACGGCAGAAGAACAGGAAGCTGCTCACCTGCTCGAATTTCGGTATCCAAGCGGTCTTGTCCACATAATAATAGTTCTCCCGCCGGATGCGGCGGAAGTCGGCGATACCCATCGGCAATAGTTTGAAGTCTGGCATAAGCGTCTGAATATGGTTTTTATAAAACTTTGCTGCAAAGTTACGAAAACTTAGGCGAAGAGCCAAATTTCTTCTCCCATTTCTTTTTTAAGATTGTTTATGAACTCCTGCGACTGCCGGGATTGGCAAGAAGCATGCAATTTTGATAAAAGTTACATCATCGAAGGTAAGTGTTTGATAGACAGGAGGCTATGCTGTGTGTACCTTTTTTGCAAAGTTACACAAAATAGGGCTGAATTGCAAGATTTCATGCAAAAGTCTTGCAATTCTGCCTTTTATTTCGTAACTTTGCAGCAAACTTTGGGAACGCGGGCGCCCTCGCCCGCATCTGTAGCGGGCGAGGGCGTCCGCGTTCTCCAGCAAGTCAAAGGTGGAGCCGGGGCTCTTTCACCACTACGAGATCATACGGGCCGACACCTCCAGCGAGGCCACCGTGGAGCACTACAAGCGCCTGTCAAAGGAATATCATGCGTGCTTCGAGCACATCAGAGACTGACGGCGCGCCCCCTGGCGGGCTGCAATAGGGGAGGAGGAGTCATAGCCGCAGACCGAGGGAGGTGTTGACGAACCAGTCGTTCAGATAGCCGTTGGTGCTGTTGTGGTGGTAGCGGATATTGTTGAACTGTCCGTAGGCATTGATGAAAAACCGCCCGAAGTTGTAAGTCAGCGACACGCGGGCATCGAAGCCGATGCTGATGCTGCTGTTGAATGTCTGCTCGCCTATGGGTTTTATGCGCACATTGTCGTAGTACCACTTGTCCCACTCTTCGTATGAGATCTGGTCGTTCCAGAACATAGGGTCGTCCATCATTTCCGGCAGGTTGGTCTCATAGCCGTAGGCTTTGAGCCTGTTGATGAAGGTCAGCATGGGCATCGCCATGACGTTGACGAGCAGCCCGCGTGTGGGCACCCAGTTGTAGGCATAGCCCGCGCCCACGCTTCCCTGCCACAGTTTCACGCGTCCCAGTCCATCCATCAGGAATATCATGTCGCCGTTGGAGTCGGCGGAATAGTCGATGTGGGTATAGTTGTACATGAGTCCCGCTATCAGCGAGCCCGCCGAGTGCTTCTGGATCACCGACTGGTCGTAGGCAGCGGGGTAGGAGAACTTCTTGCCGTTGAAGATGTAATATCCGTCGGCGATGACCGTATTGACGCGGATGGGGTCGATGAGCACCACCTTTTTCATCTCCTCCATGTCTTCCGCAGTGAGGAGGTCGCTGGTCATGTCGATGTTCGGGCGGCTGCTCTCAAATGAGTGGATGCGCACGTTGATGCCATACGAGCCTCCCGTGGCGCCGATGGTAAAGTAACTGCCCTTGTCGCCGCCGACATTCATGGTGTAGCCGAAGCCATAGCCTCTGTAGCCTGCCCAGAAGCCTACGTACTGCGAGGGGACGGTCTTAAGCCGTGCGTCGAAGTTGTACTCTTCTTTGTATGCGATTCCCAGGCCTTTCATGCCGACGATCGTCTGCATCACGTTGCCCCTCAGGATGAGTTGCCAGGGTTTCTCTGGTGCTTCGATATAGCGGCGGTCGACACTGCTGACCGACATGGAGTCGAGCGTCGTCCCCACTTTACTGGCCAGTTTCTTTACGCCATTTTGCGCCGGCAGATGTCCGTAGGCGCCAAGGGCTATAATGACTATGATGTATCTTAATGATTTCATCAGCATATATATCTTTTGTATTATTGTCTGACAGGCTCTATTGTGACGAACGCCGTCATGCCTGGCAGCAGGTGGGGATGGGGTGCGAGCGTCGCTTCGACGTGGATCATGCCGTTCTCGTCGATGACCGGGCTGACGGCCGAGATGGTGGCCGGATGCTGCTCGCCGGGGTAGGCGACGGTGGTGGCCTCGACCTTGGCTCCCATCTCGTATTTCGCCAACTCATTCTCAAGCACGTCGAAACTCACCTTCAGGTGGTCGATATCCACGATCGAGAAGAGGGCCTCGCCCGGCTTTGCCGCTCCGTAGAGCGTGTTCTGAATCTTCAGGACATAGCCTGAGACGGGAGCCACGACGGTGCAGTACGACAGTTGCAGTTGCAGTTCCTGCAGTTCGGCCTTAGCCACGTTATATCCGCTGTTGATGCGCGCCACCTTCTTGAGGTTGTCAGGGGCGTCGTCCAGATGCCCGTGCTTATAGCCCTGCCCCATCAGGATGGCCTCGTACTGGAACTCCGCCTTCTCCAGTTTGGCCTTGCTGAGAAGGATCTTCTCGCGCAGGGCCGCGTCGCTGAGCCGTGCTACGACCTGACCCTTCTTGACATACTGGCCTGTACGCTCAATGCCGAACATGACGATTTGTTCCGCCAGACGGCTGCAGACGGGTATCTCGCTGACGGCCTCTATCTTGCCCTTGTTGGCTGTCTGGTAGTTCAGGGGCTGCTGTTGCGCCGCCGCTTTGGCCGGCTTCGCGTCGAGCGTGTCCCGCTGCGGCGTGACGGGTTGCACCTCCGTTTTCGGCCGGCAGGCGGTGAGCAGCGAAAGGAGAAGGGCGAACGCCAGGAACGGCCGGCAGGCGGCGTGCCTGCGGCGTGCCTCATGTCTTAACTGTATATTCCTATTCTTCATATATTCACTTTTTTCATTCTTCAATGAGCGTTTGCAGATGATAGTGGGTAGTCCAGAACTCTTCAAGGGCAGTCAGGTAGTTGGTGTAGGCTGTCACCCATCTGTTCTGCCCCAGTGTGAAGGTGTTGATGTCGCAGAGGCCATTGGCATAGTTCTCAACCGTCTCATAGAACAAGTCCTCGGCCAACTTGATGGTTCGTTCAGTGCTTGCAAGTATCGTCCTGCAGTCCTGCAGTTTCTGCAGGGTCACGGTGGTCTCCTCTGCCAGTAGGCGCTCTGTCTCCTGTAGTGCCGACTCCTGCCGCTCTCCCCATGCGGTGGCGGCGGCATGCCGCTTCTTGGCAGCGCCGTGGTCCATCAGCGGTATGGTGACCTGTACTGCGCCTAAGGCATACAGTTGCTGGTTCTTGTAGGCGCTGCCGAGGGTGGAGTTGACCTGCTGCAGTCCTAAGTTGATGTCCAGTCCGACGTTGACGCCTCGCTCCTTGCGTGCCTTTTCTTCCTGATGGCGGGCTTCTGTAAGTTCTGCCAGGCGGTGCTGATAGGCAGGGCTGTTGCTCTTAGCCAGCATCACGGCCTCCTCCAGCGTATGGCGAGGGGGCGGGGGCAGTTCGGGTAGCGTCAACAGCGGCATCGTGTCGGGCACTTGCTTCATGCGCAGCAGCGACGCCAGAGCCGTCCTGGCCGCCTGCTCATCCTTGAGGGCCCTTGCCAGCAGGTTGGCGACGTTCTGCTGTTGCAACTCTATGGAGTGTACTTCTGCCAGCGTGACGATGGCGATGGTTGCCTTCTCGCGCGAGATGGCCAGCAGGGTGTCGTTCAGGCTCAGTTCCTCTTGGCGCAGTAGCACCATCCGCTGCTGACAGGCCAGCCGGATGTAGCGCACGGCGGCCTCCTCGGCGATGCACCGCAGTTCATAATCATGCTGTTGGCGGGCCGCCTTCAGCCGCTGAACCTCTACTTGCTTCTCCCAGCGGAAGGGGTTGTAGCCCAGCAGGTTATGGCTGTAGCCTATCAATATCGGGCTGGCCACGAACTGGCGGGGATGGCCGGAGGCTTCCTCTCGGAAGAACTCGCTCCAGATGGCCTGTGTGCCCACGTAAGCCTCGCCGCCGAAGGGCAGCACCTTCTGGCTGAGCCTCAGTTGGGCCGAAGTAGAGAAGATGTCGAAGTTGCGCAGGTAGACGTAGTCGCGGCTGGGGTCGCTGACGATGCGTG